>NZ_VKJP01000003.1 GCF_007280575.1 Streptomyces benahoarensis
GTTCCGGGGGTGAGTCGGGGGTGGTGTTGCTTCCGGAGTCGCCGGAGTTCATGGTCGTCGTGGACGAGATGGTGGGCGGCCGCAGGTGGCTCCAGCTGGAGCCGGTCGGGTCCGAGGAGTCTCAGCCGGAGTCCCTGGGCTTCCTGGACTTCCTGAACGATGACGGCTCCGTCTCGGGTGGGATGGGCGGCACGGGTCTCGGGTTCCCCGGTGGTGGTTGGGGTGGTCCGCAGCCGTCCGGCGGTCCCGTACCGAATCCGCCGCAGCCGAACCAGCCGCAGCCGAACGCGTCGTGGCCGAACGCGTCGTGGCCGGTGAACGACGCGCAGGGCTCTTACGGCGGACCGGTGCGCCGGGCGGCTGCCGCCGCGCCCGCCACGGCTGGGGGAGCGCCGTACGGAACGGCGTCCGGGGACACCGGGAACACGCACGGCGGGGGACAGCCGACGGAGGACGCGCCGAGTGAGCCGGCCGGCGCCCCGTCGGCCGGCGCCCCGCCGCTCCCCGGCGCGTGGTCGCAGACCGACTTCCCGCTGGACCCCGCGTTCGACCCCCGGCTCACCGCCGAGGAGTGGGCCGCCGGTGACCTGAACCGCTCCCAGCGGGCGCTGTGGCTGCTGCGCGGGCACTACGCGACGTGGGAGCAGTCGCTGCTGCCGGAGTCCCGGAGGACGCCGCACCCGCTGCTCGACGGCGGGCCGCAGGACTCGTACCACCTGCGCAAGCAGGGGCTGGACACGTTCCTCGGCGAACACCTGCTGCTGATCAAGGCGTTGGGGGAGGGGGATCACGAGGCGGGAGTGAGCCGCTTCATGGCGGAGACGGTGGCGCCGTGGGTCGGCACCCGCGATGACGTCACCGCGCAGCCCGACGGGACCGCAGGCACCACGTTCGCCCCGCCGCAGCCCCACGCCACCGCGTGGGTCACGGGCGCCGTCGGCGCGGTGTCCGACCTGATGCGTGAGGTGCGCCACGGCGGCTCCTGGAGCACCGGTACCCTGCGCCGGCTGACCGGGCCGTGGCCCGACCTGCGGCGGGCACTGCTGCCCGGCGCGGACGGCACCCCCGGGCCGACGGATTCGCTCAGGGTGCATGCCGAGCGGAAGGTGCGGCAGTTCCTGCGCCTGGCCTGGGAGACCGGTCCCGGCTCCGACCGGATCGTGCCGGTGGCGACCCTGGTCAAGGCGCTGCTGCTCAGTGGCCTGCCGATGTCCGGCGACCACGGGCCGATGGCGTACCGCGACGACGAGGTGTTCCGGCGCCACCGCGCCGTGTTCAACGGGGACGACGACGTCCTCAAGGCCATGGAGGTCAGCGGGGTACGCGACCACGTCCGCGAGTACCTTGAGGGAGCCCTCACCGCGGAGGAGGTCTTCGACGCCCTGGCGGGGGCGGCGGCCCGGCTCACCGCCCCCGAGGCGCCGACGGCCTCCACGGTCCAGAAGCTGTTCGGTGAGGTGCTCCAGTTCCTCCAGGCCGAGGAGTCGGCCCCCTACCTGGCGGGCGAGGGGCCCACGGGAGCGACGCACCCGCAGGGCCCGTTGTTCGCCCACCGCATCTCCGCGAACGCCGGGCACCGGTCGCTGGCGCGGACGGGCGGCACTCCGTCACTGTTCCGGTACGAGGGCGCGTACCACGACCGGTTCACCCGCCTCGCCGAACTGTTCGCGACGCCCGAGCGCGTCCGCGAGGAGTACGCCCGCACCCTCACCCGTGAGGGGCTGGCTGTGACCGACTGGCGCAACGGCTGGCTGCTTGCCGACGATCCGCTGCACCGCATCAGTCGGACGGACCCTCACCTCACAGAGCTGGACCACGGCTACTTCGACATGCTCCGGGCGCAGCACCGCGCCACGACCCAGGAGACCCGCGGCCTCTGGGACTTCCTCCACCGGGTGGCGGGCGACCAGCCGCCCGTCCCGGTGGAGGGTGAGCACCCGCCCGTCCAGCAGGTCACCGACGCGGCCCGGGAGCTGTTCGCGGTGTATGCGCTGGCCGCCGGGAAGGCCCTGCCCGACTTCCGGCAGGGTCTCGCCGACCGGACGCTGCCCGCGGTGGTCACCGCCGCCGTCACCGGCGCCGGCCTGCGCAGGCTGGACGAGTACACCGGCGTGGCACGGCACCGCACGACCTCCACCGGGCTTCCGTACACGGTCGGACACGAGTTCGATCTCGGCCTCGCGGTCGGCACGGTGGGTGACGCGCCGTCCGGCACGGGCAATGTCGAGATCGTCTACGAAGCGTTCCCGTCCGTCACGACCGGGCGGCTCTTCCCGGGCAACCCGGCAGCACCGGTGATCTTCCGGCCCGGCGCCCGGGGCGTCGTCACCGCCGTCGAGTTCGCGCCGGAGCTGAGCACGCCGGGGGCCCACGGCTACCGCGTGCGCGTCGTGCCGATGGGAGAGCAGATCGGACCACCGATCGAGGTGCACCCGCCGACCGAGAAGTTCAAGGGCTGGATCGAGTGGCTCGGCCCCGTGCCGTTCCAGCGGTTCCAGGTCCGGCGCTACGAGCTGGGTGACGGGACGGTACTGGCCCGGCTGGTCACGTCCATCCACCTGCGTCCCCATGACGGGGTGACGCCCGAGAAGACGGCCGCGATCAAGGAGCTGGCCGCCAAGGTCGTACGTGAGTACCACAACCTGGGATACCGCTTTCCCAACGGTGACCTGGTGGAGTTCGCGGTGGAGTTCACCGACGACGCGGACCGCTGCCACCACGTGGTCGATCTGCTGCCGGGGGTCGGCCGGGCGGGCAGCGCCACGTGGTACGTCACGCCCCTCACGCTGGTCCTTCTCCATGAGGTGAGCCATCTCTTCGGCGGTGAGGACTGGTATCAGGAGCACCGGCCGCGACCGTTGGACGAAGACGGTTCGGTGATGTCCGCGCAGCACACCGACAAGCGGGGGGAGATCCGGCTCAACGCCGATCTGCCGGTGGCCCGCGGCTCCGAGGTCCGCAACCAGCGGTGGCTGCCGCACGACCTGTCGATGCTCTGGTCGTCCATCGAGCGGGCACAGCTCGCAGCCGGTGACGTGCCGGGCGAGGGGGGCACCACGAAGGGCTGGACGGACTCCTTGACGGTCGCCTTGACGGGTGAACGGAAGGTGCCGATGGATGAGTTGCTGCTCTCACCGGACGAGGTGAGGGCCGCGGCGGGTGAGGTCCCCAAGCCCCTGCCGTCCGCCCTCGACCAGGTCACCGTCCCCGAGGAGGTGCGTCACAAGGTGCTGTGGGGCGATCCTGGCGCCAACCGGCCGGGCCGGCTGGCGCCGCGCAACCACTCCACCCTCCGCGAACCCCCGAAGCGCGGCATCGGTCCGATGCTGCCCAACTACACCTACCTCGCGTCGTTCCCGAGCCTTGCGACGCCCCTGACGGACGGCACCGCCCACCACACCACGGCCGGCGACCTCGCGGAGCCCTGGGCCAAGCCGGACGAGCCGGTGCTGATGTTCCCCGACACCATGACCGAGGACGAGGTCGTGTACGCGGCTCGCCAGGCGTTCTTCGACTGGCGTCGGCGGGGCGGCACCCTGGACGCGGCCACCGGCCGGGCCGAGTTCGACGGGGTCTACCAGGGGCTGCGCATCCGCGGTGCCATCGACGGCACCGGCCAGATCCTCGACTTCGCCCCGCACGAGGGCCAGACCCACCCCGAGACCGGCAAGCTGCTCCAGGCACCGCTCTTCCGTAAGCACCTGCCCGACCCCGCACCTGGTGGCCCGCCGCGCATCACCCGCACCACGGAACGCGTGATCCTCTACGGCGACCGGCTCAACGGCGTCGGCGGCTACCACGCCTTCAACCCGCAGATCCAGGCGAACTGGGGCGTCGACTACCAGGTGATCCCGGATCTCTCCGCCGAGAACGGGGTCCGGTTCGCGAGAGTGCGTCTGCTGGACCCCACGGTGTCGCCGTTCTCGGAGGCCAGCCGCGACCTCGACAACTGGCGCCCTGCCCTCGACAGCCAACACACCTACCACCTGGTCTTCCCGGCGAACTGGACGGCGGACACTCTGTGGGACGCCCTCAACACCGCCCACGAAGAGGCCCTGGAAAGCGGCCGCTTCGTCTGGCCCGGTGCGGACGACAACGGCGAGCTCCGGGCCGGCTACCTGTGGACCGGCGAGGGCCACGGCGTCCGTATCCAGGGCTACGTCCTCCAGGGACGGCACGTGTGGGCCCGCCCTGCCCCGGCACAGCCCAGGGGCGCGTGGAGCCGCTGGAACGAGGAGGAACTTGTCGCGAGCACCGGCGGGCACGAACGGGATCTGCGCGTGCGCGGTGGGGAGAAACGCTTCGAGGTGTCGTACGTCGCCCTCAGCGATGGCGACCTGGGCCTGCGGCTGGTACGGAAGGTCACGGCGCCGTCGCCCCTGACACCCGAGCAGGCGCAGGACCATGAGTCGCTCCGACAGAGGATTCAGGAATGCATCGACACGAAGTACAACTCCCTCCAGCGCCCCGACGGGTTGCCGCTGATCCGCTTCGACCTGGAATTCCGGCAGCCGGACGCCGATGAGCGGGGCGTGACGCCGCCTGACCGGATCTTCTCGGAGGCCGAGGGCAGAACTGACGCACAACGGGCGGAGATGCTGCTGGGGGTGACACCGGATCCCCTCGCCGTCTACTCCCTTCTCGTCGCGGCACAAGCGGCCCTGCCGATGCCGGAACCCGGGGGATGGTTCCCCGAGACGGCCGCCCCGCAAGTGGCGGCTCTGCTCGACGACCTCACACCGCTCGGCATCCTTCGGGACAGCGAGGCCAAGCCGCTGCTCCGGGCCTACGACGCAGAGCGGACGGCGCCCCATGCCACCGTGCAGAGCACCGTCGAGGAACTGCTCGCCCGGGTCCGTGCGAATTTCCGGGACGAGGCATGGACGCGGGAAAGGACGGAATATCGCCCGCCGGAGATCACGGAAGAGCAACTGCGTCTGCTCGCCTTCCGCAAGGCCAAGCAGAGCCTGGCCAGCAACAATTACAGGACCGTCCACACCATGCAGTTGCCGGGCCACCCCGACACGGAATTGCGGGTCGAGACCGCATCAGGCGGCATCATCCGCGACTACCGACTGCAGCCGGCCCCGGGCGCTCGCGCTTCCTGGTCGCTTGCCGGGCTCGCCGACCCGTCGGGCATCACGGGCGGCGGCGCCGGGACGCCCGGTCCCGGGAACGGGCCGGCGACCGCCCCGGGCGGCCAGGGATCCGCTGTCCTGCCGAACGAGCCCTCCGTGCCGCCGCACGGCGCCTCCGACGACGTCCGCACAGACGGCGACGCCCTCTGGGACAGCGATGAGGACGTGGACTTTGAGCAGTACGTGAACCGTGGCCCGGGGGACGCAGGCGGGAACGCCGTGCCTTCAGACGGCGACGCGCTCTGGGACAGCGATGAGGACGTGGACTTTGCGCAGTACGTGAACCGTGGCCCGGAGGACGCAGGCGGCAACGCCGTGCCTCCGAGGGCACAGGCGCCCGGCGGAGACGGGGTCACGCACCACGCCGCCCCCGCTCCGGTGGCGGACGACGAGGCGGACCTCCACGCCGTCCTGACGGGCACCTCCACGACCGGAGCGCCGCCGCACGCGGGGCCGTCCGGACGCGGTCACACCGCCGTGCGGCAGGCCATGCCGCAGAGGCCGGGCCGCGGCTCCGGCCGTCGGTCCGGCCTGTTCCAGGCGACGCACGACGGCCGCCAGGCCGGCGCCCCGGGCAACGGCGGACCCGCCACCGGACCACACGAAGGGGCGCCCGTCCGGGTACCGCTCACCGTCCGGCACCGGGTCCTGCACGGCAACGGCAACGGCACACCGGGCCTCCTGAACCCGGCCGGACGGGAGGCACTCACCCCGTCGCGCCAGGTGGACGGGGAGCACGCCAACGGCACCTACTTCGTCCGCACGCCGCACACGTCCGAACCGGTCCTGATGCTGCCGTCCCACTGGACGCCGGACGAGGTGACGTACGCCCTGGAGCAGGTGTACCTGGACCGGCTGCGGGACGGCGGCGTCCAGGAGGGGGCGGGTGCCCAGCGCTTCGAGGGGGTCTACCGGGGCGTGCGCCTGTGGGGCGAGTGCGACGCGGGCGGTAACGTCACGGACTTCGGGCCGCACCCCGTCCAGGCTGATCTCCGCCCCCGCCCGGTACCCGTGCAGCTGCGCTCCCTCGCGCCGCCGCGCATCACCGGCGCACTGCACCGGCTGCTCTTCGAGGGCGACCGGGCGCGCAGCCTCCCCGCCCACCACACGGACGGCCCCGGTGATCCGGAGACGCCGGGTGTCCACCGGGGGAACGGCATCCGGCTCCGGGTGCGGACGAAGATCCTCCTGGAGGGCGAGGGGAAGGTGCCGCACCAGGTGGAGGAGGTGCGGGGCAACGGCGTCCGTACCGCGTGGGTGGAGCTGTCCGCTCCGGCGAGCGAGGGCGGCAGCCCCGGGGAGATCTGGCAGCAGCCGACGGGCGGCAGGTGGCACGCGCTGTTCCCCGCCGCGTGGTCGCCCGACGACCTGGGGGACGCGGTGACACAGGCCCACGAACGGGCCCTGGAGAACGGCGACGTCACCCTCTACGGCGGCGGCTACCTGTGGTCCGGCGTCGGCAACGGCGTCCGCATCGAGGGGCTGGTCCGCGACGATGAGCACTGCTGGATCCGCCCGGCCCGCCGCCAACCGCTGCCGGAGTGGCGCGACGACGCGGTGCTCGCCACCGGGCCGCAGGTCCGCACGGAACTGCCGGTACCGGGCGGGGCCTCGGGCCTCGGTGTGCGGCACGTGCTGCTCTCCGGTGGCGAGCACGGCGTGGAACTCACGGTCGAGGTACCGCGCCCCGGCCCGGACGACGGCGTCGACGCCGCCGCGTACGAGGAGGCGCTGCGCCGCCTCCAGCGGCACGTCGACGCGGTATACGACAAGGTGGCGGGGACGGCGCGTCCGGTGAAGTTCACCGTGGCCGCGGCGGACCCGGAGGCCGGCACCCTGCCGTTTGGCCGGGACGGGACGCCGGGCTCCGTCGCGGAGCTGGTCGCCGCGCTCGTCTCGGGCGGTGAGGAGGAATGCGCGGAGGCGGCACAGCGGTTGCTGGGCATCGATCCGGTCGGCTTCGAGGTGGACGCCCTGGTGACCCGGCTCCTGCGGCACCTCCCGCCGCCTCCGCCGTCGGCGGCCGACTGGCAAGCGGTCACCGACGCTTCGGGCGCGTACTCGCAGCGGGCGATCGACGCCGCCTTGACGGAACTCCAGGGGAACACGGTCGGCGCGCTGCTCACGGACGCGGAGGTCCACGCGGTGCACGACGCGTCCACCGCGAGGGTGCCGGGCGCCGAGGTGTCGGCCGGCGCCGCCGCCGACCTGGCGGACCGGCTCCGCCACCGGTTCGCCGCCTCCGCGTGGGAGACGGAGCACGTCCCGGGGACCCTCCCGGACGGCTGGACCACCGACCGGGTCCGCGTCACGGCCTACCTGGCGACCCGTCGGCCCGGTGCCGGCCGGCCGCTGGACGGCCACCCCGGCGTACTGGTCACCGACGTCTCCGGTCTGCCGTTCGCGCTGCGGGTGACGTTCGATGCCATGAACGGAACCATCCTGTCCGTTGGGCCGCACTTCCCGCAGAGCGGGACGGGCCCGGTGCCGGACGGAGGCTCGGGTGCTACGGACAGTGGCCTTACGGTGGGGCGGAACCCCGGACCCGGGGCCGCGGCACAGCAGGTGCCGTTCGGTGAGGAAGACGTACGGCGGTTCGCGCAGGCGTTGGGGCTGACCGGTGAGGCAGTGTCGTGGCTGGGTGCGCTGGCGCATCAGTTGGGGGACCTGCCACGGGGGATGTCCGCCGTTCTTGAGCGGCACGGCGCCTACACGGCTGAGCAGTTGGTGTCCCCCGGTGGTGAGTGGCGTGCCGGGCTGGTGTCGGGGTATTTGCGGTGGCCGATGCCCGCCATGGGCGGTGCCGAGCCGTCGCGGAGTCGGCAGGCCAGGAGAGATGCGCTGGCGGCGGTGGAGAAGGCATTGTTCCTCAAGGGGCCGGAGGCTGCGCGTCAGCGTGTGGCGGAGTTGTCCCGACGGGAGCGGGAGGCGGAGTTCGACGGGTTGCCGCAGGCTCTGCGGGACCACCTGTCGGAGGCGCAGCGGGAGCAGTACCTGCGGGGATATCACGTAACGCTCCATGCGGAGCAGTTGGCGCTCTTGACGCAGGCGCAGGTGGAGTCGCTGACGACGGGGCTGCCGCACGCCCTCAGGCCGTGGATCCGCGCGGAGGACGAGCGCGTCGCTCTGTACGGAGGGGCGCCGGATCGCGGGGGCCGGCGGCGCACGGGGAGCGCCGGGCAGGGGCCGTCCACGTCGCGGCCGGGAACGCACCCGGGCAATGTTCGGGAGCCGGGGCCGTACGCGCGGGCGTCGGCCGACCTGGACGCCATGGACACCATGAACGTCGAGCCCTTGCCCGGACCGATGGGCTTCGAGCCCTTCCCCGGGCCGTATGACGGCCCTCCCTCGCAGCAGTTCGGTTCCGCCGCGCTCTGGGACGGCGACCCCGGCACCCTGGAGGACTTCCTCCTGGACACGGGGGTTTACGAGGAGCAGCAGCAGGCCCTGCCGCCCGCCCGGGAGGACACACCTGTCTCTGTCCCGGAAGGCATGGTGCAGCACTACCTTCTGGTCGCGGACCTCCTCGGATGGCCCGCCGGGATGCGGACCGCATACGACCAGCAGCTGCCGGACGGCGAAGTGGTGCGCCGTACCGAGCTGTTCAATGACGCGCTGCAGTGGGTGGGCCACGTGTACGAGACCGCGGGGCCGACGGCCGCCGCGGAGGCGGCGCGACGGTTGACCACGCGTGAGTATGAGGGCGGGGAGTCGTGGATCGGCACGAGCGAGGAGCGTGCGGCTCGCCGGTCCCGTAGCCGTACACCGGGTACGGGGACACCCGGGTCGGTGAGGGGCGGCGGTGTCCGTCCCCCCGCGGGGACACGGGCCACGACGCCGGACGACTCCCAGGGGCTCACGGAGGCATCGTTGCCGAGGCGTGGGCGGCCCACACGGACTCGACGGGTGGACACCTACCCGCCCGGACAGGCAGGGCAAAGGCGCGCGGCGCCCGGACAGGCAGGGCAGAGGCGCGCGGCGTCCGAGAGGAGCCGGTTCCGGCTGGATGGGCCGGTAGCGCGGGAGGCGCAGCCGTCGGCCCCGACGGAGCAGAGCTTCGCGACGTTCTCCCGCGCCTCCGTCCCGGTGCCGCAGGTGCCCAGGGAGCAGCCCCAGGGGTGGCCCGTCACCGCGCACGAGATGGTCCTCGGCCTCCAGGCCCTGGGCAAGGAGTCCCTTGCCAGGGCGGTCACCGGATGCTTCGACGATCCGGACGTCAGGCCGCTGACGGTCAGGGGCAAGATGCAGGGGATCAGGCTCTGGCTCGCCTACGTCGAATCACTGGGCGTGGACCCGTTGGGAGGGCTCCACCGTCCGGAGGAGGACGAGGGGTTCGCCCGGTTCCTTGAGCGCTATCAGGTCGAGGACGGAAAATTCGCCAGGCAGTTCGGCCGGTACAAGGTCGGAGCGGCGGCCCTCTACGCCTACCTCGCCAAACACCCCGAACTGCTCCGCAGCACGGATACGCAGGCGGCGCAGGAGCCGCCGCAGGGCGCGGAGGCGGAGGACGCACTGAGCGAGGTCCCGACCGAGGCGCTGCGGAGCGGCCTCCACGACCTCTCGGGGGACATGCCCGAGGAGCTGATGGCGGCGGACACCCTCCACACGGCCCTGACCGCGTCGCATCCGCATGCCGCACAGGCCCATCTGTGGCTGGACGACGCGGTGGCCGGACGGTACAGGCCGGGGAGCAGCATCACGTGGGACGGAGCGTTCACCGCGCACCGGGAGCTGCCGCCGCACGGCCGGGGGACACACCTGTGGCTCCATGTCCGTTCCCCGGAGCCTTCGGCGAACTCCGCCGAGGTGACGGTCCCCGCCGGTACCCGTTTCGAGGTCCTGGCAGAGGAGTTCGCAGCGGACGGAACCAGGCAACTGGTGCTCGTCGCGGAGGACCTGCTGGGAGAACCGGACGGCGATCTGCTGGTCGGCGGCGGGGGCCGGCAGCCCACCCCCGGCACCGTTCCGGACAATCTGCTACAGGTTTACTCCGAGGCGTCGGACCTGCTGGGCTGGCCACCGCAGTGGGGCGGCGACGACGAGTCCCTGCGGCGCTGGCAGTTGACGAACGACGCGGTGGACACCGTCAGCGCCGTCCTGCTCTCCGGCGACCGGGACGCCGCCCTGGCGAAGGCCCGAGCCCTGTCGGAGTGGGCCCGGAACGCGGGGGAGACCTGGATCGACGAGGCGCCTCAGGCACCGCCTGTCACGGACATCGACCCGTTCGCCGTGCTCGGTGAGCCGTCCGTCGCCACCTCCTACGCCGGCAGCCTGGCGGGTGTCACCAGCCTCCCCTACGCCGCCGCCGGAGAGCCGGGCGTGCGCATCGAGGTGCCGGTCGGTTACGGGTGGCTGGCGACACGGCAGCTGCTCAACGACCTGCAGTCCCCGCACGGTCCGGGGAACCCGGAAGCCCGCCGGGTGCACGACTGGCTGTCCTCCCACCGGGACGCGGAGAGGCGGGAGTCGCTGGCCCAATCCCTGCAGGTCTGGTGCCGGCACGTCCGCATGGCGGGTACGGGGGGAGGCAACGCGCTGCTGTCACCCTCGGCCGACGTCATCGCGTCCTTCGGGCCCAAGGTGACGCAGGAGGCGCAGCGCGGTGTCCGGGGGAAGCAGCGGGCGCGCAGGTGGATGTCGGCGGCACGGGGCTTCTACCAGAGTCTCGGGGCCGAAGGCGCGGCCACGTTGCAGGCCCTCGCGGGCCTGAACGCCGGCGCAACGGAGGAACCGTCCACCGGTTCCCGCCAGTTGGCCACGACGACGGCACCGGGCGGCGTACACCAGGAGATTGCGGGCGGGCCCCCTGTCGCCGCCGGTCCCGTGCTGGCCGCCCGGCTCGACGTCATCCGGCCGCGGGACGCTCACCTGGCCGAGGTGATCACCGGCTACCTTCTCCGACGGGACCTGCTGCCCGGTGTCCGGTGGAACCTGACGGATGGCCTGTTCACCTGGCTCGACTACGCGGAACGTCAGGGCCTCGACCCGCTGGCGGCCCTGCACGGTCCCGGGACGCACCGGGGCTTCGGCCGGTACCTCGTCGAGCTGCTGGCGCCGCGGACCGCGGGGCTGCTGGCCGTGAGCCAACAGAACCGCAAGCGCGTCGGCGCACAGCTCTTCTACGACTACCTGACCCACCATCCGGAGCTGCTCAGGGCGGCCCCTGCGCCGCGGTCGTCCGAGCCTGCTCCCGGAACGGAACGTCAACGGTAGGCGGGCCGGCGGGGCGCGTCGCGGCCCCGTCGGCTGCCCGCCCCGCCCGTTCCGGGAACTGCCGACCACGGCCGCCCTGCCCCGCCCCGTTCCACGGACCGATCACGCCCTTCACCAGCCGTGCGGACTCTGCCACGCTGTGCGCGGCGTCCGACCGCCCGCGCCGTGCCGGCACCGTCCGTACCGACCATCCCCGTACAGGAGCCCGAACCCATGAAGCGCGCCGTTACCCTGTCCGCCCTGGCCGTCCTCCTCGCCGCCACCGCCGCCGCGCCGTCCGCGGCCACGCCCGCCCCGGCGCCCGGCGCGGCGCCGACCGCGGCGGGTGCGCACCGGCCGCAACCGTCGGCCCGCTCGCTCCTGGACACCGTCCCGCGCCGCGGTGTGCTGCGTGTCTGTACCACCGGCGACTACCGCCCCTACACCTACCGCGACCCCAAGACGGGCGCGTACTCCGGCGTCGACCTCGACATGGCGAAGGACCTGGCGGCGAGCCTGGACGCCACGCCCCGTTACGTCGCGAGCACCTGGGCGTCGCTCGTCGGGGACCTCGCCGAGGGGCGGTGCGACATCGCCATGGGCGGCGTCTCCATCACGCTGCCGCGCGCCCGCGCCGTGGCGTTCAGCGAGCCCACCCGCCGCGACGGCAAGACGCCGATCGTCCGCTGCGCGGACAAGGAGAAGTACGGCACGCTGGAGCAGATCGACCGGCCGGAGACGCGGGTGGTCGTCAACCCCGGTGGGACGAATGAGGAGTTCGCGCGGGCGCACCTGAAGCGGGCGAAGGTCACCGTCCATCCGGACAACACCACGATCTTCGACGAGATCATCGCCGGGCGCGCCGATGTGATGATGACCGATGCCGGGGAGACGCTCTACCAGGCCAAAATCCACCCCGAGCTGTGCGCGCTCCACCCGGACAAGCCGTTCACCTTCTCCGAGAAGGCGTACGCCCTGCCGCGCGGCGACGCCGAGTTCACCGCGTACGTCGACCAGTGGGTCCATCTGGCGAAGAACGACGGGACGTATGAGAAGTACGAGGACGCCTGGATGAAGTGACCCGCGGAGGAAGGGGAGGGTACGGAGAGTGACGGTCCGTCCCTCCTCTTTCGTCGTTTTCCCGCCACCCGCCCGCCCCTGGGCTACGCTCCCGGGCCGGAGCCACCGCCGTGGGCCCGGTGTCAGACCCCATGAACCGGTACAGATCGCAGGTAACGGATACTTGGTCGGTTGGGGTCGGCGTTCCGGGAACGGTGCGCGGCGGCCACCCGACAGAGCGTGACAATCGGCGGAAGGGCAAGACCTCGTGGCAAGGGTTCGAAGAGGCGTACGCGTCATGGGCGCCGTGCTGGCGGCGGTGCTCGGCGCCTCCCTCGCGGGGTGCAGCAGTACCGGAGGCAAACGCGCCGAGGACGCACGGGCGGCGCAGGCCGCCGGCGGCCGGGCGGCGGTGAACACCCCCAGGTGGACCTTTGCGATGGTCACCCACTCCGGGGACGGCGACACCTTCTGGGACATCGTCCAGAACGGCGCGCAGCAGGCCGCGGCGAAGGACAACATCAAGTTCGTCTACGGCCACGACAAGGAGGCCCAGCGGCAGAGCCAGCTGGTGCAGTCCTACATCGACCAGAAGGTCGACGGGCTGATCGTCACCCTCGCCAAGCCCGACGCGATGAAGGACGTCGTGGCCAAGGCCGAGAAGGCAGGTATCCCGGTGATCACGGTGAACTCCGGCGCCGAGGATTCGAAGAAGTTCGGCGCGCTCAGCCACATCGGGCAGGACGAGACGGTCGCCGGTGAGGCGGTCGGCGAGGAGCTGAACCGCCGCGGTCACAAGAAGGCCCTCTGCGTCCTGCACGAGCAGGGCAACGTCGGCCACGAGCAGCGCTGCGACGGCACGAAGAAGACCTTCAAGGGCGATCTGGAGAAGCTGTACGTCGAGGGCACCAACATGCCCGATGTGCAGTCGTCCATCGAGTCCAAGCTCCAGGCCGACCCGTCCATCGACGCGGTCGTCACCCTCGGCGCGCCGTTCGCGCCCACCGCCGTCAAGGCCAAGGAGCAGGCCGGGAGCAAGGCCGAGATCGACACCTTCGACCTCAATGCGCAGGTCGCGGGCGGTATCGAGGACGGTTCCCTCGGCTTCGCCGTCGACCAGCAGCCCTACCTCCAGGGGTACCAGGCCGTCGACCTGCTGTGGCTGTACAAGTACAACGCCGACATGCTCGGCGGCGGCAAGCCCGTGCTCACCGGACCGCAGGTGATCACCAAGAAGGACGCCGCGGCTCTCCGGGAGTACACGAAGCGGGGCACTCGATGAGCCCGGCCGGAAGCGGCGCCCCGCCACAGCTCGCGGACGCGGCGTCCGGCGGTGACGAGCGCGTGCTGCACCGCTCCCTGGTGCACCGCCTGATGGGCCGCCCCGAACTGGGCTCGGTCGTCGGCGCCCTCGCCGTCTTCCTCTTCTTCGCGTTCGCCGCCGAACCCTTCCTGCAAGCCTCCAGCCTCTCCACCGTCCTGTACGCGTCGTCGACGATCGGCATCATGGCCGTCCCCGTCGCGCTGCTGATGATCGGCGGGGAGTTCGACCTGTCCGCCGGGGTGATGGTGGTCAGCTCGGCGCTGATCTCGTCGATGTTCAGCTACCGGATGACCGCCAACACCTGGGTCGGCGTCGGGGTGTCGCTGCTGGTCACCCTGGCCATCGGGTTCTTCAACGGCTTCCTGCTGACCCGTACGAAGCTGCCCAGCTTCATCATCACGCTCGGCACGTTCTTCATGCTGACCGGCCTCAACCTCGGCTTCACCAAGTTGATCAGCGGCACCGTCTCCACGAAGACCATCGCCGACATGGAGGGCTTCAACTCCGCCCGCGCCGTCTTCGCCTCGCACCTGACGCTCGGCGGCGTCGACATCCAGATCACCATCCTGTGGTGGATCGTGCTGGTCGCCGTCGCCACCTGGGTCCTGCTGCGCACCCGCGTCGGCAACTGGATCTTCGCGGTGGGCGGCGGCGACGACGCGGCCCGCGCCGTCGGCGTCCCGGTCGTCAAGACCAAGATCGGCCTGTACATGGGCGTCGCTCTCGCCGCCTGGATCTCCGGCCAGCACCTGCTGTTCTCGTACGACGCGATCCAGTCCGGCGACGGCGTCGGCAACGAGTTCCTGTACATCATCGCGGCGGTCGTCGGCGGCTGTCTGATGACCGGCGGCTACGGCTCGGCGATCGGCTCCGCCGTCGGCGCGTTCATCTTCGGCATGACCAGCAAGGGCATCGTCTACGCGCAGTGGAACCCGGACTGGTTCAAGTTCTTCCTCGGGGCGATGCTGCTGCTCGCCACACTGCTGAACGCATGGGTGCGCAAACGGGCGGAGGAGAAGGCATGACGGCCCTGGTCGAGCTGGCCGACGTCAGCAAGTTCTACGGCAACGTCAAGGCGCTGGAAGGCGTCTCGCTGGAGGTGCACGCCGGGGAGATCACCTGCGTGCTCGGCGACAACGGCGCCGGGAAGTCCACCCTCATCAAGATCATCGCGGGGCTGCACCAGCACGACGCGGGCAGCTTCACCGTCGACGGGGACGAGACCCGCCTGGTCAACCCGCGCGACGCCCTCGACCGCGGCATCGCCACCGTCTACCAGGACCTCGCCGTCGTCCCGCTGATGCCGGTGTGGCGCAATTTCTTCCTCGGCTCCGAGCCGACCGTGGGCCGCGGCCCGTTCCGCCGCCTGGACGTGCGCACCATGCGCGAGACCACCCGCAGCGAACTGCTGCGGATGGGCATCGACCTGCGCGACGTCGACCAGCCCATCGGCACCCTCTCCGGCGGCGAGCGGCAGTGCGTCGCCATCGCCCGCGCCGTCTACTTCGGCGCCAAGGTCCTCGTCCTCGACGAGCCGACGGCGGCGCTCGGCGTCAAGCAGTCCGGCGTCGTCCTGAAGTACGTCGCGGCCGCCCGGGACGCCGGGCTCGGCGTGGTGTTGATCACCCACAACCCGCACCACGCCTACCTCGTCGGCGACCGCTTCGTCCTCCTCAAGCGCGGTGCGATGGCCGGCAGCCACGCCCGGTCGGAGATCTCGCTGGAGGAGCTGACCCGCCAAATGGCGGGCGGCAGCGAGCTGGAGCAGCTCAGCCACGAGCTGGCCCGCGAGGCGACCCCGGAATTCCCCGGCGGCCACCGCCCCGGCTGAGCCCGACCGAGGGGCGCGGCGCTTGCGCCCGCGTCCCCACGCCGCGATGCGCCGGACCTGGCCGGTGATGCACAATCGCACCAAACCCGTGCACCCCGGGGCTCCCGACGACCGGAAGGCCCGCGCACCGCAGCCCCGGCGGAACCCCCGCCCGCACACCGAGGCCGCACCGGCCTCCCGAGACCCGCAGGGACGAGACGACTCTTGCGCGCACACAGCCGACCGGGCCACCACCGCAGCCACGGCGAGGTGGGCCGATGAGTACGTACCGTGAACGCGTCCCCCGGGGGCCCGCCCGAGCGACCGTGCTGCGCACCGCCGGGACCCGCCAGCGCCGCTCGCACCTGACCGCGCCGCGCGTCCCGACCGTCGGCATCGACATCGGCGGCACCAAGGTCATGGCGGGCGTCGTCGACGCCGACGGCGCGATCCTGGAGCAGGTCCGCACCGAGACGCCGGACAAGTCCAAGAGCCCGAAGGTCGTCGAGGACACCATTACCGAGCTGGTCCTCGACCTCTCCGACCGGCACGATGTGCACGCGGTGGGTATCGGCGCCGCCGGATGGGTCGATGCGGACCGCTCCAACGTCCTCTTCGCCCCGCATCTGAACTGGCGCAACGAACCGCTCCGCGACCGCCTCGCGGGCCGCCTCGCCGTCCCCGTCATGGTCGACAACGACGCCAACACCGCCGCCTGGGCGGAGTGGCGGTTCGGCGCCGGACGCGGCGAGGACCACCTCGTCATGATCACGCTGGGCACCGGCATCGGCGGCGCCATCCTGGAGGACGGCCAGGTCAAACGCGGTAAGTACGGGGTGGCCGGGGAGTTCGGCCATATGCAGGTGGTGCCCGGCGGCCACCGCTGCCCGTGCGGCAACCGCGGCTGCTGGGAGCAGTACAGCTCCGGCAACGCCCTGGTCCGCGAGGCCCGGGAACTGGCCGCCGCCGACTCCCCGGTCGCGTACAACATCATCGAGCGGGTCAAGGGCAACGTCCCGGACATCACCGGGCCGCTCATCACGGAGCTGGCGCGGGAGGGCGACGCGATGTGCGTCGAGCTGCTCGCCGAGATCGGCCAGTGGCTCGGCGTCGGCATCGCCAACCTCGCCGCCGCCCTCGACCCGTCCTGCTTCGTCATCGGCGGGGGCGTCAGCGCCGCCGACGACCTGCTGATCGGCCCCGCCACGGACGCCTTCCGCCGCACCCTCACCGGCCGCGGCTACCGCCCCGAGGCGCGGATCGTCAAGGCGCAGCTGGGGCCCGAGGCAGGGATGGTCGGCGCCGCGGACCTCGCCCGGCTGGTCGCCCGCCGTTTCCGGCGCGCCAACCGCCGACGGGTGGAGCGTTACGAACGCTACGAACGGACCGGCCGCCGATGACCACCCAGGACCTCACGGGCGCCGCCGCCCAGCCGCCCGCCGCCGCGCCTGAGCGCGAGACGCCCCGCCGCTGGCTGATGGCCGTGATCGTCTTCCTGCTGATCGCCCTCCCCGCGGGCTACATCGTCATCTCCGCCGAGCAGAGCCGCGGCAGCGGCGAGACGAAGGAGGCCGAGGCCGCCGCGACGGGCCTGACCAACGCCTTCCCGTCCAAGGTGCAGCAGCGGATCTACAACGTCCCGGTGCCGCTCGGCTCGACGCCCGTCTACTACTACGAGACGAACTCCTGGGACAGCAGCTCGCTCTTCGTGCAGTTCCGGACCAACGGCGCGGGCCTGGCCCGCTATCTGAAGGCCATCGGCACCAGCGTCGACGCGCTCAAGAAGGGTGAGGTCACCATCACGCCCCGGCAGGCGGCGCAGGTCGGCTGGGACTTCACCGGTGACGGCCAGTTCGCCGGATTGCGTGAGCACCGCGATACGCCGCAGCCGTCGCAGCAGATCACGGTGAGTTTCGACGAGCCGGGGCATCCGGTGGTGCATACGGTGTCGACCGTCGCGTTCTGAGCGGCGGCGGGTTCCGCGGACCGTTCTGTTCCGGGACGACCGTGCGCCGGGCCGCCCCCCCCCGTACTCCGGACGGCTGAGGCGAACGGGACGGATGTGGCGGATGGGTTCCCGCCTGCCGTGCGGTCGGTGATCATGCCGGTGCGCCGCGCCCGCACCCGTTCGACGGGGTGCGGTGACGCGCCCGCTCAGCGGGAGCCCGGCCCGTCCTTCGGGGAGGGAGCCGGGGCGGTGCGGGGGGAGTCGTCGTGCCGCTGATTCTCGGTGCGGAGGCCGTCCGCCAGGCTCCGCATGCCTTCGGTGAACGCGCCGACCTGCTTGGACCGCACCTCCCGCAGCGCTGACTGTGCGGCGGCGACCGCTGTGACGACCATGTCCTCCAGCGACTGCGGGTCGTCCGGGTCGATGACCGACGGGTCCACCCGCAGCGAGGTCAGCGTCCCGTCGGAGTCCACCTTCGCGGTGACCAGACCGCCGCGCGCGTGCCCGGTCATCTCGCTGTCCTTCAGCCCGCCCAGGGCGGACAGGTTCCCCTGGAGGTCGCGCATCCGCTGGGTGAGCGCGGTGATGTCGAAGGACGGGCTGTCGGACATGGGCGGGGGCTCCTTGGGGAGTGCGGGAGGGCGCGGACCGGGCCGCACGCGGCCACGCGCGGGGATGGCAGTGGTCCACAGGCCATCCTGCGGTCCAGGCCGGTGCCTGCCCAGGTCCCTGTTCTGGGGATCTCCGCCCCGGCGCGGTGGCGGAGATCACGGGCGGGTCCGGGGCGCCCCCAGCGGAGCGCCCCGGACCGCCGTTTACTGCTCCCCCTCGCAGATCCTGGCGACCAGGTTCGCCGGGCGGGGAATGCTCTCCATCCTGGCGACCAACTCGGGCGCGGTGCGGTGCCACAGCACGCTGTCGCTCAGGCGCGCGAAGCCGTACTCCGTGAGCATCTCGGGGGTCAGCACCGCCCCGTTGGTCTCGACGAGCACCAGGTCCACACCGGGGTCGAGGCCGTTGGACGGGGTGAGCCCCGCGGCCCGCCGCAGCAGCGCCATGACGACGACCGAGGCGTTGGCGTCGTCCGGGAACATCGCCCCGCTCAGGTGCAGGACACGCGGTGGCTGCCCGCCACCCTGGCCGCCCGTCGCGAGCAGGGGCGCCACGGGGCTCTCCGCCGCCAGCGCCTCGGTGTCCAAGGTGCCGATCCGGTAGCGGATATGGCCGAGCGCCGCGCCGGTAGGTGCCGATGCGTCGGAGTCGGCCCACCCGATGACCTCGACCCGTCCGCGGACCAGATCCTGGTTGACGACGAGCGGCACCAGGCGAGCGGGGTCGGCCGGGGCGGTGCTCTGGGCTGCGCCGGGTGTGTGCGCCGGAGCGGCGCCCAGGTTGGCGAGCGGCAGCGGCGCCGGCGCCGGGAGGACCGGCGCCTGCTCCGCCGCGGGCTCCTGGCCCTGCGACACCGGAGCCGACAGGGTCTGCGGTGCCGGTGCGGGTGCCGTCGCCTGCGGCGCGGTTTCCTGTGTCGCCTGCGGTGCGATCGTCTGCGGCGGCGCCGCCGCGGCGTTGTGCGGCAGGAGCAGCTGGAACTCCGCCACCGGCGGCACCACGAACTGCTCCGGCCCCGGCACGGTGACCGTGACCTGGAGCGAGGTGTCCTCGCCGCCGTGGTTCACCCCCTCATCGATCCAGGACCTGACGGTGTGCGGTGTGTCCTGGGGCGGGCCGGTGTGCTGCTCGTCGGTGAGCGTCACGGGTTCGCCGGCGAGGAACGCGGCGCGCTGTGCGCCGGTGAGCAGGTCCCGCACCTGCTCGGGGAGGGCGGCGAGGTCCTCCTCGCGCTGTGCCAGTGACGCGGCCGCCGCCGTCTCACGCGCCGCTGCCACGCCGTCCAGGAAGAGCGCCCTCTCCACCTGCCGGACCGCAGTGCCCAGCTTCGCCCGGCGTCGGCCGGACTCCTCGTCGGTGCCGGAGATCTCTGTGGACCACTCCAGGATCCCGGAGGCGAGCTCGAACCGCTTTCCTGTGCCGCCCGCCAGCAGCTCCTGCGGAGTGAGGCTGTAGAACTCCGCGACCTCGGCCAGTGCAAAGGGCACGTCGCCGCCCAGCGCCTGGGTCGTGGTCACGAGGTGTACTGCGTCCTGGCCGGTCAGGCCCATGGTGAGCAGGGTGCGGGGGGTGGACCTCATTTGCTCAGCGAGGTCCACCAGGTGGGGCCGCGACTCCTGGGGGAGGTCGAGGGCGCGGGCGAGGCGCACCAGCTCCTGGGCGTTGAACCACGGGTGCCGGCGCACGTTACTGAGCTTGGCGAACCGCCGCTGGCTCAGGCCCAGTTGCCGGGCACGCCAGGTGGCGATGGCCGGGATGAGGGCGTCGTCGTGACTCTCGGCGTACGCCCACAGCCTGCGGCGCTGCCGGAGCGTCATCCGGTCGTAGCTGTCGTTCGCCAGGAGGGGCGTTCGCCTCCCCGTCTGTGCCACGTATTCCGCGAGAGTGGGAAGCTCCTCGATCCCCACGCCCCATGTGCGGAGTGTGTGGAGCAGCAGGACGACGAAGGTGCGTTCACTGCTACTGCCGTTGGCCAGCTTCTGGAAATTGACACCGTGCTGCTCCAGCAGCGGGCGGAAGTGCTCACGCGTCCAGTTGAGGAGGGTGTCGCCGCGCTCCGCGAGGGCTTGGAGGTGGCTCCCGAACACGCGGACCAGGTCGCGCTGGTCGCCTCGCATGTCGAGGGTGTCGGCGATGTCCACGAGGGTGAACGCCACGGCCGGGGCTACGTCCAGTTGTTGGGCGAGTGCGCTGACCTCGTCCACCACGGGCCGGTTGACGTTCGCACTGTACTCGTAGAGGGCGTGGATCAGGTCGGTGTGCGCGCCGGTCTCGCGGAGGTAGTCGGCGATGTCCACGAGCGCGATGCCGTTGTCGGCCAGAGCCTGGTACTGCTCGACCTCTCGGCCGCCGCCGGCAGTGCCGATGCGGCCTGCCCCCTGGGCGACCTCCAACTCCATCGCCGCCGCGAGCGCGTGCCCGCCGGGGGCCAGAGGGAATATCTCCCGGATATCGATCTGGCTCATGGCCTCCGACAGGGACGCGGTGGTCTCGATCTGTCCGACAAAGTCGACGAAGTCCCTGCCCCGCATCTCGTCGAACGGGTGCTGCGCCATCAGGGAGAACACGTGCCAGGGCGAGAACCGTGGTGCGCTCCACTCCTGCTCGGCGGCGTTGCCGGGGCCGGTGAACGCGGGGTCGGACAGGGCCCGGAACAGCCAGGCACGGTCTCGCGGTGTGTAGGCCCTCGCAATGGTGGCGAAGTCCTTGAGCAGCCGCTCGTAGTCCGGGGTGACCGGGAGGCCGAAGACGTGGAGGAAGTGCTCGATGGCGGCGTGTTCGTCGTCGAGCAGCCCTGGCCGGGCCGACCAGTGGATGTCGGCGAGCGCCTCCTGTTGGTCCGGGGCTTGGGCGAGTTCGCCGAGTGCGGCAATGGTCCGCCGCACCTCCGGGTCGGACTCCTGGGTCTGCTGCTGGCGGGCCAGAGGGGCGAACAGCTCCCGCAGCACCTGCGGCGCGGCGAGGGAGTGGAGTGCGTCCAGCTGGATGGGGAAGCGGCTGAGTACCTGGTAGAAGGCGCGGGGGTTGCTGCGCAGTCCGAGGGTGTCGAGCGATTCCTGGAGGGCTTCGGGGAACGGGACTTCGCCCGTGATGTGGAAGAGGCGGATGAGGCGGACGAGGTCGCCGATCCGGATGTCCAGCATGTCCTGCAGGGTGCCCAGGCGCAGGATCTTCCCGGCGGTGAGGCCGTGGAGCACGGCGCGGTCCCTTTGATGCAGGCCGGTTGCGACCGCGTCGACCACCGACAGCGGTGCGAGGTCTTCCCGTGCCGTGATCCAGGACGCGACGGTGCCCGGCGCGCCCTCGGGAAGACCGGTGCGCTGCTCGTCGGTCAGCGTCACCGGCTCGCCGGCGAGGAAGGCGGCGCGCTGCTTTTTGGTGAGCAGGTTCTGCACCTGCGGGGGGAGGGCGGCGAGGTCTTCCGCACGCTGGCGGTGCGACGCGGCCGCCGCCTCCTCCTGCGCTGCGGCCAGGCCGTTGAGGAACAGTGCCTCCGCCACCCGGCCGACCGCACGGTCCAGCCCCGCCCGGCGACGGACGGTCTCGGCGCGGTCATGGGGGCCGAAGACCGAGGGCCACCACAGGATCTGGGACGCCAGCCAGGCCCGCTCCTGCTTGTCGGCCGCCACCAGCTCCTGCGGGGTGAGGCCGTAAGCCTTCGCGACTTTGATCAACGCCCGCGGGATTCCGCGCAGCGCCTGGGCCAGGGTCACGAGGTGTGCTGCATCCTGGCCGGTCAGGCCCGCGAGGATCAGTTCGTTCGGCAAGGTGCGGAGCTGTTCGGCGAGGGCGACCAGGGAGGGCCGCGCCTCTTGGGGCAGCTTGAGGGCGCGGGAGAGGGCCACCAGATTCTGGGCATTGAACCAGCGGTGGTAGCCCGCTTCGCTGAGTGCGTCGAACCACTCCCGGCTCAGCCCCAGCTCCAGCCTGAGGTCCCGGGCGTTGTGCCAGGCGCCGACGGCCGGGATGAGGTCGTCGCGGTTCGCGGCGGCGTACTCCCACAGCTCGCGGCGCAGTGCGGGTGTCGCCGCGTGGTAGCTGTTCCCCGGCAGCTCGGGGGCCTGCGGGTCGTGAGCCGCCAGGTACTCGACGAGTTCCGGGAGCAGCTCGATACCGGCGTCCCAGATGTGGAGCGCGGTGAGCAACGAGGTGATGGAGGCGGCTTCCGTTCCGCCGTGCGTGATCAGATCCAGGACGCTGATGCCGTGCTGCGCCAGCAGCGCTCCGAGGCCCCGGTCCCTCTCGTGAAGGAGGGGCTCACCGGGCTCTGTGCGGTTTTGGAAGTAGTCCCCGAACGCGTCGAGCAGGGCGTGCTGTTCGTCTTGCAGGCCGAGGAGGTGGGCGAGGTGCAGAAGGCTGCTCGCCGACACCGGGTCGACCTGCAGCCCTGCGGCGAATGCGTGGACGTCGTCCGTGTGGCGTTGTGTGCGTTGGGCTTCTGTGCCGATCCAGGGCGTGAGGGTGTGCGGTGTGCCCTCGGGCAGGCCGTCGCGCTGCTCGTCGGTGAGCGTCACCGGCTCGCCGGCGAGGAAGGTGGCGCGCTGCTCGTCGGTGAGCAGGTTCTGCACCTGCGGGAGGAGGGCGCGGAGGTCTTCCTCACGCTGTGCCTGTGAGGCGGCTTCCGCTGCTGCGCGTGCGGCTTCGGGGCCTTCCAGGAGAAGTGCCTTCGCCACCTGGTCGACCACGTCGCCCAGGTCGGACCGGCGACGGTCGGCCTCGGCACCGTGGAACGGAGGCCACTTCAGGATCTGGAACGCCAGCCAGATGCGTCCCTCTGCGCCGGCCGCCATCAACTCCTGCGGAGTCGTGCGGTACCTCTCCGCGACCTGGGTCAGAGCCAGGGGAACGGCGCCCAGTTCCTGGGCCAGGGTCACGAGGTGTGCTGCGTCCTGGCCGGTCAGGTTCAGGGTGAGCAGGTCGCGGGGCAGGGTGTGGAGCTGTTGGGCGAGGTCGACCAGGTGGGGCCGTGCGTCTATGGGCAGGTCGAGCTTGTGGGCGAGGTGGGCCAGTTCGCGGACGCTGAACCAGGGCCTTGCGTCGTTGAGTGCGCGGAACTGTTCCGCGGGCAGTGCCCGTTCCTGGGGGCTGAACGAGGGCTGTGCGTCGTTGAGTGCCTGGAACTGTTCCGGGGTCAGTTGCAGTTGCTGGGCGCGCCAGGCGGCGACGGCAGGGGTGAGGTCGTCGCGGTGCGCGGCGGCGTACTCCCACAGTGCGCGGCGTTGTGCGGGTGTTGCTGTGTGGTAGCTGTTCCTTGCCAGCTGGAATGTCTGGGGGACGTGGGCCTTCAGGTGTGTGCCGAGTTCTGGGAGTTCGTCGATTCCGGCGTCCCAGGTCTGGAGCGCGGTGAGCAGTGAGGTGACGTGGGCGGCTTCGGCTCCGTCGGGCGTGAGCAGGGCTTGGGTGTCGATGCCGTGCTGTGCCAGGAGCGTTCCGAGGTCCCGGTCCCTCCAGCGGAGGAGGGTGTCGTCGTTCTGCTCCGCGAGGTCCTGGAGGTGGTTCCCGAACACGTCGAGCAGGGCGTGGTGGTCGTCTTCCAGGCCGAGGAGGTCGGCGATGTGCAGAAGGCTGAGCGCCGACATCGGGTCGACGTGCAGGTCTTCGGTGAGGGTGCGGAGGGTGTCCGTGTGGTGCTGCGTGCGCCGGTCTTCCGTGCCGATCCAGGGGGTGAGGGTGTGAGGTGTGTTCTGGGGCAGGCCGGTGCGCTGCTCGTCGGTGAGCGTCACCGGCTCGCCGGTGAGGAAGGTGGTGCGCTGGTCTTCGGTGAGCAGGTCCCGCACCTGCGGGGGGAGGGCGCGGAGGTCTTCCTCACGCTGTGCCCGGGAGGCGGTTTCTGCTGCTGTGCGTGCGGCTTCGGGGCCTTCCAGGAGGAGTGTCTTCGCGACCTGGTCGACGGCGTTGCCCAGGGCTGTCCGGCGTTGGTAGGCGTCGGCGTCGGTGCCGTGGATCGCGGGCCACTTCAGGACCTGGAAAGCCAGCCAGATGCGTCCCTGTGCGCCGGCCGCCATCAACTCCTGCGGAGTCGTGCGGTAGATCTCCGCGACCTGGAGCAGGGCGTGGGGCACTCCGCCCAGTGCCTGGGCCAGGGTCACGAGGTGTGCTGCGTCCTCGCCGATCAGGCCCACGGCGCGCAGGGTGTGGGGTACGGACGCCAACTGCACGGCGAGGTCGACCAGCTGAGGCCGCGCCTCGTGGGGCAGGTCGAGCTTGCGGGCGAGGTTCACCAGGTCCCGGGCGTCGTCCGCGTCGTTGAGCTCGGTGAGCCGTTCCGGGGTCACTCCGAGTTCCTGGGCGCGCCAGGCGGCGACGGCAGGGATGAGGGCGCGGCGGTGCTCGGCGGCGTACTGCCACAGTGCGCGGCGCTGTGCGCGTGTTGCCGCGTGGTAGCTGTTCTCCGGCAGCTCGGGCGCCTGCGGGGCGTGAACCGTCAGGTATTCGAGGAGTGCCGGGAGTTCCTCGATACCGGCGTCCCAGCGGTGGAGCGCGGTGAACAGTGAGAGGAGGACGGAGGCTTCGGCTTCGTCGCGCGTGCCCAGGGCCCGGCCGTTGATGCCGTGCAGTACCAGCAGATCTGAGAGGTCGTGATAATTCCAGCGGGCGAGGGCGGTGCCCTGCTCCGCGAGGTCCCGGAAGTAGTTCTGGAACACGTCGAACGTGGCCACATGTTGGCCGTGCAGGCCGGACAGGCGGGAGACGCGCAGAAGGCCGAGCGCCAGGGCCGGATCGACGTCCAGCTCTTCGGCGATTGCGCGGACCTCGTCCACCACGGGCCGTCCGGCCTGCACGCTGTACTGGTAGAGGGCGTGCATCAGGTCGCTGGGCGCGCCGGTCTGGCGGACGTAGTCGACGGTGCTCACGAGCGTGACACCGTTCGCGGCCAGCCGCCGGTAGCCTTCGACGCTCTGCTCGCCCCCGACGTTGCCGATGCGGCCTGCCCGGTAGGCGACCTCCGCCTCCATCGCCGCCATGAGCGTGTGCCCGCCGGGGGCCAGCACGAGCTCGTCCCGGATGTCGACCCCGCGCATGATGAGCGCCCTATGGCTCACTGCGTTGTCGATCCGTTCGAGGAAGGCGGGGAAGTTCTCGTTGCGCATCTCGTCGAACGGGTGCCAGGCCATCAGGTGGTACATGTGCAGCGGCGAGAGCCATCGGCCGGCCCACGCCCGTTGGGCGGCGTTGCCGGGGCCGGTGAACGCGGGGTCGGACAAGGCCCGGAACAGCCACGCACGGTCCTGCGGGGTGTACGCCCCCGCCAAGGTGGCGAAATCCTTGAGCAGCCGCTCGTGGGCCGGGACGACCGGGAGACCGAAGATGTGGAGGAAGAGCTCGATGGCGGCTTGTTCGTTGTCGAGCAGTCCTGGCTGTTCCGACCAGTGGATGCCGGAGACCCTTCCCTGCTGGGCGGGGCGCCGGGCCAGCCTGTCGAGCAGGGCGACGGTGTTCCACACCTCCGGGTCGGACTCCCAGGTCTGCCGGTTGACCAGTCGTTCGAACAGCAACCTCAGCGCTTCCGGTGCGCCGAGGGCGTGAAGAGCATCCAGCCGCATGGGGCGGTGCTTGAGCACGTGGTAGAGGGCGCGGGGGTTGTCGCGCAGTCCGAGGGCGTCGAGTGATTGCCGGAAGGTTTCGGGGTCCGGGATCTCGCCCGTGGCGCGGACGAGGTCGACGAGGTCGCGCATCCGGATGTCCAGCATGCGGTGCAGGGTGCCCAGGCTCACGACCTCCCAGTCGGTGAAGCCCGTGAGGACGTCGCCGTGTTCTTGGCGCAGGGCGGGCGCGAGGGCCTCGGGCTCGTGGCCGTATTCGGGCAGCCCGGAGACATTGACGTAGAGCGGCGGGTGGTAACCGGCACCGGCCGGCGTCACCCTAGTGGTCGTCCTGCCTTCGTCGTCGACTTCACCGAGGGCCCGGCGGAAGTCCATGGGGCGCTGCATGCGCCGGGCTTCCGTGCCGATCCAGGACCCGAGGGTGCTCGTCGTGTTCTGGGGCGTGCTGGTCCGCTGCTCGTCGGTGAGCCTGGCGGGTTGGCCGGCGCGGCGTGCGATGCGCTCCTCGTCGGTGAGCCTGATGGGTTCGCCGGCGCGGAAGGCGGTGTGCCGCGCGTCGATGAGATTGATGGGTTCGCCGGCGAGGAATGCGGTGCGCTGTTCGGCGGTGGGTGTCACGAGTTCGCTGGTGAGGAGTGCGGTGCGTTGTTCGGGGGTGAGCGTCACGATGCGGCCGTCGCGGTATGCGGTGCGCTGCTCGTCGGTGAGTGTGGTGTGTTCGGCGGCGAGGAATGCGGTGCGCTGCTCGTCGGTGAAGGTGACGGGTCGGTTGGTGAGGAGTGCGATGCGCTGCCCGTGGGTGAGTGCCAGGGGTTGGCCGGCGAGAAGTGTGGGGCGCTGCTGGATGGTGAACGTGATGGGTCGGCCGGTGAGGAGGGCGATGCGCTGGACGTCGGTGAGCGTGACGAGTCGGCGGGCGAGGAGTGCTTTGCCCTGTGCCTCGGTGAGCCTTACGGGTGCGGCGGCGCGGAACGCGGCGGTCTGCTCCTCGGTGAGCGTCACCGACTCGCCGGCGCGGAATGCGGCGCGCTGCTCTTCGGTGAACAGGCTCTGCACCCGCAGGGGCAGGGCGGCGAAGTCATCCTTACGCTGGTCGCGCGAAACGGTCACCGCCGCCTCGCGCGCTGCGTCCACGCCGTTGAGGAACAGTTCCCTCGTCACCTGGCTGACCGCGTTGCCCATTGCCGCCCGGCGACGGATGGCCTCGGCATCGTTGTAGGGACCGAGGACCGAGGGCCACCGCAGGTACTGGGACGCCATCCAGTCCCGCGCCTGCTCGTTGGTCGCCACCAGCTCCTGCGGGGTGATGTCGAAGGCCGTGGCGACCTCGGCCAGGGCACGGGGCACTCCGCCCACCGCCTGGGCCAGGATCACGAGGTGTACTGCATCCTGGCCGGTCAGGTGGAAATGGCGCAGATCGTGGGGCGTGGCACCGACCTGTTCGGCGAGCGAGACCAGGTAGGGCCGCGCCTCTCGGGGAAGGCCGAGCTGGCGGGCGAGGTCCACCAGTTCCCGGGCGTTGAACCAGGGGTAGCGGGCCGTGTTGCTGAGCTTGACGAACCATTTCTGGGGCAGCCTCAGCGCCTCTCCCAGTCGCAGTTCCTGGGCGGTGAGTGCCGTCGGCGTCTGGGGGGAGGCAGAGCTCTCCCCGGAGTTTTGGTGGCTCGGCGCGGTGGTGGTGCGGCTGTTGGAGCCGGAGCCGGAGCCGGAGCCGGAGCCGCCGGCCTGGTTCGCCGAGTTCTCCGGGGCGGAGCTGTCGCGCTGGTTGCGGGGTGTGCCGCCCACGCGGCGCCGCTTGCGCCGGTCTTCCGCGCCGATCCAGGACGTGACGGTGTCCGGCGTGTTCCGGGGCAGGCCGCCGCGCTGATCGCCGGTCAGTGTCAGCCGTTCGCCGGCGAGGAATGCGGCGCGCTGGTCTTCGGTGAGCCGGTCCCGTACCTGCTGGGGGAGGGCGGCGAGGTCTTCCGCACGCTGTGCCTGTGACGCGGCTTCCGCCGCGGCGTGTGCCGCTGCGGGTCCTTCCAGGAACAGTGCCGTCCCCACCTGGGCGATCGCGTGGTCCTGGCCCGTCCGGCGTCGGCGGGCCTCTTCGTCGGTGCCGATGATCGGGGGCCACTTCAGAATCCCGGACGCGAGCCCGGCCCACCTCTGTGCGCTGTACGCCACCAGCTCCTGCGGAGTCGTGTGGTACCTCTCCGCGACCTGTGCCAGAGCCAGGGGAACGGCGTCCAGTTCCTGTGTCAGTCGCACGAGGTGTGCTGCGTCCTCGCCAGTCAGCTTCAGGGCGAGCAGGGTGCGGGGCACGGTGCGGAGCTGTTCGGCGAGGTCGACCAGGTGGGGCCGTGCCTCTTGGGGCAGGTCGAGGTTGACGGCGAGGTGCAGCAGTTCCCGGGCGTTGAACCAGGGGTGGAGGACCGCGTCGTTGAGCTCGTCGAACCGTTCCTGGGTCAGCCCCAGATCCTGGGCGCGCCAGGCGGCGACGACCGGAATGAGGGCGTCGCGGTGCGCGACGGCGTACTGCCACAGCGCGCGGCGCTCTTCAGGCGCTGTGTTGTTGTTGCCGTAGCTGCGGGAGTGCAGCGAGGGTGCCTGTGCGTCGTGAACCGTCAGGTATTCGGCGAGTGAGGCGAGCTCGTCGATATCGGCGTCCCATGTGTGGAGCGCGGTGATCAGCGAGATGAGGTGGGGGGCTTCGTTTCCGCCGTGCCGGACCACGTCTTGGGCGTCGAAACCGTGGTCTTCCAGCAGGTCTTCGAAGTCCGCCTCCCCCCAGCGGATGAGGGTGTCGCCCCGCGCCGCGAGGTCTCGGAGGTGGTCCTTGAACGCGGTGAGCACGTTGCGCTGTTCGCCTTGCAGGCCGAGGGTCTCGGCGACGAACAGGAGGTTGGCCGCCACGGCCGGGTCGACGTGCAGCTCTTCGGCGAGTGCGCGGACCTCGTTCACCAAGGGCCGATCGCGGCGCGCGCTGAATTCGTAGAGGGCGTGGATCAGGTCGCTGTGCGCGCCGGTCTCGCGGACGTAGTCGGCGATCTCCGCGAGGGAGATGCCGCGCTCGGCCAGGTGCTGGTACTGCCCGGCGGTTCGGTTCCCACCGGCGTTGCCGATGCGGCCTGCCCGGGTGGCGACTTCACGCTTCATCAACGTCATGAACGCTTGCCCGCCAGGGGGCAGTGGGAGCTCTTGCCGGATGTCCACCCTCACGCGGAGCGCCCTGGTGTTTACGGTGTCGTCGATCCGTCCGAGGAAGGCGGCGAAGTCCTCGTTGCGCATCGCCTCGAAACGGTGCCAGGACATCAGGTGGAACACGTGCAGCGGCGAGAGCCATCGTCCGTTCCACGGCCGCTGGCTGGCGTTGCCGGGGCCGGTGAACGCGGGGTCGGACAGGGCCCGGAACAGCCAGGCACGGTCCTGCGGCCCGCGAGCCCCCGCAAGGGTGGCGAAATCCTTGAGCAGCTGCCCGAAGTCCTCGCGGACCGGGATGCCGAAGGCGCCGAAGAAGTACTCGATGGCGGCTTGTTCGTCGTCGAGCAGCCCTGGCTGTTCCGACCAGTGGAGGCCGGCGACCCGTCCCTGCCGGGCGGGTTGCCGGGACAGTTTGTCGAGCACGGCGACGGTCTGACGCACCTGAGACTCGGAGTCCCAGGTCCCCGGGGTGCCCAGTGAGAAGAACACTGTCCCCAGCACCAATGGTGTGGCGAGGGAGTGGAGTGTGTCCAGCCGCATGGGGCGGTGCTTGAGCACCTGGTAGAGGGCGCGGGGGTTGTAGCGCAGTCCGAGGGCGTCGAGTGATTCCCGGAGCGTTACGGGGGCTGGGACTTCGCCCGTGGCGCCGACGAGGTCGACGAGGTCGCTCATCGAGATGTGCAGCATGCGGTGCAGGGTGCCCAGACGCACGACCTCCCAGGCGGTGAAGCCCGTGAGGATGTCGCCGTGTTCCTGGATCAGGGCGGATGCGACCGCTTGAGGAGGCGCTTGACCGTACTCGGGCAGCCCGGAGACGTCGGCATAGACCGGCGGGCGGACACCGGCGGCGGCTGGCGACACCGGAGCGATCGTCCTGCCTTCGAGGTCGATTTGGCTGAGGGAACTGCGGAAGTTCATGGGGCGCCGCATGCGCCGGTCTTCCGTGCCGATCCAGGACTCGACGCTGTCCGATGTCGTCCTGGGCGAGTCGCTCTGCAGCGTCGTGGCGCCGGCGAGGAGTGCGGTGCGCTGTGCGTGGGTGAGCGTCGCGGCGTCGGCGCGGAGTGCGGTGCGCTGTGCGTGGGTGAGCGTCGTGGGGTCGGCGGCGCGGAGTGCGGTGCGCTGTTCGTCGGTGAGCGCCGTGGGGGCGGTGAGGAGTGCGGTGCGCTGTTCGTCGGTGAGTGTCACGGGTTGGCGGGTGGCGAGTTGGGTGTGCTGTTCGTTGGTGAGCGTTATGGGGTGGCCGGCGAGGAGCGCGGTGCGCTGTGCGCTGGTGAGCGCCACGGGTTCGTAGGGGAGGAGTGCGGTGCGCTGCGGTTCGGTCAGTGCCACCGGCTGGCCCGTGAGGAAGGTGGCGCGCTGCTCTTCGGTGAGCAGGTTCTGGACATGCTGGGGCAGGGCGGCGAGGTCTTGCGCACGCTGGTGGTGCGAAGCGTTTGCCGCCGCCTCGTGCGCTGCTTTGACGCCGTTGAGGAACAGCGCCCTCTCCACCTGACTGGCCGCGGTGTTCAGCCCCGCCCGGCGACGGTTGGTCTCGGCATCGTTGCCGGGGCCGAGGATCGCGGGCCACCGCAGGAACTGGGACACCACCCAGGCCCGCGCCTGCGTGCCGATGGTCAGGAGCTCCCGCGGGGGGATGCCGCAGGCCCTGCCCACCTGGGGCAACGCCAGCGGGATTCCGCCTACTTCCTGGGCCAGGGTCACGAGGTGTGCTGCCACCCTGCCGGTCATACGGAAGTGGCGCAGGTCGTGCGGCACGGCGCGGAGCTGTTCGGCGAGGTCGACCAGGTGGGGCCGTGCCTCTTCGGGGAGGGCGAGGGCGTGGGCGAGGTTCGCCAGTTTCCGGGCGTTGAACCAGGGGTGGCGGGTGGCGTCGTTGAGCGCGTCGAGTCGTTCCCGGGTCAGCCCCAGACTCAGGTCCTGGGCCCGCCAGGCGGCGACGGCCGGGATGAGGGTGTCGCGGTACGCGACGGCGTACTCCCACAGCTCGCGGCGCTGTGCGGGTGTTGCCTCGGCGTAGCTGTCCACCGGCATCTGGGGTGCCTGGGTGTCGTGAACCGCCAGGTATTCGACGATTTCCGGGAGTTCCTCGATACCGGCGTTCCACGTGTGGAGCGCGGTGAGCAGCGAGAGGGCGTGGGAGGTTTCGGTTCCGCCCCTGACCAGGTGGAAAACGTCGATGCCGTGCTGTGCCAGCAGCTGTCCGAGGTTCCATTCCCTCAAACGGAAGGCGTCGCCCTCCGCTTCGAGGTTCCGGAGGTAGCCCATGAACACATGGAGCAGGTTGCGCTGTCCGCCCTGCAGGCCGAGGAGCTCGACGACGTGCAGAAGGCTGGACGCCAGGTCCGGAACGACGCCCAGCTCCGCGGCGAGTGCGTGGACGTCGTCCGTGTGGCGCTGAGTACGCCGGTCTTCTGTGCCGAGCCAGGGCGTGAGCGTGTGGGGTGAGCCCTGGGGCAGACGGGCGCGCTGTTGGGCGGTGAGCATCACCGGTTCGCCCGTGAGGAAGGTGGCGCGCTGCTCTTTGGTGAGCAGGTTCTGCACATGCTGCGGCAGGGCGACGAGGTCTTCCGCACGCTGGTGGTGCGAAGCGGTTGCCGCCGCAGTCAGTACTGCCTGGGGACCCTCCACGAGGAATGCCCGTATCACCTGCTTGACCGCGGTGCTCAGGCTCGCCCGGCGCCGGACGGCCTCGGCGTCGGCACCCTGGATCGAGGGCCACTTCAGATAGCGGAACGCCAGCCAGATGTGTTCCTGTACGCCGGCCGCCATCAACTCCTGCGGAGTCGTGTGGTACATCTCCGCGACCACGAGCAGTGCGCGGGGCACTCCGCCCAGTGCCTGGGACCAGGTCACGAGGTGTGCTGCGTCCAGGCCGGTCAGGCCCAGGCTGCGCAGCTCGTACGGCACGGTGCCGAGCTGTTCAGCGAGGCCCAGCAGGTGGGGCGCCGCCCCATTGGGAAGGGCGAGGTCGCGGGCGAGGCCCACCAGGAGGGGCATCGCCTCTCCGGGGAGGGTGAGGCCCACCGGTGCCTGGGTGGGTACCGTCGGCGTCTGGGGGGAGTCAGAGCTCTCCCCGGAGTTTTCGTGGTGGTGCGGTGCGGTGGCGCTGCGGCTGCTGGAGCCGGAGCCGGAACCGCCGGCCTGGTTCGCCGAGTTCTCCGGGGCGGAGCCGTCGTGCCGGTTGCGGGGTGTGCCGCCCACGCGGCGCCGCTTGCGCCGGTCTTCCGTGCCGATCCAGGAGGTGATGGTGTCCGGCGTGTTCCGCGGCAGGCCGGTGCGCTGCTCGTTGGTCAGTGTCAGCCGTTCGCCGGCGAGGAATGCGGTGCGCTGGTCTTCGGTGAGCAGGTCCCGCACCTGCGGGGGGAGGGCGCGGAGGTCTTCCTCACGCTGTGCCCGGGAGGCGGCTTCCGCTGCCGCGCGTGCGGCTTCGCGGCCTTCCAGGAGAAGTGCCTTCGCCACCTGGTCGATCGCGCGGGCCACGCCCCTCCGGCGTCGGCGGAGCTCGGGGTCGGTGCTGGGGCCGATGATCGGGGGCCACTTCAGGATTCCGAACGCGAGCTCGGTCAGCGTCTCCCCGCTGGCCGCCAGCAGTTCCTGCGGGGCGAGGTCGTAAGCGTCCGCGACCTGGGTCAGAGCCAGGGGAACGGCGCCCAGTTCCTGGGCCAGGGTCACGAGGTGTGCTGCGTCCTGGCCGGTCAGGTTCAGGGTGAGGAGGTCGCGGGGCAGGGTGTGGAGCTGTTGGGCGAGGTCGACCAGGTGGGGCCGTGCGTCTATGGGCAGGTCGAGCTTGTGGGCGAGGTGGGCCAGTTCGCGGACGCTGAACCAGGGCCTTGCGTCGTTGAGTGCGCGGAACTGTTCCGGGGACAGTGCCCGTTCCTGGGGGCTGAACGAGGGCTGTGCGTCGTTGAGTGCGCGGAACTGTTCCGGGGTCAGTTGCAGTTGCTGGGCGCGCCAGGCGGCGACGGCAGGGGTGAGGTCGTCGCGGTTCGCGGCGGCGTACTCCCACAGTGCGCGGCGTTGTGCGGGTGTTGCTGTGTGGTAGCTGTTCCTTGCCAGCTGGAATGTCTGGGGGACGTGGGCCTTCAGGTGTGTGCCGAGTTCTGGGAGTTCGTCGATTCCGGCGTCCCAGGTCTGGAGCGCGGTGAGCAGTGAGGTGACGTGGGCGGCTTCGGCTCCGTCGGGCGTGAGCAGGGCTTGGGTGTCGATGCCGTGCTGTGCCAGGAGCGTTCCGAGGTCCCGGTCCCTCCAGCGGAGGAGGGTGTCGTCGTCCTGCTCCGCGAGGTCCTGGAGGTATTCCCCGAACACGTCGAGCAGGGCGTGGTGGTCGTCTTCCAGGCCGAGGAGGTCGGCGATGTGCAGAAGGCTGAGCGCCGACATCGGGTCGACGTGCAGCTCTTCGGTGAGGGTGCGGACGTTGTCCGTGTGGCGTTGCGTGCGCCGGTCTTCTGTGCCGATCCAGGGGGTGAGGGTGTGAGGTGTGCCCTCGGGCAGGCCGGTGCGCTGCTCGTCGGTGAGCGTCACGGGTTCGCCGGTGAGGAAGGTGGTGCGCTGGTCTTCGGTGAGCAGGTCCTGTACCTGCTGGGGGAGGGCGCGGAGGTCTTCTGCGCGCTGTGCTTGTGAGGCGGTTTCCGCTGCTGCGCGTGCGGCTTCGGGGCCTTCCAGGAGGAGTGTCTTCGCGACCTGGTCGACGGCGTTGCCCAGGGCTGTCCGGCGTTGGTAGGCGTCGGCGTCGGTGCCGTGGATCGCGGGCCACTTCAGGACCTGGAAAGCCAGCCAGATGCGTCCCTGTGCGCCGGCCGCCATCAACTCCTGCGGAGTCGTGCGGTAGATCTCCGCGACCTGGAGCAGGGCGTGGGGCACTCCGCCCAGTGCCTGGGCCAGGGTCACGAGGTGTGCTGCGTCCTGGCCGATCAGGTTCAGGGGGAGCAGGGTGCGGGGCACGGTGTGGAGCTGTTCGGCGAGGGCGACCAGGTGGGGCCGCGCCTCGTGGGGCACGTCGAGGATGTGGGCGAGGTTCACCAGGTCCCGGGCGCTGAACCAGGGGGGGCGGACCGTGTCGTTGAGCTCGTTGAACCGTTCCGGGTGCAGCCCCAGGCCCTGGGCGCGCCAGGCAGCGACGCCCGGGATGACGGCGTCGCGGTGCGCGACGGCGTACTGCCACAGTGCGCGGCGCTGTTCGGGTGTTGCCGCGTAATAGTTGTTCTCCGGCAGCTGGAGTGCCTGCGGGGCGTAACCCGTCAGGTATTTGAGGAGTTCCGGGAGTTCATCGAAGCCGACGTCCCAGGTGTGGAGCGCGTCGAGCAGCGGGATGAGGCTGGGGGCTCCGTTTTCCTCAAGCCCGATCAAGTCCTGGACATTGAAATCGAGCTCCTCCAGCAGCGGTTCGAATTCCTCATTCTGCCAGTTGAGAAGGGTATCGCCCTGCTCCGCGAGGTTTTGGAGGTAGTCCTTGAACGCGGTGAACACCTTGTGCTGTTCGTCCTCCGGCTCGTCGTGCAGCTCAAGGGTATGGATGACAAGCAGGAGGTTGAACGCCACGGCCGGGTCGACGTGCAGTTGTTCGGCGAGTGCGCGGACCTCGTTCACCACGGGCCGGTCGAGGTCCGCGCTGTACTCGTAGAGGGCGTGCATCAGGTCGCTGTGCGCGCCGGTCTCGTGGACGTAGTCGGCGATCTCCGCGAACGTGACCTCGTCCTCGATGAGGGCCCAGTACCGCTGGGCGGTTCGATTGCCCCCGGTGTTGCCGATGCGGCCTGCCCGGGAGGCGACCTCCGCCTCTATTGCCGTCATGAGCTCCTGCCCGCCGTGGGCCAGCGGGAGCTCTTCCCGGATGTCGGCACGCATGATGAGCGCCCGATGGCCCACGGCGTTGTCGATGCGTTCGAGGAAGGCGGGGAAGTCCTCGTTGCGCATCTCGTCGAACGGGTGCGAGGACATCAGGTGGAATATGTGCAGCGGCGAGAGCCATCGTCCGGTCCACGCCCGCCGACTGGCGTTGCCGGGGCCGGTGAACGCGGGGTCGGACAGGGCCCGGAACAGCCACGCACGGTCCTGCGGTGTGTGCGCCCCCGCCAAGGCGGCAAAATCCCGGAGGATTTGCAGGTACTCCGCAGGGTCCTGGAGGCCGAAGACGCTGCAGAAGTGCTCGATGGCGGCGTTTTCGTCGTTAAGCAGCCCTGTCTGCTCCGACCAGTGGATGCCGGAGACCCTTCCCTGATGGGCGGGGGTTTGGGCGAGATCGTCGAGCGTTTCGACGATCTGCTGCACCTCGGGGTCGGACTCCTGGAACTGCTGGTGGGTCAGAGGGGCGAACAGGCCCCGCAGAACATCGGGTGCGGCGAGGGAGTGGAGTATGTCCAGCCGCATGGGGCGGTGCCTGAGCACCTGGTAGAGGGCGTGGGGGTTGTCGCGCAGTCCGAGGGCGTCGAGTGAATCCTGGAAGGTCTGGGGGGCCGGGACTTCGCCCGTGGTGCGGACGAGGTCGACGAGGTCGCGCATCGAGATGCGCAGCGTGCGGTGCAGGGTGCCCAGGCGCACGACCTCCCAGGCGGTGAAGCCCGTGAGGATGTCGCCGTGTTCCTGGACCAAGGCGGACGCGACCGTTTGAGGCGGCGCTGGGTGGTATTCGGGCAGCCCGGAGACGTCGTCGTGGAGCGGCGGGCGGACACCGGCGGCGGCCGGCGGCACCACATTGATCAACCTGCCTTCGACATCGACCTCGCGGAGGGGACCGCGGTAGTCCACATGGCGCTGCATGCGCCGGTCTTCCGTGCCGATCCAGGAGGCGAGGGTGTTCGGTGCGATCGGCGGGTCGGTGCGTTGCTCGTCGGTGAGCCTTGTGGGTTCGTCGGCGCGGGGTGCGGTGCGTCGCTCGTCGGTGAGCCTGATGGGTTCGCCGGCGCGGAAGGCGGTGCGTCGCGCGTCGATGAGGCTCATGGGTTCGCCGGCGAGGAACGTGGCGCGCTGCTCGTCGGTGGGTGTCACGAGTTCGCTGTTGAGGAGTGCGGTGCGTTGTTCGGTGGTGAGCGTCACGATGCGGCCGTCGCGGTATGCGGTGCGCTGCTCGTCGGTGAGCGTGGTGTGTTCGGCGGCGAGGTACGCGGTGCGCTGCTCTTCGGTGAACGTGACGGGTCGGTTGTTGAGGAGTGCGATGCGCTGCCCGTTGGTGAGCGCCAGGGGTTGGCTGGCGAGGAGTGCGGGGCGCTGCTCGGTGGTGAACGTGACGGGTTGGCCGGCGAGGAATGCGGTGCGCTGGTCGGGAGTGAGCGTGACGAGTCGGCGGGCGAGGAGCGCGGTGCCCTGTGCCTCGGTGAGCCTTACGGGTGCGGCGGCGAGGAACGCGGTGCCCTGTGCCTCGGTGAGCGTCACCTCCTCACCCGCCAGGAACGCGATGAGCTGCTCTTCGGTGAACAGGTTTTGCACCCGCTGGGGCAGGGCGGCGAGGTCTCCCGCACGCTGGAAGTGCGAAACGGCTATCGCCGCCTCCTTCGCTGCGGCCACGCCGTTGAGGAACAGTGCCCTCGTCACCTGGCTGACCGCGTTGCTCATCGCCGCCCGGCGACGGTTGGTCTCGGCATCGTTGTAGGGGCCGAGGATCGAGGGCCACCGCAGGAACTGGGACGCCATCCAGGGCCGCGCGTGCGCGCCCGACGCCAGCAGGGCCTGCGGGGTGTTGTTGCAGGCCGCGGCGACCTCGGCCAGGGCACGGGGCACTCCGCCTAGCGCCTGGGCCATGGCCACGAGGTGTGCTGCGTCCTGGCCGGTCAGATGGAAGCCGCGCAGGGTGTAGGGCACGGTGCGGAGCTGTTCGGCGAGGTCGACCAGGTCGGGCCGTGCCTCTTCGGGGAGGTCGAGGTCGTGGGCGAGGACCGCCAGTTCCCGGGCGTTGAACCAGGGGTGGTGGGCCGTGTTGCTGAGTGCGTCGAACCGTTCCCGGGTCAGTCCCAGTGCCCGTCGCAGTTCCTGGGCGGAGTTCTCCTCAGACATCTGGGCGGAGGCAGAGCTTTCCCCGGAGTTTTGGTGGTGCGGTGCGGTGGTGCTGTGGCTGCTGGAGCCGGAACTGCCGGCCTGGTTCGCCGAGTTCCCCGGGGTGGAGCTGTCGCGCTGGTGGTGGCGTGTGCCGCCCACCTGGCGCTGCGTGCGCCGGGCTTCCGTGCCGATCCAGGACTCGACGGTGTCCGGTGTGCCCTCGGGCAGGCCGGTGCGCTGCTCGTGGGTCAGCGTTACGCGTTCGCCGGCGAGGAATGCGGTGCGCTGGTCTTCGGTGAGCAGGTCCTGTACCTGCTGGGGGAGGGCGTGGAGGTCTTCCTCACGCTGTGCCTGCGAGGCGGTTTGCGCCGCCGCGCGTGCGGCTTCGGGGCCTTCCAGGAACAGTGCCCTTGTCACGCGCTCGATCGCGTGGTCCAGGCCCGTCCGGCGTCGGCCGGCCTCTTCGTCGGTGCCGATGATCGGGGGCCACTTCAGAATCCTGGACGTGAGCCCGGCCCGCTCCTGCTCGCTGGCCGCCGCCAGCTCCTGCGGGGTGAGGGCGTACGTGTCCGCGACCAGGGCCAGAGCCAGGGGAACGGTGCCCAGCGCCTGTGTGAGTCGCACGAGGTGTGCTGCGTACGGGCCGGTCAGGTTCAGGGCGCGCAGGGTGTGGGGCACGGTGTGGAGCTGTTCGGCGAGGTCCTCCAGATGGGGCCGCGACTCCTCGGGGAGGTCGAGGTCGCGGGCGAGGTCCACCAGCTCCTGGGCGTTGGTGCGCTGCCCGCGCTGGGCTTCCGTGCCGATCCAGGACCTGACGGTGCCCGGCGTGCCCTCGGGCAGACCGGTGCGCTGCTCGTCGGTCAGCGTCACCGGCTCGCCCGTGAGGAACGCAGCGCGCTGCTCGGTGGTGAGGAACGTGGCGCGCTGCTCTTCGGCGAGAGGGCCCTGCACCTGCTGGAGCAGGGCGGCGAGGTCCTCCTCACGCTGTGTCTGCGAGGCGGCTTCCGCAGCCGCGCGTGCCGCTGCGGGTCCTCCCAGGAACAGTGTCCTCGTCACGCGCCTCACCGCGTGGTCCCGGCCCGCCCGACGACGGTCGGTCTCGGCGCCGGCACCGAGGAACGGGGGCCACCGCAGAATCTGGGAAGCGAGCTCGATCCGCCCCTGCGCGCCGGACGCCAGCAGTTCCTGCGGGGTGATGCCGTAGGCATCCGCGACTTCGGTCAACGTCAACGGAAGGGTGCCCAACTCGCGTGTCAGTCGCACCAGTTCGGCTGCCGACCGGCCAGTCAGGCCCAGGCTCAGCAGTGCGTACGGCACAGCCTCCAGCTGCTCGGTGAGCGCCACGAGGTCCGGCAACGCGTCCGCCGGCAGCGCCAGCGCACTGGCGAGGTTCCGCACCGGCTGTGCGGCGTTCACCTGGAGGGAGGTGGTCCGCGTCGACGTGTCCGGTTCCTCGGCGTCGGTGGTCTCCGCCACGTCGACCGGGGGCGCCTGCGCGGTGACGTGGACGTAACCGTCCGTACCGGTCTGCCCCCACGTCACGGTGTACGCCGCCGTGGCCGGGTCCGCGGCCAGTTCGTCGCGGAGGTACGCCGCCTCGAACTCCTCGTGCGTCAGGCGCGTGCCGTACGCGAGGACGGTGGTGTCGTCGACCGCCTGGACACGCCACAGCAGGACGCCGGGGGTGGCCGGGATCTGCTGGGCCCGTACCAGGTCCGTCAGGAGGGGGTCCTGCCGGTCCGCGGCGTTCCGCGGCGGGACGAAACGGCCGGACGGCGTGTGGATGGCGGTGTGCGGCATGTTGCCGAGACCCAGCAGGGTGGCCTCCGGCGAGTACCGCAGGGCCAGTAGGTCCGACACCCGGAAGACGGCGCTGAGGCTTTCGCCGCCGTAGCGGAGCGCGCCGCGCTCGTTGACGCCGCGGAACGTCACCTTGACGTAGGCGTCCGCGAAGTCATGGGTGTGCCAGAGGGTGGTCTGCGCCGTGCCGTCGACTCGGCTCATCGCCCAGCCGGAGCTGCTGACGGACTGGCCGGCGGAGCGGTTGAACGACATCGGGCCGGTCACCGTGGCGACCGGCGCCTGCTGGCCATCGCCCAGCGGGACGCCCTGGCCCCAGCCGAGCGAGAGGCTCTGCCCCTGGCTCGTGCCGAACGACATCCCGTTGTTCTGGGAGCCGTAGTCGCTGCGCTCGGACGTCCCCGGGTGCCAGCCGAGCGACGCGCCCTGCGCGGCGGGCAGCACGGCGATGTCGAGCACACCGGTGGTGTCGGTGAAGGGGCCGCCCAGGCTGCGCAGCGCCGGGCCGACGGTGGCCGGGGTGCCGGTGAGGCCGTGGAGCAGCGCATGGCGGGTGAGGACGTGCGGGTCGAAGTAGCGGTGCAGGCCGTCCTGCGAGAACTGCCCGTCGCGGACCAGGTCACCGAGGCCCGCACCGTGGTTCCGCAGCGCCGCCGTCACCTGATCGAACAACTGCCGTACCGCGTCGGGGTTGAAGACCACGCTCACGGACTTCTGGGACAGTTCGGACGCGCTGATCGCGAACTGGTGGGCGCGCGCGAGGTCGGCGTCCGGACTCGGGGCGATCAGCTGGGTGACGACGGGCCGCGGCCGCCGCGTGGTGGGCAGGTGGTCCGGCAGCTGCGCCAGCGGGACGGTGATCTCCTCGCGCAGCGTGACCCGCCCCGTGGGCACGGTGCCCCGGTTCATCGTCTGGAAGGCGCGGGCGGTCTGGCGGGCCAGGTCGAGGCTGAGGGTGTTGACGCCCCGGGACGGCACCACCGACCGGCGGAGGCTGATCTCCAGCACGCCGTCCAGCCGGAAGGTGGCCAGGGTGCCGGAGACGGTGTATCCGTCGTGGCGGCGGGTCAGGACACTCGTGCTGAGGCTTTGCGACGTGCTCGTCGAGTGGCCCAACGACGCCGAGCCGCCCGAGAACATCGGGCTGAGCGAGTGGCCCCTCGCGGTGCCGCGGCTGACCCCGAGTTCCTGGCGGGTGTTCCACTGGGTGTAGCGGCTGACGGTGCCGGGCGCGAGCCGGTGGGTGAAGTGCGCGCCCCGTCCTTCGGGGTCGCGGTGGAGGCGGAACACCAGTTGCAGGTGGGTGGTGTGCCCGGCCCCGGGCACGGTGGTGTGCAGCACCATCCCGGCACCGGCCATGGCGTCGGCCATCGCGTGCAGGGTGCGCGGGGTGAGGACGGTGTCCAGGGTGCCGGACAGCGCCGTGCCCGGGGTCTGGGGCGTCCACTGGGAGTCCAGGGCGGCCTTGGCGTGGGCGGTGAGGAGCTCCCCGACCTCCGTCATCACCTTCCGGGTGAGGGTGGCGGGGCTCTCCAGGTTGTACCCGTGCTCCTCGGCGTCCACCAGGTCGCTCTCGTCGGCGGACGGCAGGAAGCGTTCGCTGACCGACGCCGGCGGCAGCGCGGTGACCGGCAGCGTGGCCGGGACCGTCCGCTCCTCGGCAGGGTCGATGGCCGGCCACTGCGGGGTGAGGAAGGTGATGCCCTGCGGGACCACCACCTGATCGTCCTCGACCTCCGGCGACCAGTCGCGGATCTGGTTGACGTTCTTGGACTGCACCGTCAGATGCCACACCACCCGCCCTGTGCGGGGACGGTGCGGCAGCGCGCCGCGCGCCACGAAGCTGCCCGGGCAGACGTTGGTGATCTCCGCGAGGCTGCGGCCCTTGCTCGGGGAGGAGGACTGCCCGTACCCCAGCCCGCCCGTCGTGTCCCCCGAACCACCGGCGAAGGTGGCGGAGTGGGCGTGGTTGAGGTGGTTGGTGGTGACGCTGCCCACGTCGGAGAAGCCCGCGGAGTACTCCGCGAGGTCCATCGTCGACAGCGTGACCGGCTCACCGGCGTCCACCACATCGGTGATCTCCGCGCGGAAGAGCAGCCGGACCCGGCGGTTGGTCAGGGCCCCGTCCAGGACCACCTGGGTGGCCGCCGAACCGGCGCCGGTGTGCAGCATCGCCACCAACTGGTCGTGGGTGAGGGCCGTTTCCAGATGGGTCCGCGCCTGGTGGGACGGGACGCCGTGCGCCGTCAGCAGTTCCAGGGCGCGCCTGCGCAGTGCGGTGATGCCGGACACGCCGAGCACCCGGTCGTGCTGGGTGAGGGTGACCAGGGCGCCGTCCGCCGGCGTTTCGGTGACGGGTGCCTGCGCGGCCGGGACCGGTGTGGTCGCCGGGATCAGCCAGCGCGCCTCGGCCTCGATCACCCGCGGCTGGGTAAGTGGCTGGACGGTCTGCGCCACGCCGCCGGAGGGTGCGGGGCGCAGCGCGCGCACCAGACGGTGCACCGCGCCGGTCAGACCGGGCGCCGGAACCTTCCGTACGGTAACGGACGTGACCAACCGCACCCGGTACGTCAACTGGTGGGCGGGGCCTGCGTAGTTGAGGCCGGACAGCAGATATGCGTAGGACGTCAGGCCCTGCTTGGCGGTGTGGCCGTGGGAGAACAGCTTCACCTCGCTCCCGGTACCGACGTGGGGGCCCCAGCTGCTCGCCACGCCCACGCTCAGCGCCAGCTTGGTGCTGTGCGACTGGGAGTTGGCGAAGTCCCGCATGGCGCTGGGCCACAGGTCGAACCCGGCCTGTGGCAGGTGGACGGCGGACAGCGGTGCGATGGCCTCCCCGGGCCCGACGGGCACCCGCTCGGCACGCACCTGGAAGTGGACCGTCTCGGTCTCCCCGTCGGCCAGCGGCCGGGCGAAGGTACGGCGCAGCCCCTGCTCCTCAAGGGCGGCGGACGCGTCCCGGTCGCCGAACAGTTCCGTGAAGCGGGCACTCAGCGACTGGGTGTGGAAATGGGTGTCCAGGAACGTCTCCAGGGCCACCAGCTCCGCCGCGGTCCACTCCGGCGCACCGGTGGACCGCCGCTCGTGGAGGAACTGCTCGCGCAGCTGCTCCCGGACGTCCGTGTGGTGCCCGTGCCGCGTCAGGCGGGACAGTCCGACCGGGCCGTACAGACCCGAACTGCCCGTCGCCTGCGTCAGCTCGTCCGGGATCACCGGCTCCGGGGCGTCCTGCTGCGGCGCGTACGTGACGGGCAGCGGGGCGCGGGGCAGGAGGCCCTGGCTCTCGTCGTCCACGATGCGGCGCAGCGCGCCCTGGAAGGCGTCGGCCAGCTCCTCGGGCACCCGCACGACGGCCGCGACGCTCTCGCCGAACTCCCGGCCGTGGTCGTCGCCGAGTGGCCGCAGACCGACCTCCAGCCGGACGGTCAGCAGGAACGGCACGCTCCGGCCGTTGAAGCGGGCGCTGTGCCAGCGCCCGCCGCCGGTGTCGCCCGCGGAGCTGAACGACGCGGACGTACCGACGTCGAGCGTCACCGGGAACCGGAAGGCGGGCAGGGTGGTGCCCAGAGAGGTGGTGGCGCCGGCGGTGAAGGAGAAGCCGCCGCCGGTGGAGGCGGAGGCGCCCTGAAGCTCCAGCCAGCGCAGGTTGAGCACGGTCGGCAGCGCGCTCGCGTCGCCGATCCGCTCGACGCCGGTCACCTGCCCCGACAGCCCGCCCTGCAACATCCGGCCGTCGTTGAGCGGCACCGGCGGCAGGGTCATCCCGCCGTTCAGGATGCGGGCGAGATCGTTGAGCATGCTCAGTTCGCCGAGCCGGTTGTGCACGTACTCGTGGAGCGGGCTGCCGGGCCGGGTGTCGGGGACAAAGGCGTGGAGCAACTGGTCGCGCAGGCGCCCGAGGCCGCCGATGTGCTGCCCGATGGAGAAGAACCGCAGGACCTCCTGCGTGAACCGGCGGCGCAGCGCGTCGGGCGCGCCGACGGGCAGTGTGGCGTGCCACGGCGTGACGGTGCGGTTCGTGGCCGGCTCCACCAGCTCGACGGGGAAGGCGACGAGGAGCTCGCCCTGCTCCGATCGCGTCCGGTGCTGCACCGGCACCCCCGGGCCCCCCGTGATGACCTCCAGTTGGACGCCGGCGAAGGTGAAGTGCGACAGCTCGCCGCTGTAGCCCAGCGACGGGTTGGTGTACGCGTTGGTGCTCCGGCTCTGGTCGTACGAGCGGGACGACGACAGGCCGACGCTCACCCTGGGGGTGAACGGGACGTTGCCCGGTGCCAGCGGCACCATGACGGCGGGGCTCAGGCCGACGGAGGCACCGGCGTTCTCCGAACTGCCCGTCGAGCGGTTGGTGGTCGCCTCCTGCGGGCCGATCAGCTTCTCACCATACGGCCGGTAGGGCGAGGTGGTGGGGGTGGCGCGGTCGCGGTGGATGCCGGTCAGCCGGACGTGGATGGTGTGTTCGGCCTGGAGGAAGCCGCCGGGCACGATGAGCGTCAGACCGCCGTCGACGAGACGCCGGGAGAGGTTGTTCGCCCCCAACCGGTCGAGAAGCGCGCCGAGTTGGGCGCGCACCGAGGACGTCAGACGCTCGTGGAGCGCCTCGTCGATCTCGTCCGCGGTCGGCAGCAGCGAGGCGACCAGGTCACCGAGGACGCCGGAGGGCGGGCCGCCGGGCAGGACGCTCCCGTCGAAGCGGACGTCGCCGAAGGAGACGACGGAGCCGAACAGGCCGAGCGGGAACTGCGCCGACTGCCCGGTGACCTGCTCGACGCCGAAGCCGACCGGCGGCACGGGGGCGTCCAGGAAGGTCACGTGCAGCTCGTCGTACGTCCGGACCTCCTCGGCCACCGGGACGGTGAGGACGTACTCCGTCGTGACCGGGAGGGAGGCCGGGACGGCCGGGACGAGCACGGGGAACTCGAAGAGCTCGTAGATGTCGCTCTCGTCGTCGCTCTCGTCGTGGGTCTCTTCGTGCAGCTCGCCGCCGGTCCGGTCACCGGTCCTGCCGGACTCGTCCTGGGCCTCGGCGTCGAGTTCCTCGGCCGTCTCGCCGACGGATCCCACCGTCGTGCCCGCGGGCAGCGGATAGGTGAGGTAGACGATTTCGTGGACCAGGTCCTCGGCCTCGTCGTGCGCGTCGTCGTGCGCGTCGTTCTCCTCGGCCGCGGTCGCCGCGGGGAGGAGGTCCCGGGTGTCCTGGAGTGCGCCGCCGGACGAGGAGGCCGCGGCGTCGAGGGCGCGGAGCGCGTCGAGGTCGGCCAACAGCTCGGGGAAGAGGTCCGCGTCCTCGTTGCGCAGCTCAGGCGGTGCCACCAGCAGCCTGCCGTAGCGGTCCACGTCGATGGAGTCGACAGTGTCCGTCCCGGCGGGGGGCAGCACAGCGGGAGCGTTGGACCAGAGGGAGCTACCGGCTTCGGTCCACAGCACCCGGTCGCCGAGGTTGACGGCGCGCAGCGGGGGACGCGCGGTGCCGAATCGCACCAGCGAAGCCGCGCCTCGACCGGCCGTCCGGAGCTGCTCGGTGATCTCCGAGACCGCGGCCCGGGACGCGTTGCCGCGCGCCACGGCGGCCTGCTGGTACCGCTGTGTGTGCCACTGGTCGAGGAGGTCCGACGGCTGCGTCGCACCGGTCGCGGATGCGCCCGGCACCTGGTCCGGGGTGGTCGGTGACTGGGCCAGCGGCATACCGACGTCGATGACGCCGACGGCCCGGAGGCGGCCCCCGGCCTGGCGGAGGCTCTCCACGGTGAGGGGCTGCCGCTGCGTGGCGCTCTGCGCGGCGGTGACGAGCAGCAGGCGGCTCGCCTCGTCGGCCGTGACGCCGGGGAAGACCTGCCGGACGAGCCCGTCGAGCACCGCGGGCGTCAGGAGGTCCGGCGCGTGCCCGGCCTCCCGCGTGGCCAGGTCGACCAGTCGGCGCAGGGCGATGAGCCGGGAGACGGCGTGGCCGGGGCCGAACCGTTCCGTGGGGTGGAGCGCGTCGTACAGCTCCGTCAGGTCGGTGGCGCGCAGGGGGGCCAGGACGCTGCGCGTCATCCGGTCGCCCAGCCAGCCGAAGTGCGGCTGCTGCGGGCCGACGGCCGTCAGGCCCTCGGCCACCGCCCGGACGCCGCCGTCACGCTCCGCCTGGAGCGCGGCCTCGTCGAGGCCGAGCGACGCCGTGTCCTCGTGCTGCGGCGTCTCCTCAGTGGTGTCCTGCGACAGCGCCCGCTCGGACAGGGGGACCGGCCGCGGCACGTCGAGCACGGCAGGCGGCACCAGGGCACCGGCCGTCGCCCTCACGGCGTCGCCGTCGCGCGCCGCCGAGGTGGCCCCCGCGTTCCGCGGGGTGAACGTCTGCCACGCGCCGCGGTTGCCCTGGGCGTCGTGGTAGAGGAGGAAGCTGAATTCCTTGACGTGCGGAGTGGCGGCCACCTTGGTGGTCGGCGCCACGACGTTGATGCCGGTGGTGTCCGCGATCTGCTGCGCGATGGAGTTGCCCGCCGCGTCGGTGGCCGCAGCCTCGCAGGCGGCCAGCAGGATCCACGCCTTGTTCCCCGCGCGTTCCTTCAGCGCGACGACGCTGTCGCGCCGCCGCAGCATCCGGCCGAAGGACGAGCCCGACATCCGGACCGGCTTGCCGTTCACCGGAACGGTCAGCCAGCCCTTCTCCCCGTGCAGCAGCGCCAGATACAGGTCGTCGCCCGCCTGCCAGGGCACGGTGCCGAGGTCGCTCTCGGACACCGTGTGCCGGACGGTTTGCCCGCCGTCCCCGTCCGGGAGGCGGACCTGCCGCTCGGGGTCGAAGTGCGCGAAGTGCCGCCTGGTGAGGTCGAGATCGGTGTGGGTGAGCAGCCGCTCCCGCATGTCGTCGGCGGTGTGGAAGGAGCGGCCGGCCGGCCGCAGGGAGCCGGGGGAGACGATGAGGAGGTTGTCGATGTCGGCGGCCTTGACCTGCACACCGTCCGACGTCGTCAGCTCCAGCTCCGTCTCCTCGGCGCTGTCCTCGACGAGTTCCAGCTCCAGTTCCGGCAGCTCGGCCTCGTGCCGGAACCACTCCCGCACGCTCGGGTGCAACAGCTCCCGCAGCGGGCTGGTCATCTGCGGGGCGTGGTAGGCCGCGTACGCCTCGGCGAACCACGCACCGGGCGTGGCGAACTGGTAGGCCGACACCGCATGGGCCCGGGCGTCGGCGGAGTAGCTGATCCACGCGCCGGTTTCCCGGTGGGTCTGGTAGATGCGCCCGTCGTGCTCCAGCAGGCCCGCGCCGCCGCCGTCCCGCGTCCACGGCTGCGCCATGGAGTCCCGCAGGAGGGTGACCATGGCCGTCAGCTTCCCGAACCGCTCCGCGTCACCGTCGGCGAGCTGCTCGGGAATCCGCGCGATCCGCTGTGGGTCCGGTCCGTCGGCCTGCGCCGTCGGCGTGATCAGGTCCGTCACCTCTGTGACGAGGCCGTCGAACGTCCTGGCACCCGGGGTGGGCGGGGCATACGTGGCGGCGGTGAGGTCCGCGAGGGCGAGGAACGCCGTGGCAACCTCGGAGATCTCCCCGCCGGTGTACGTCCGCCAGCCGCCGAACTCCGGCTTGTGGGCGTGCTCCTGCGCCCAGCCCGTCCGGGCGTCGACGGAGCGGCCCACCTCGTGCCGCAGGACCCATTCGACGAGGTTGCCGCGCGGCGGCACGCCGGCGATCTGGTGCGGCGCCCCGGTGGGAGCGAGGAGGTCGGCGGTGGCCAGGTCCGGGTGGCCGCCGGCCGTGACGAGGTCCTTCACCCAGCGCAGCGCGACGTCGTCGCGTTCGGGCCGGGTGTCCAGCCACGACGGCATGCGGAACGGGTGGGTGAGGCGGACGGCCCGGTCGTCGGACCGGTAGGCGCTCACGGGCGTCCCGGTCGTGTTGCCGGTGACCGCCGCGAGCTGCGGGTTGTCCTCCACATCGCGGCGCGGCAGGGCGCCGAGGACCTGCTCGATCCGGTCCAGCATCGCGTGGTCGAAGTGGTAGCCGTTGCTCGATCCGGCACCGATGAGCGTGCCGAACCGGCGGGTCAGCTCCGCCTCCCGCGCGCTCGCGCCGGTGTTCCGCAGCCATCCGCCGATCGTCCGGACCGGGGTGTCGGCCACCGGACGGGACAGAGCGGTGCCCTGGGTGCGGGGGGCGGGCAGGTCCCAGGCCGACGCGGAGCCGCGCGGGGCCTGGCCGGACGCGTGGGCGCCGGAGCGGGCGAGCGGCTGCTGACCAGGGGGAGCCGTCAGGTTCGAGGCGTCAGTGAAGTTGAAGTAGGCATCCATTTCGCCGACGTGGGCGGAGGGCCCGGCGTCGGAGAACTCTTCATCGGAGAACTCGGCGTCGGAGAACTCTTCATCGGAGAACTCGGGGGAGGACGCGATCGTCGCGTCGCCCTGGAGGGCGGCGGGGTGTCCGGCCGGCAGCATCCTGCGGAGCCCCTGAGCCAGACGGCTGTTCCTGGACAGCAGCCGGTCGCGGGTCAGGGCGGTGTAGGTCTCTGCGGCCCACTGCGGTGACGGCGCGTCGATGCCGTTGAGGTGTCGCTGCACGCCTTGCCGGGCCTCGTGCAGGCGGGTGCGCTCGATGTGCTCGACCGTGTGACGTTCGAGCGTGTCCACACCGTCATGCCGGTGGAACTCGTCCGCTCCCCGCAGCGAGCGCGCCGCCTTCTGGTCCGGAAAGAGGGACCCGTAGTCGTAGGCGTGTGCCTCGGTTTCCACCACGAGGGTGCGGCCGGGGACGGGGGTTCCCCGCTCGTCGAACCACATCCACTTGTCGGGGTGCTCGTCGATGTGCTTGCCGATGTGAGTTCTCACGTCGCTCAGCGAGCCGGTGAGCCGCTCCAACCTCGGATTCTGCGGATCGACTCCGATGGCCTTCAGCCATTCATCGACGGTCAGCGGTCCGAGTTCCAGGGCGGGGTCCAGCACCCTCAGCGTGATCTTGCCTGACGCTTCCTGGACGGGGGTCGCCGCGGCGATGTGGTAGCCCCATTCCACGGGCATGGTGCCGAGCTGTGCGGCGGCGCCCTCGGCGTGCGCGGACTCGATGGTCAGTTGCGGGCCGGTGCGGACGGCGATGAGCTTACGGACGGGCGTGTTCCACTGCTGGAGCTGCATCGTGATCATGTGCGCGCGGAGGTGGCACCCGTTCTCCACGTGCCGGTGGGGCAGGGGGCGGGCCCCCTGCTGCGGGTGCTGGTACTCCAGCGTGGTCAACCGCTCGTACCACTGCCGCGCCACCGTCTCGGAGGCGGGCGTCGAGCGGGTGACCTCGCCGAACGCCTCGGCGATCTGGTGCTGGAGCTGCGGAGACTCGCTGGTGCGCCGCCCGGCGAGGGCGAGGGCGTGCCGCAGGCCGCGCTTGTCCAGCTTCTGGTAGGCGTCCTCGACGGACCAGAGCTTGCGCAGGTCCCGGCCCAGCCCCCGGACCATGTCCAGGGCCTGGGCAGCGTGGCCGTTGGTCATCAGGAGGGAGAGCTGCAGCGCGAACGCCTCGACCTGCGGCGTCTTCGGGAGCGGAACCCCCTCGGCGACATGGCGCAGATCGATGTCCCACCGACCGTCCTGTGCCACCGGTCCGTAGAGGTGCTCAAGGATCCGTAGCGCGTCCGCCGGGGTGAGCGAGCGGTTCCCCACGACGAAGGCGAGGCCGGCGGGGACCGTGGAGCCGGTCACACGGTGGAACGCGCGGTCGAAGTCGTCGCGGGCGAAGCTGTCGGCGGGCCGGGCGTGACCGGCCACCAGCGCGTGCAGCGCCTGCACGTCGATGACCGGTGCGGCCAGGTGATTGCGGAAGTTGACGATGAACTGCTGGTCGGCGAGGGAGAGGGGAGTCCCCGCGCCGAGGGCCTGCGCCGGAGCGAGAACGTCGCTCTGGAGGGCGGCGGGGTGTCCGGCCGGCAGCAACCTGCGGAGCTCCTGCGCCAGCGGGCTGTTCCCGGGCAGCAGGCGGTCGTTGGTCAGGGCGGTGTAGGTCTCTGCGGCCCACTGCGGTGACGGCGCGTCGCCGCCGTTGAGGTGTCGCTGGATGCCTTGCCGGGCCTGGTGCAGGCGGGTGCGCCGGATGTGCTGGGCGGTGTGGCGTTCGAGCGTGCCCACACCGTCATGCCGGTGGAACTCGTCCGCTCCCCGCAGCGAGCGCATCGCCTCGTTGCCCGGCGTGATGTCCCCGTAGTCGTAGGCGTGTGCCTCGGTTTCCACCAGGAGGGTGCGGCCAGGGGCGGGGGCGTCCAGCTCGTCGATCCGCACCCACTTGTCGGGGTGCTCATAGATGTGCTCGCCGACATGAGCCCTCACCTCGGCGATCGAGCCGGTGAGCCGCTCCAACCTCGGATTCTGCGGATCGACTCCGATGGCCTTCAGCCATTCATCGACGGTCAGCGGTCCGAGTTCCAGGGCGGGGTCCAGCACCCTCAGCGTGATCTTGCCGGGCGCTTCCTGGACGGGGATCGCCGCGGCGATGTGGTAGGCCCATTCCACGGGCATGGTGCCGAGCTGTGCGGCGGCGCCCTCGGCGTGCGCGGACGCGATGGTCAGTCGCGGGCCGGTGCGGACGGCCATGAGCTTGCGGACGTGCGTGTTCCATTGCCGGAGCTGCATCGTGATCATGTGCGCGCGGAGGTAGCACCCATCCTCCGGGTGCCGGTGGGGCAGGGGGCGCGCCCCTTGCTGCGGGTGCTGGTACTCCAGCGTGGTCAACCGCTCGTACCAATGCTGCGCCACCGTCTCGGAGACGGGCGTCGTGCGGGTGATGTCGCCGAACGTCTCGGCGAGTTGCCGCTGGAACTGCCGGGGGTCACCGGTGCTGCGCCCGGCGAGGGTCAGGGCGTCCCGCAGGCCGCGCCCGTCCAGCTTCTCGTAGGCGTCCTCGACGGACCAGATCTTGCGCAGGTCCCGGCCCAGTCCCTGGGTCATACGCAGGGCCTGGGGAGCGAGACCGCTGATCATGAGGAGGAAGAGCCGCAGCGCGTACGCCTCGACCTGTGGCAGCTTCGAGAGCGGAACGCCCTCGGCGACGTGGCGCAGATCGAGTTTCCACGGACCGTCCGGTGCCACCGGTCCGTAGAGGTGCTCAAGGATCCGTAGGGCGTCCGCCGGGGTGAGCGAGCGGTTCCCCACGACGAAGGCGAGGCCGGCGGGGACCGTGGAGCCGGTCACACGGTGGAACGCGCGGTCGAAGTCGTCGCGGGCGAAGCCGTCGGCGGGCAGGGCGTGACCGGCCACCAGCGCGTGCAGCGCCTGCACGTCGATGACCGGCGCGTTCAGGTGCCCGACGAAGCCGGCGATGAACTGCTGGCCGGCGAGAGGGACGAGAGCCCCCGCGCCGAGGGCCTGCGCCGGAGCCGGAACGACGCCCTGGGGCGGCTGGACGGGCTGCTGTTGGGGCTCGTCGTACGAGACGGCGCCGTCGAAGATATGGGCGTAGATCGAGTCGTCGGCCTGCTGCTGGGGTTCGTCGTACGAGGCGGCGCCGTCGAAGATGTGGGCGTAGATCGAGTCGTCGGCCTGCGGTGACAGGGCGCCGACCGCAAGGGTCCCCTTCGCCGTGGTGAGGTGGGCGAACGCCGCTCGCTCCGCCTGGTCCCGGCGCATCCAGGCGTCCCGCAGGACCGCCGCGGCCGCGTCCAGCCGGGTGCGTGCCCCAGTGAGGTCCGCGTCGAGTCCGTCCAGGGCGGCCTGGTCCGCGGGCTGCGTCCCGCGCCGGGCCTGCCGGTCGGTCCGGACGAGCGCGTCGTACTCCCGCAGCCTCGCTTCGACGTCCGACTGCGCCCGTGCGTACGCCTCGTCCGTGTCGAGTGCGGCGTCGAGATGGTCCGCCGCGTTCTCCAGCGCGTCCTCCACCACGGCGAGCGGCACCTGAACCGCCGTCACCGGGCGGTGCGTCGTCTCCGTGGGGGCCGTCGTCGGGAACTGCGTGAGCGACGCCGCGCCGGGCGTGAGCAGCCACTCACCGATCACCGGTGTGGCCGGGGCGTTCACGGGCTCGGGGGACAGACCGGTGCGCCGCGTCGCGGCGTCCAGCAGCTGCCGCGCCGCCGCCGACTTCTCCTGGGCCGCGGCCCAGGTCTGGTGGGCCCGCTGCGCGTCCTGACCGGCTTCCTCCAGCCGCGCCGCCGCCTCCCGCTCGGCCGTCTGCGCCTGCGCCAGGCGCACCTTCGCCTTCTCCAGATCGGCATCGGCCGGCTTCTGCTGCTGCGCGTCCGTGGCCGGTGCCTCGTCCGCCGCGTGCGGCTGCGTGCTCTGCCCGGCCAGGATCAGCTTGGCGTAGGCATACACCCTGTTCCGCAGCACGGCTCGCGCCTGCTGGTGCGTCTGGTCGGCCGCCGCGAGGCCACCGAGCGCCTCCTGGTGGGCCGTGGACGCCTGGCGCAGCTCCGCCGCGGCCTTCTCGGCGTCCTCCCGGACCGTCGGCAGCGCGGCGGCGGCCTCGGCGGTCAGCGCCGCCTGCCACTCCGCCCGCGCCGCGGTGAAGCGCTGCTCCGCCTGGGCCGACGTCTCCTGGAAAGAGGCATGTTCATGCGTTGCCTGCTGCTCCGACCGGGCCTGCCGTACCGCGTCCGCGGCCGCCGCCAGCTCCTCCTGGGCGGCCTGGGACCGGGTCAGAGGCCGCGCCAGGCCGGACACCAGAGGCACCGCGTGCGGGACGGCCGCGTCCTGCGCCGTGTCGGGCGTGGTGCGGAACTCCTTGTGCAGGGCGGTCCCGTCCTCGTGGAACGCCGCCTTCCCGGGCACGAAGCCGATCATGGGAGAGGAGCCGGGCTGCGTGGCGGGCACCGGGCCGGTGGCCGCGGTGTCGGGGTGCCAGGACGTCGCGAGGTCGTACGGCGCCCAGACCCGCAGGTAGGCGGTCATGAGGTCATCGGTGAACCGCTCCCTGAGACGGGTGCGGGTGGCCTCGTCGAGCGTGTGGTGGCCGGCGAGGGCGCCGAACGCCGTGTCGGCGGCGCGCAGCACGGCCGGAACCTCGGCCTCGAAGTGGAGGTGGGCGGGGAGGGTTTCCTCCAGCTGCGCGAACCGCAGCCGCCAGTCCATGAGACCGCCGGTCAGCTCCGTGAGTCCGGAGTGCGCCCCGGCGAAGGACGCGTCGAAGTCGGCCGCCGCGCGCTCGCGGAAACCGGCCGCGGCCCGTTCGACCGCCTCGTTGGACAGCGTGAGCCCGGGGTTCGCGGCCCGCCACTCCGTGAGCGCCTGCACGAACGCCGCCGTGGCCCCGGAGAGCGCCGACACCTTGGCGGCGACCGCCACGAGCCGCGGGTGGAGCACATCGGCGCCGGTCAGCCCGGCGTACGTGGCCTCCCAGCCGGCGAGGGCCGGGGCATCGGCGACGGCCCGGTCGAACGCGGCGTTCACCGCGCTCGCGGTGGCGTGCTGCACCGACGCGACGGCGGCGGCGAGCGCCTGCGCGGGCGCCAGGGCGGGGAAGTGCCGCAGGAACGCCCCCGCGTCCGTGTTCTCGGCCAGCGGCGCGGTGGCGTCCGCGACGTCCTGGAGCGCACGCGACAGAACGGCCTCGCGGGCGGCCTGGCGCGCCAGCCGCGCCGGCAGCTCCGCCACCGTCGCCTCGTACACCTGCTGCCACCGCGCCAGCGCCTCGGGGCTCTCCCCGCGTGCCGCCGCGACGGTGTCCGGCCGCAGATGCCGGGAGAACGCTGTGTTCACCTCGGTGAGGTGCCGCTCGCGCAGGGCGGTGAGCCCGGCCTGAGAGAGGGCGGTGTCCTGCGCCCCGAACGACGCGAGCAGCGCCTGCTGCTCCTCGGCCGGGTGATCGGTGAAGGCCAGGACGGCGTCGTCGAACTCCCGCTCCGCGCGCTGGAGTTCCGACACCCGCAGTGCCCGCAGGTCCAGGTCGCCGGGGAGTTCGTCGAGGAGGTGCCGCAACTGCCGCAGCCCGGCCCGTACGTTGGCGGACAGAAGGGTGCCCCGGGCATCCGCGGGCGCGGCGAACGTCGCCCGGACATGGATGTCGAGCCGCTGCGCGAACAGCTCCCACTCCTCCTCCGCGACCCGCGCGATCAGCTCCTCGTCGAGCGCGAAGGCGGGGGACGCGGCGCCGGGGGCGAGCAGCGCCCGGCTCCAGGACTGCACGGCGCGGTCGAAGGCGGCACGGCCCCGTGCGTGGGCGGTCTCGCGCGCGGCGTCCAGGGCCATCCGGCCCTGGACGGAATCCCGCAGCTCCTCCGGGGCGGCGCCGTCCTCACGGATGCGGGACGCCTCGTCGGTCAGCCGCTCCGCCTGCTGCGGCGACAGCGGCTGGCCGCCGTCCCGCGCCCACTCCTCGACGCTCTCGCGCACCTGCTGCCGGTGCGCGGCGTCCTCGTTCTCCTGGGCGAGCAACTCGCCGTACCCGGCCCGGAGTTGATGCTCGGCGGCGTGCATGACCGCCGTCCGCCAGTCATCGGGCGCCGCATGCGTCGGGACGGGCGTGGCGGGGGCGGACGCGTCGGCGAGCAGGTCCGGGTTCTCCCGCAGCTCGGCGCCGCGCCGCAGCACGGACATCCGCTCCGCGTACGCCGTCCTGACCTCGGCCGACGCACCGGGGGTGCGCTCCAGGGACTCGATCGCCTGCACACGGTGGAGGTGCCGTTCGGCCTCGAACCAGCGGGTGGTCTCCGCGCTCCAGTCGGTGTGGGGCGCGAAGTCGTAGGAGTGGCTGTACTCCGTGAACCGGCCGATGAGATGCGCCATCGGCGCGGCGACGGCGGTCAGCCGCTGCGCCGCGGCGCGGACGGTCCGGTCCCATTCATGGCCGTCCGCGGTCCGCTCGGTGCGCGCCTCGACGTACTCCTGCTCCAGCCCCGCGAGCTTGGCGTCGTACCACGTCCAGACCTTCTCGTCCCAGTGCGGCTGGTGACGGCCGAGGTCGCTCTCCGTCACCAGGCCGTCGACCGGACCGGTCCGGGGCGTGAGGGGGCCCTGCCGGAGCGCCGCGCGGAACTCCTGCCGCAGTCCCTCGCGCTCCGTCCAGTCGGCCCGGGCCTGCCGGTACGCGGGGCCGGTCGTGCGCGCGGCGGCGTCGGCGGCCGCGGAGTCGGTGAGTCCGTCCTCGACGCCCCGGGCGAAGCGGTCGCCGAACTCCTCCCGGAGACGGGCGGCCTGCCGCGTGGCGTCGAAATCGCGGTGCGGGCCGTCGGTGCCGAGGTGGGAGTCGTGGTACGCCCAGGACCGCTGGCGCAGCTCGTCCGCCCGGTCCGGCGCCGGCTGCCGCATCAGGGAGGGTTCCTGAAGAATCGTCTGCCCGGCGGAGTGCCCGGAGCCCTGCGCCCCGGCCGTACGGGACGGCGTCGCCTCGTGGACGCTCTTCGGCCCCTCGGGCAGCTGCTCATGGGTGCGGCCGGGGCCCTGCGCGGACCCTTCCTCGGTGACCTGCGCGGACCGCTCCTTGGTGACCTGCGCGGACCCTTCCTCGGTCAGCTGCTCCTTCGTACGGTCCCCCGTGCGGTTCCCGGGAACCTGCTCCTGGGGCCGTGCCTCGGTGACCTGCTGCTGCGTGCGGGGGCCGTCCTGCGCGGTGTGCTCGGGCGCATGGGCCTGGTCCCGGCCGGTCGCCGGGTGCTCCCCGGTCAGGTCCTTGCCGGAGTTCTTCGGGGCGTCCGGACGGGAGTTCTGCGGTACGTCCGTGTCGACGGGGGTGTCCGCCGCGTCCCGGCCGCCGGAGGGCGCGGAGTCCCGAGTACCGGAAGTCGCGGGCCCCTTCGGCACGGACTGCCGCTGCCCTCGCGCTCCGTCCAGCCCCTTCTGGAAGTCGTCGACGCCGTTCCGCTCGACGTCCAGCCAGCTCTTGAGATCGGTGGCACCGGGATGGCGGAAGTGGTCCTCCAGGGCGACCCAGTCGCGCCGGAAGGCGCCGGCCACATCGTCGCCGCCGGACCACCTGCCGTCCGCCGGGACGTGGTGCAGCAGTCCGTCGCCGAACTTCCCCTCGAAGACCTCGCCCGCCTCCCGGGTGGCGAACTGCCGGGCCTCGTCCTTCTCCGCCTCGGCACCGAAGCGGTCCACAACGGCCTGGGAGTCCTCGCGCCACTGCTGGAAGCGCGGGTCGCGGTCGCCGCCGGCCAGCGGCGACCGGCCGGTGCGCGCGCCGCCCAGATGGGTATCGGCCACCCGCTCCAGCTCCGTGGCGAGCTTCTCGCGCACCCGCTCGACGCTCACCGGGTCGTGCTGCAGCATCTCCCTGTCGGCCCGCGAGTGCAGGTCGCGGAAGCGGGCGTCCAGCTCCTCGTGGAACCGCAGCCGCCCGGCGAGCCCGCGCTCGCCCGTCATCGCCGCCATGGCGTTCCGGCCGTGGCCCGCCGCGCGTCCGGCGGCGTGCGGATCGGCCTTGCTGCCCGCGTGGAACGTGTCGAACGCGTCGTCCACCGCGGCCCTGAGGTCCTTCTCCAGGCTCCGCGCGGCCGTGTCGACGACCGCCTGGTCCACGTCGTGCCGGAGCGCCGCATCGGCCAGCTTGTTCCGCAGTCCCGGCAGCTGCCGCTCGATGTGCAGCTGCTCCTCCAGCTTCCGGGCGGCGCCGTTCAGCACCAGGTCGGACGCCTCGCGCGCCTCCACGCCCGCGGCGTGCAGCCCCCGCGCGTCGCGGTAGGTGTCCAGCAGCCGGCCGCGGGCGGTGGCCCGCCACTCGTCGCGGGCGGCGTCCCGCCCGGCGCGGTCCGCGCCGCTGCCGAGGTCGTACCGCTTCATCAGGTCGTCGACCTGCCGCTCCGCCCGGCGGGCGAATTCGAGCCGGTCACGGACGGAGCCGACTGCGTCGCCGCCGTCCGCCCCCGGCTTCCGTGCCGCCGCCAGGTCGTCGGCGTACCGGTCCTTGACGTGGCGGACGAGGTCGTCGGGCAGCGGGTCCTTGCGGAACTCCGGGGTGGCCAGCAGATCGTCGACGGCCTTGTCGGCGGTCGGGGACCAGTCGCCGTCGCGGTAGCGCCGGTCGAAGCGGGTGGGCAGCTCGTCGACGAGCTTTTGGTGGTACGTGGACCAGGAGTCGTGCAGCCCCTCGCGGTCGGTGCTCTTCACCAGGCCCGATTCGGGCAGCTCGGTGAGCTTGTCGAACCGGCCGCGCAGCTCGGTGGCGGCGTCGTCCAGCACCGCCTTGATGTCGGTGTCCCCGGGTGCGTACGCCGTGTCGCGGCCGATCAGGTCGCGGAAGTGGTGCGCCCCCGAGTCCTCCGCCGCGTGCGCGGCACGCCGGGCCGCGGCCGCGGCGTCGCCCGCGCCGTCGGCGGCGTCCAGGGCCTGCGTGGCGGCCTTCTCCGCCGCTTCGGCGGCCTCGCGGGCCTGCGCGGCGGCCTCCCGGGCGGCGGCCAGTTCGTCCGCCGTGTGCGCAGCGCCGCCCTTGCCGCCCTGCTGGATCCGGTCGGTTGCCGCCTTGGCCGTTGCGGCGGCGTCCGTGGCCCGGGCGCCGGCGTCCCGCGCTGCGGCCGCGGCATCATCGGCGGTACGGGCCGCGGCCCGGGTCTCCTGGACCTTGGCGACGTCCCCGTGCAGGTCCTCGCCGGGGGCTGAGGTCTCCTTGCCGTGTGCGGCGGCCCGCTCCTCGGCCGTGAGGGACTTCGGGGGGACCGCACCGCCCCGGCCGCCCTTCCCGGCGACCCGCTCCAGCGCCTCGGCGGCCTCCTTCGCGGCCGTGGCCGCCTGCCGTGCCGACCCGGCCGCGTTCTTGGCGGCTTCGGCGGCCTGCTCGGCGGTGTGGGCCGCGCCCTCGAACCGCTGGTGCGGCGGCTGCCACTCCCGGGCGGCGTGCCGTACGTCATCGGCCAGCTGCGCCAGGTGCTGATCCCGCGTCCCGGCGATGTCGACGAGGGTCTCGTAGTGGTCGAGGAGCTGGTCCCGGGCCGCCCGGTGCTCGGCCGCCCGGGCGGCGTCGTACGCGGCGTCGGGTGCCCGCTCGGGGGTGTGCCAGTGGACGCCGTCCATCCGGCCGTCCGACCAGACCTTGCCGTGCCCCGACATCCAGTCGTGGTGGAACTCCGCCCACATGCGGTCCGCGGTGGACGGGTGCAACTCCCGGTGCCCGGCGGCCAGTTCGTCCCACGCGGCCCTCGCGTCGGCGGTCGCCTCGGGCAGCCGCTCGGCGCCCGCCCGCAGCTCCGGCGTCGCCCTGCCGATGTCGGCGAGGTTCGCGTCCAGCTTCGTCAGCGCGTCGTCGACATGGGTGGGGGAGTAGTCGGTGCCCAGGCCCTCGCGGACATCGGCGACGGCGCGGTGCCGCAGGTCGTTCTGCCAGCCGCGCACCTGCTCGCCGTGCGAGCCGAGGTCACCGGCGGGACGCTCATGGCTGTTCCACCGCTCGTGGACGCCGTTCTCGAAGCGGAACCGCTCGTCCAGGCTCCGGTTGAGCTTCGACAGTCCGTCCTGCGTGAGCTTCTCGATGTCCCGGGCGCCGGTCTCCATCGGCTTGCCGCGCAGGTCGTCGAGGAGCGCCTCGGCGTCCCGCCGCAGCGAGGCATGGACACTGTCGGCCAGTTCCCCCTTCGTGGACGAGGCGCCGGGCCGGTTCGCGAGGTCCTTGTCGAGGCGGGTCGGCAGATCGTCGACGAACCGCCGGAGGTCCTTACCGGCCTGGATCTCGGCGTCCAGCCGCTTGATCAGCTCCTCTTCCCGGAGCGGCCACTTCTTGACCGCGAGGTCATGGGCGAGCTGCTGCTCCTTGGCGCTGAGCTGGGCGAACGGCCGCATGCGCTGCTTGGTGGCGAGCAGCTTCGCGGCCTCCTTGTCCACCAGATCGCCGAACGCCTGCCGCCCGCCGTGCGCGTAGCGGTCGTGCAGCGCGGCGGTCTCCTCCTTGCTCAGCCCGGCCCCGAACTCCTGCCAGGCGTCGACGTGCTTGTCGACCGCGCCCCGGAACTCGGTCTCCCGGCCCAGCCGCTCGGGCAGCCCCTTGCGCATGCTGTCGGCCATCTGGTCGAACCGCTGGCCCTTGTTGCTCACCTGCCAGTGCGGCTTCGACTTCAGCTCGCCGTACGTGGCGTCCGCGGCGTGGCCCAGGCTCTCCTCGTACTCCTTGGCGGACCGGTCGATGAGGTCGGACTCATGGCCCTCGGCGCGCCACTGCTTGCGCGCCTCGGCGATCTTCGTCTCGATCTGACCGTCCAACTTCACCTGGAGCTTGTGGAGTTGGGCGCGGCCCCGGATGGTGTCGCCGAGCTTGTCCAGCTCCTTCTGCCACTGCTGCTCGGCCTTGGCGAGGTCGCCGGGACGGACGTTGCCCCCCTCACGGAACGGTCCGAAGAGGTCGTCGAACTTGGCGCGGGCGTCGCCCACCAAACCGTCGAACACCGTCTGCCGTTCGGCGTCGTCCAGCGACCGGAGCGCCTTGGACGAGCCGGTGGTCTCCGTGAACTTCTCCTGGAGCTTCCGGCCGCCTTCGGTGAAGTGCTCGTCCGAGGCGAGCTTCTGGCCGCGTTCGGCGGTGGCCAGCTTCTCGGCGGTGTTCTTCTTCAGGGTGTCGCTCTCGGTGGCCCACGCCTTCGTCTTGGCGGCGTCCGACCCCTTCGCGGCGGCGGCACCGGACTGCTCGACCCGGCCCGCCGCGCCCTCGGCGGCCCCACTGCCCGCGTGCAGGGGGTCCTTCGGGCCGGGGCCGGGGTGGACGGCGTCGTCCGCGGTACGTGAGACAGCGTGGTCGCCGGAGCGCGTGCCCTCGGCCGCGGCGTCATGGGCCTTGTCGCCCTTGCCGCCGGAGGACGCCGAGGTGTCCTTCGGGCTCTCGGCGGGCGCCTTCGTCTCGGACGAGGGCCCGGCGTCGTTCTTGGCGGTCTTCGGCTGACCGCTCTCCTTGGTCGGTACGTCCTTGCTCGGCAGTTCCTTCGACGGGCCGGTGGCGGTCCGGTCCCCGGTGTTCCGGCCTTCCGCGGTGGACTTGGTGGTGGCGGGGGACTTGTTCTCCGTGACGGCCCTGTTCTCGGTGACGGTCTTGTTCTCCGTGACCGTCTTGGCGTCACCCGCCTTGTGCTCGGTGACGGTCTTGGGCTCGCCGGCCTTGTTCTCCGTGAGCGGCTTGTTCTCGACCGACGGCTTCTCCCCGGCGTGCGCCGCCGACGCGGACCTGTCCGTCGTGCCCTTGCCCTCGGTGGCCGCGGGGTTGGGCTCGGTCCTGGCGGTGTGCTGCGGCTTGCCGGCCTCCGCACCGGACCTGCCGTCCTTCATCCCGGGCGCGATGGCGTCCTGGTTCTTCGTGCCGCCGGTGTTCCCGGTGATGTCCTGGTTCTTCGTGCCGCCGGTGTTCCCGGTGATGTCCTGGTTCTTCGTGCCGCCGGTGTTCCCGTTGACGTCCTGGCTCTTCGCGCCGCCAGCGTTCCCGTTGATGTCCTGGTTCTTCGCGCCGGGGTGAGGAGCGAGATCGGCGCCGCGGCCGTCATGGACCGAGACGGGCGGGGTGTCGGTCTTGCTGGGCGGGGTGTCGGCCTTGGCGTGCGGGGTGTCGGCCGTGGGGTTGCGGCCGGGCGGGGTGGGCTCCAGGGACGCCTTCGTGCCCGGGACCTTCTGCAGGCCCTCGTGCCCGGCGTGCTGCGCGCCCTTGCCCGGCGCACCGGCCGCGCCGGGTGCCTCGACCGTCGACGGGTTCGGGTGTGAGGTGGTGGCCCCGCCGAGATCGGCCTTCGGCTGGTGGGACAGCTCTCCCTGCGGGCGGCCGCTGTTCGTCGACGGAATCCCGTCGTGGGGCGTGGTGTTCCCCTTGGTCCCGCGCGGCGGAGCTATCGACGGGTGAGGGTCGATGTTCCCCGGGATCTTCGTCTGGGGCAGCCCGCCGCCGGGGTGGACCGTGTCCGTCTTCGGGGGAAGGATGTTGCCGCGGCTCGGGAGGCCACCGCCCGGCCCGTGCGGCAGCTTGTTGACGAGCTGGCCGTCGAGGTTGCCGAGGCCCGGCGGCGGGGAGAACGACCCCTTCGGCAGGTCGAACCCGGCCGCCCCCTTGCCGCCGCCCATCGGCGGCGCCTCGACGTGCGGGTCGAACTTCGGCGGCGCCAGCTTCGGACCGCGCGCCAGATCGCCCAGCCCCCGCCGCAGTGCGCCGATCCCCTTCAGGCCCGGAGCGAGAAGGCTGGCTGCGCCCGCGAGGCCGATGTTGATGGCCTCGTGCTTCCACCACTCCTTGCTGCCGAAGTCGGGCATGTCGGTGTGGGTGACGGCGGAGGCGAACGCCTCCGCGCCCATGTCGGCGCCGATCTGCACGACGATGTTGAGGATCACATCGATCGCGACGGCACCGGCGTAGGTGGCGGCGAGGGCGATGCCCTCCATGACCACGCCCATGGCCTCCAGTACCGAGGTGAGCGCCGCCAGGATCGTGCCCAGCGGCAGCAGTACCGCCAGGGCCACGACGGCGATGATGGAGAGGAGGCCAATGATCATTATCTTGATCGCCTCCATCTTCGCCGCGTGCAACTCCTTGGCCTGCACGTCCTTGATGAAGTCCCCGTACGCGTTGATCGCGTTGCCGACGTCCCAGGCGTGGTTGGCGGCGGCCGTGAACTTGTACCGCAGCGGTCCCCAGGCCCAGACGACGGCGATCTCGCGGGCGTCACCGGACCACTGGACGCCCTGGACGGAGGCATCCATGGCGGAGAGCTTTTCCCACATCTGGTCGCCGAAATCGATCCAGGCGTTGCCAAGGGTGTAGATCTCGTCGGCAATGGTCGGATCGGGCTCGTACATGGCGACATCACCTTGGTGGGGAGAAAGGGAAAGGAAAGGGAGGGGAGCCGGGCCCGGGGAAGGCGCGAGCTGGGAATATCAGCGAGACGTCAGCGAAACGCAAGAAAAACGCAAGCGGAGCGTCAGTGGGGAATAGCCGGTGGTGCGGAATTTACGGCGGTCAGAATGTTTCGCCGATCGCGGACTTCGTGCCGTCAGTGACGTTCTCCGGATTTCCCCCTCCGCCTCCCCATGAGAGGAGCTGGGAGGCGAAGGCGCCGAACTCCTGGTAGGCCGCCTCCTCCGCGGAGAGGTAATTGTTGCCCGCCAGCGTCAGCGAGAAGGCGACCCGCGCCAGCACGCTGTTCGCCTGGCTCTGGGTGTCGCCGCCCTTGCCGAAGAGGCTCGTCATGCAGGCGTCGAGGCGCTGGAAGAAGGCCCCGGCCTCCTCCTGGGTCTGGCCCGCCCAGCCGAGCTGGAGGTCGGTGAGCGACTTGAAGATCTTGGATACCTCGTCACCGAGGTCCGAGACGAGCCCGCCCGCGCCGTCGGGCCCGCCGATCTGCTCCCCGTACGTGCGCAGCGCCTCGCCGTCGACACTGATGAAGGCGTGCGCGCCACCGACCTGGCCGTAGACGACCGGGAGATCGGGCTGGGGCTGGGGGTCGTTGCTGGGGCTCACCGCTGCTCCTGGGGCCGTACGCGGGAGCGCCACCGCACCAGCGGGCAGGAAAGCTCCCTGAGGGATGTCCGGACGCCGACGTCCGCCGTACGACCGGGGTACGGCGGACGCCCTCCGCGTGTGGGGTGCCGTCCGGGCCCACGCGGACCGGACGGCACCCCTGGCACTACTTGTGGAAGTTCTTCGTGTTCTTGGTCTCGACCTCGTGGTACATGTCGTACGCCGCCTTCATCCGCCGCTTCATCTCGTGCAACAGCGTGACCAGCGTGTCCATGTGGTCGCTGAACTCACGCTGGAGACCGGAGAAGGTCGCGCTGGACGGGGACTGCCAGACGGCCTCGGCGAGCCGGAAGGCTTCCTTCACGGCGGCGATGTCCGCCTCGATGGCGGCGGTGCATCCGCCCACCGTGCCGATGGTGTCGTGGAGCCGGTCCAGCTCGATCCGGAACTCGTTGAGGGTGAAGCTGCGAGAGGCCACACGGTGACTTTAAGTGCACAGATGACTCCGATGCAGGTCCCTCTTTCGACGCCGGTCATGTCACTGATCAGGGGCAACAAGGGTGTCACCGAACGGGGACCTGTCCGTTGCGTACCTGCATTGGATGGGATGGAGGGAACCGGGTTCCACCCGGGATGATCATGGCGGAAGGGCAATTGTGGCAGTGGAACCGAAAGACTCACGGTACGGTCCCCACCGGGTGCCCATCAACACCGATGGCGACGGCTCGGACACGTCGGGCAATGAAGCACCGCCCCCCACCGCCGCGGCCCCGCCCACCCTCTCGATGCTCTGGCTGAACCCCGAGACGATCACCACCGAGCTGCCGAAGACCGACGGCGGCGGTGGCGAGAAGAAGGCGACCAAGGCACCGACCCACCCGGCCCTCACCGTCAACATCGGTGGCCTCGCCGACAGCATGGAACTCCTGCGGACCTCCTCCACCGACCTGGTCACGCAGTACGAGAGCCTCAAGACGCTCGTCCTCGCCGCCGACGCCTCCCACACCGTCTTCGGCGAGCAGGCGACCTACACGGACAACATCCCCAAGCCGCGCCCGAACCAGTACGTAGACAGGCGCAACCCGCACGAGCCGACGTTCTTCGACCCCGACGACTTCGGCCCCATCATCAAGCCGGACCCGGGCGTGCGGCAGGCGGCCGAGAAGTTCGGCCCCGTCATGTACCCAGCCATGAAGAACGTGCTGATGGAGTGCGCCAACTCCATCGAACTGGTCGGCCGGTACATGGTCCTGATGGACCGCGCGGGCACCTACTACGCCCACGCCGACCACTCCTCCGCCTTCCCCGAGCCGACCGGCAAGCCGATCGTGGACGGCTGAGCACACAGGCGCACCGGCATCAACGGGCCGGGTCCCTGCCGATTCCTCACGGAGCGGCCAGGGGCCCGGCCCGTCCGGTTCGCGGACCGTCCGCGCGGACGGTCCATGGGCGGGGCGCCGTACGGCGCCCCGCCCATGGACATCACCGCGAACCGGTGCCCGACCGCCCGGTCACGCGGGCGCGCAGCTCAGCTGGACCGGCGCGGCGACATCGTGCGCATGCTGCGTCGCCGCCGTGTGGTCGACCCCGGTGTTGAACATCCGCAGCGTCACATGACCGCTGCGGACCTTGAACGGCCCGGGCGACAGCCACTTTCCGCGGCTGTTGATCTGGTCGATGTCGAATGCGGCGGCGGGGGTGCCGCCGCTGCGGTCGGAGTCGTAGATCGCGTACTTGGCGGGGTGCCCGCCGACGTAGAGGATCTTCGGGTTGTTCGGGATGTACACCGCCAATCGGCAGGTCGCAGCGCCCTTGATCTTGGCGGTGTAGTTGAACTTCCACAGCACGTACTGCGACGGGTCGTACTTCGTCGACGACCCCGACATCGGCAGGGAGACATACCGGCCGGTGCAGCCGGAGCCCGTGTAGCCGCCGGTGCCGGACTTGACCCAGCCGTTCTCCTTCAGGTTGAAGTTGGGGTCCTTCATCCAGACCCCCGCGGTGGGGCTGGACGGGCAGCCGTACCCGGCGAGCGCGGTGAACGCCGGGGCGACACTGCGGGTCCGGGCCGTGCTGGCGCCGCTCCTGGCGGTGGCGCTGGCCTTCGGGCTCGGCGGGGTGTGCGAGGAGCCCGTCGTGTCCCGAGTGTTCGGCGCGGGTATGTCCTGCCGCCCGTCCGGGGTGAGGTCCTGGCTGCCCGCGCCGCCGCCGGTGCCGCCGCCGATGCCGCCGATGCTTCCGCCGCTGGCGCCGCCGCTGGCGCCGCCGGTGCGGGACTCCTGGCCCTTCTCGTGGTGGTCGGCCCGGGCGGTGGCGCCCGCCGGGGCGACCTTGTCGGCCTGGTTCTTCTTGTCGCCCGGGCTGCTGAGCGCGCCGATGGCGAGGGCGCCCAGGCTCAGCGCGGCGACGACCGCGATACCGATCGCCACCAGCCGCTTGCCGGGCCTGCCCTGCTCGCCGTCGGCGCGGACGCCTCCCACGAACGCGGAGACGAAACCGTGCCGGTCCTCCTCCGGCAGACGCCCCGACGCCTCGGCAGCGGGCTGCGGGGACTTTTCCTGGTCAGCCACGTACGTACTCTCCAATTGTCTTGCCGTAAGGGACAGTCGGCAGAATACCGCTCACCGGCAATCGGAAAAGGTCTCCGGGAGAAAATCGAATCGCTTCGAACGGTTTGCCTTCCGGGGCCGCGTGGAGCGATTGTGTGATGCCCCGGCGGAGCATTGCCGTTCCGTTCCGTCTCATCGTCGATCCGGGGTACACCGATCGGTGCGGTACGTTGGGGTGCATCGCCCCGTTCCTCCGCTAGTCTGCCGTTCGGGGGTTCGGGGAACGACGCGTTGATCTGACGACAGGAATACGCATGTCTAGTTGTGCGCGCATTGTCATTGTCGAGCGCCAGAATCTCGTCCGGTACGGTCTGGAAAGGGCGCTTTCCCGGGCTTCGTGGCTCGAGGTGGTCGCCTCGGTCGAGCGCGTGCAGGACCTCCCGCTCGCCCCGGGAGCCGACGCCCCTGACGCCATCCTCTACAGCCCACCCGCGTACGACCACACGGGAACGGAGACACCGGCGCGAACCCTCGACCGCCTCGTCGCCTGCGCCCCGGTGCTCCTGATCTCGGGCTTCGTCCAGCCCTACCGCCTGCTGGGCGCCGTCCGCGCCGGAGTGCTGGGCTGCGTCACCGACCAGGTGAACGACGAGGAACTGCTGCGCGCCGTCGGCACCGTCGTCACCGGCGGTTTCCACCTCTCCGCCACGCTGGTGCCCCGGCTGCAGAGCGAGCTGGAGCAGCCCGGCGGCATCGAGCCGCGGTCGCTCGCCCGCCGCGAACTGGAGGCCCTGCGCCTGCTCGCCGAAGGGCTGACGCATGGTCAGATAGGCCGCCGGATGGGCCTTTCCGAGGCCACGGTCAGTACGTACGTCAAGCGCATCCGGGCCAAGCTCAACGTCGGCAACAAGGCCGACCTCACCCGCACCGCCATCGAGTTGGGGCTGTTGCGCGACCCCCATGCGGTGCTCGGCGCGAGCGCCATGGCACCGCTGGCCACGCCGGGGCGGGCGCCCGGCAGACGGCTCACGGACCGGGCGTACGCAGGATGAGCGCCGCCATGTCGTCGAGCCCGTCGCCGGGATGGTGGTCGGCGAGGGTGCGGCACAGTTGGTCGACCGGTTCCCGGGCGTGGTGGCGGGCGAGTGCCGCCAGTGCGCGCATTCCCTGGGTCAGGTTCTGGTCGCGGCGTTCGACCAGTCCGTCGGTGTAGAGGATGACCGTGCTGCCCGGAGGCAGCGCGCGGGAGTGGTCGGGCCGGGGCAGGGTGACGTCCACGCGGAGCGGCAGTCCGGGCTCCGCTTCGAGGTAGTGGGTGGCGCCGTCCGGCAGCACCACCAGGGGCGGCGGATGTCCGGCGCTGCTCCACCGCAGCATCCAGCCCCGGCCGACGGGGTCGATACGGGCCACGCACGCCGTGGTGAGCTGGCCGCCGGTCAGATGCATGATGCGGTCCAGCTGCGTCAGGGCGGCGCTCGGCGGGATGCGGCCGTCGAACGTCAGTGCCCGCAGCATGCTGCGGGTCTGGGACATGGCCGCCGCGGCTTCGAGGTCGTGGCCGATGACATCGCCGATGACGGCGGTGCACGAGTTGTCGGAGAGCTTCACCGCGTCGTACCAGTCGCCGCCCAGCTGGCCGGGCGTACGGGCCGGACGGTAGAGGGCGCCCGCCTCGAACGGCCGGAGGTCCAACAACTGGGGCAGCAGAAGCCGCTGGAACCGCTCGGCGCTGTTGCGGACCTGGTCGTACAGGCGCGCGTTCTCGATCGCCACCCCGGCCGTCCCCGCGAGTGCCAGGATCACGCCCTCGTCGTGCCGGTCGAACGGCTTCCCGTCCTTCCGGTCGGAGAGATAGAGGTTGCCGTAGACCCGGCCGCGTACGGAGATCGCGACGCCGAGCAGGGAACGGATCGGCGGGTGCCCGGGCGGGAAACCGGCGGAATCCGGGTGGGCGGCGATGTTGTCCACCCGCAGGGGCCGCGGATGGTGGATGAGATGGCCCAGCAGGCCATGGCCCCGGGGCGGCTCCACTCCGGCGAGGCCGGCCTTCTCCTGCGGGGTGAGGCCGAGCGGGACGAACTCGGCGAGCTGCTCGCCGGTGTCGTCCAGGATGCCCATGGCTCCGTAGCGGGCGCCGACCAGCTCCATCGCGGTGCGTACGATCCGCCGCAGCACGGCCGGCAGTTCCAGTTCGCCGCTGATGCTGACGACGGCTTCGAGCAGCGCCTGGAAGCTGCGCTGGGCGCGCGCCAGATCGTGCATCTGCTCGCCGAGGCGGTCCAGGTCCGCGCTGAGCGGCAGGTTGAGCAGCGACATGTACGGGACGTCGTCCGGCTCGTCAGGCGTTGCCTCCTCCCGGTCCTGCGCCACGCCTGCCCCTTGCTCACCGCCGCCGGAACGCGCGAGGGCGCGCTCACCTCGAATTACAGACCAGGCCATAAGAGCACATATCGGCTGCATCGCGCCTGGTGTGGGGCGTGGACGGTGCACCGACCGGGGTAACGGGACCCGGCGCGGCTCCGTGCCGACGCGTCACTCCCGCGAGCCCCGCCGGCCGGACGCCTCGCGGTGGACCTGCGCCAGGTGGTGCTGGAGGCGGGCATGGCGGAACTGGTGGACCGCGCCCGCCTGACGCAGCACACCGCGCTGGTAGGCGTCGTCGAGGAAGGCGACGACGGCCCACGGCAGACGGCCGGTCAGCGGTAGCCAGAGCCGCCCGAGGACGAGCCACTGGCCCCAGGCGGTCAGGGCGAGCGCGTACCCCAGGGCGCCGCCGACCCCGCTGAGAGTGCCGAGGACGAGCCCGGCGGCGGGGCTCCACACCAGCGGGCCCAGCACGCCGCGCAGCAGCGGGACCGCCGCCGCGGCACCGCCCCCGACCAGCACCCCGAAGGCGGGCGCCCAGACGGCGAGCCGGGCCAGCACCGTCGAGCGGTGGGTGCGCAGCAGGCCCCGCGGATGGGCGGCGGAGCGCAGGTCGAGAGGGCTTTCCACCAGGCCCAGCAGGCAGAAGCTCAGCCCGGCGGCGACGCCGAAGACCAGCCCGTAGAAGATCCCGTCAACGGTCCCGTACCGCAGCCCGTCCGGCCAGTGGAAGCGGGTGCGCATCAGGCCGACCACCAGCCCGTAGCCGCAGCCGAAGACCATCCCGCCCAGCGTCCCGACGACCAGCCGGGGGCCGGCCGTGCCGCGGCGGGCCCCTCCGCCGCCGAGGCGCAGCCGCATGGCGGACGGCGCCACCGGGACGTCCCGGGCCGCGAACATGAGCCAGTACACGAGTCCGAACATCAGCCCGGCCAGGAGTCCCACGATCGCCCCGTCCACCAGCGGGTACGGGGCGCCGACGGCGGCGGCCAGGGCGGCGTCGGCGACGCCGATGGCCATCCCCGTCACCAGCGCGGTGACCGCGGTACGGGGGCCGCGCCGCAGCCCGCCGCCCAGCCGCCACCACGCCAGGTCGGGGGTCTCCAGCCGGTTGAGGTGGTGGGCGAGGTGGCCCAGCCAGTGCCGGGCGCGGTCCGGGGCGAAGGTGCGGCGGGGCCGGGCGCCCGGTGCCGACGGCGGCGGATGGCGGTAGACGGTGGGCAGAAAGCTCTCCAGGAGGTGGTCCTCCAGCGCCTCCGGACCGCCGAAACGCTCGCCGTCCAGGAGCTCGGCCGGATCGTGGTCCGGGGTGTCGCTGTAGACGACGCGGGCGAGCGCGACCATCAGCGGGTTGGTCAGGACGGTGGCGAGCGGCGACGCGGGCCGCGCGCGCAGGGCGGCCAGCACCGGCTCCCAGGCGTTCGCGGCGGGCCGCGCCCGGCCGGGCTTACGGGTCGTACGGGGCAGATAGGCGGCCAGGTCGTCGAGGGTGAGGTCGGTGAGGGCGACCGCCGCGGCGGAGGTGAGCACGTCGGTCTCGGCGACCGCGGCGGCGTACTCGGCGGGGCGGCTGGTGAGCAGCAGCGGAAGGGCGGTGGCGTTGAGGGCTTCCAGCGCGGGCCGTCGCAGCCCGGCGGCCATCTCGTCGAACCCGTCCAGCACGGGCAGGATGCGCCCGGACTCGACCAGCGCGGCCGCCAGCGTCGTCCCGCCGGGCCCCTGGGCGGCGTAGCCGGGGTGGTCGCGGGTCAGCCGGTCGGCGAGCCAGTCCCGCAGGGTGACGGCCGTCGGGTTCCATGCGCCGATGCTGAAGATCACCGGCACCGGCTCCTCGGCGGTGCGCGAGGCGAGATGGTCCAGGACGAACCGGAGCGCCAGCACCGTCTTGCCCGAACCGGACCGCCCCAGTACGACCAGCCGCCCGGACGGGAGCCGCCGGTACAGCGCCGCGATGTCGTCCAACCGCCCGTCCATCTCCAGCGGCCCGGCCGCGGCACCGGGCGGGAGGCGGCGGATGTTGGCCCAGTGATCGGCCAGCTCCTCGGGCGCGGCCCGCCACCGGACCGGCAGGGGGAAGGGGTCCTGGATCTGCCGCTGCTCCTCCTCACGGCGCCAGCGGGCGGCCACGGCCGTCGCCAGTTGCTCGGCGGCGTCCGTCGTGGCGTCCGGGGCAGCCGGCGCCGCCCGCGCCGCGTCCGGGGCCGGGGTCGCACTCGGGCCTGGGGCTGCACTCGGGCCTGGGGCTGCACTCGGGCCTGGGGGTGTACCCGGGCCTGGGGCCGCACCCGCGTCCGGACCCGGCGCCGAACCCGCGCCCGCGTCCGGCGCCTCCCACGTGGCGCGCGCCCCCTGCGGCTCCGCCCCCTCCGCGTCCGCCGCCCGCTCCGCGGTCCCGTCCTCGCGTCCGCCGCCCCGCTCGCCGCCCACCGCCGCGCGCAGCAACTCCGCGCGCTCGCCGGGCCCGAGCGGCAGCCCACGGGCCAGCTCCTGGACCGTGGTCATCCGCGGGTTGGCGCGGCTGCCGGTCTCCAGGCCGCGGATGGTGCGGGCGCTCACCCCGGAGCGCTCCGCCAACTCCTCCTGGGTCAGCCCCGTACGGCTCCGCAGCCGCCGCAGCACCTCGCCGAACGCACCGGCCACAACTGACGGCCCCTCCCCATGAGATGACGTTCCCTCGCAGGTCGAGGACTGTAGCGCGGCCACCGGCCACATATGGCCGCCTCGGTGTCCTGTCCACGATTCCTCCACCGGACCACCGTGAACACCGGCGACGCGCGTGCCCGCAGACGCCCGACGACCGCGCCACGGAACGGGGAAACCACCATGCCGACGACCACCACCCAGGGACGCCCGGACGTCACGCCCCTCACCGCCCGGGAACGCGAGGTGCTCCACGGGCTCGGCTGCGGCCTGGACGACGCCGAGATCGCCGACACCCTCGGCCTGCCCGTCCCCATGGTGGCCGCACAACTGGAAGGCATCCTGCGGAAACTGGGACTGCGCAACCGTGCCGCCGCCATCGTCCACGCCTTCGACCGCGGCCTCGTCGTCCCCGGCCTCGGCCCCCGCCGACACCGGGCGGCACCGGAGGCCGCCCTCCCGGACACGGCGCCCGCACCACGGCTGCGGATCTCCCTGCTCGGCCCGTTGCGGGTCCGGCTCGCCGGGCGCCCCGTCGATGTCGGCCCGGTCCGCCAGCAGGCCGTCCTCGCGGCGCTGGCCTTGAAGCCGGGCCGGTCGGTCAGCCGACGGGAGCTGCTGGACGACGTCTGGGGACTGGAGTCACCGGACGCGAACGTCGTACCGGTCTACGTCTACCGGCTGCGCAAACCCCTGCGGCTCGGGGAGTGCCCGGACTCGGTGATCCGCCGTGACCGGTACGGCTACGGGCTGGCCCGCGGCGTGGTCGAGGTGGACGTGGCGTGCATGGAGGACGAGGCCACCGCCGCCGCGGCCGCCGCCCGCGCCGGGGAACTGCACGAGGCGGTACGGCGCTGCTCCCGGTTGCTGGAGCTGTTCCGCGGTGAGCCGCTGGCCGGGCTGCCCGGTCCGCTGGCCGAGACGGAACGGATGCGGCTCGCCGAACGCCGGGTCACCCTGGCGCAGCGGCGCGCCGACTGGCTGCTCCGCCTCGGCCGGGTCCCCGACGCGGTCGCCGCACTCACCGCGCTGGCCTCGGAGGAACCGCTCAACGAACCGGTCGCCGCCCTCCTGATGCGCGCCCTGCGCCACGGCGGCCGCCGGGCCGAGGCCCTGGCCGTCTTCGACCGCACCGCCCGCCACCTCGCCGACGACCTGCGGGTGCCGCCGGGCGAACTGCTGCTGCGCGCCCGGTGGTCGGTCCTGCGCGGCGACGGCACGGGCACCGACGGCGACCGGGCGGGCGCCGCATGACCGGCCGCGATCGGGCGAGTGCCGTGACCGGCCGCGACCGGGCGGGCGCCACATGACCGGCTCCGACCGCGCGGAGGAGCTGCAACTCGCCCGCGTCTCCGCGGCAGGCAGCCGCGCCCGCCTCGGCCGGCGCCGCGCCACCTACCGGGCCGCCCCGCCCGGTCACGCACCGCGCACGGCGCCACGCCGCTCCCTGCGTCAGGCTCTCGCGACGCGTATACGCCGTCTGTGGAGCCCCGGCGCGCCGGCCGAGGAGGCGGCCCCGCGGCTGGACTTCTACGACCACGGGATGACGGTCGCCACCAACGGCCGGATCCATGCCATCCGCTACGACACGACCGTGGTGCGCCGCCGCGGCGCCCTCTCCCCGCAGGGCCTCGCCCCCGTCCACGTCCTCCGCGACATCGACGGTGACCACGTCCTCCTGCACGCTGCCGACTTCGGCTACCCGGAGGTGTGGGGCCGCGAGATCCGCCGCGCCGTCACCGGCGCCCAGGTGCCGCGCGCCCTGGCCACACTGGCCGGGGGAGGACGGCTCACCTTCGGCCCCGTATGGCTCACCGCGGACGGCATCGGCCGCGGCACCACGTCCCTGCGATGGGACCGGATCCAACGCGTCGCGAGCGTGAACGGAGCCGTCGCCGTCCGCGTCGCCGGACGGTGGCACGTGCTGGCGTCCGGCCTCCCGTCCCCGTTCGTCCTCCACGCCCTCGCCGCACACCTGGCCACCACCACCGCCGGCGACGGCTGACCCGGGCCCACCCCCACGTCGTCCCCGACGGAATGGTGGAGTACCGCCAGGGCACCTCGTCCCCGTCCGGCGGCTGCGGCTGTCTTCTCGTCCCGGCCGTGATGGTGCTCATCTTGATTGTCGCGTCCGTGCGTTGAGGGGGCGGGTCTCGGAGCCCTCGTCCGAGCCGGGGCGGAGTGCACCGTTTCCGTCACAGAGTTCCTGACCCGGGTGTCAGGATCGCGTCAGCGCTGGGTAGCGTGGCCGGGTGAGCGAGAAGACCCTGCAGCACCGCATCGACGGCCCCGCCGACGCCCCCGTCCTCGTCCTGGGCGCTTCGTTGGGGACAACGTGGCACATGTGGGACAGGCAGATCCCGGAGCTGACCCGTCAGTGGCGGGTCATCCGCTTTGATTTGCCTGGTCACGGCGGTTCGCCCGCCTACCCCGCGTCCTCGGTCGCCGAGCTGGCCGACCGGGTCGCCGCCACCCTCGACGCGCTCGGCGTGGACCGTTTCGGCTACGGCGGCTGCTCCCTCGGCGGCGCCATCGGTACGCAGTTGGCGCTCACCCGCCCGCAGCGCGTCACCTCGCTCGCGCTGGTCTCCTCGTCACCGCGCTACGGCACCGCCGACTCCTGGCGGCAGCGCGGGGTCGTCATCCGTACCAACGGGCTCGACCCGATCGCGCGGACCGCGCCCGAGCGCTGGTTCACCCCGGGGTTCGCCTCCGCTCAGCCCGCCATCGTCGAATGGGCCGTGCAGATGGTGCGGACCACCGACCCCGGCTGCTACATCGCCGCCTGTGAGGCGCTGGCCTCGTACGACGTCAGATCGTCGCTGGGCAGAGTGGGCGTGCCGACGCTCGTCGTCGCCGGGTCGGAGGACCAGACCACGCCGACCACCGACGCCCGCAGCCTGGTCGCCGGTATCCCGGACGCGAGCCTGGCGCTGGTGCCCGGCACCTCCCACCTCGCCCCGGTCGAGCAGCCCGCGGCCATCACCGAACTCCTCATCCGGCACTTCAGCACCGCCTGGCACGACAAGCCGTCCGCGGGCGGGCAGCCGGCGATCGGTGCGGCGGCGCCCAAGCCGCAGCTGGCGGCGGTCGCGCAGACCGCGCCCGCCGCCATCGAGGCGGGGCTGGCCCAGCCGGAGGCGGTCCGCGGCAGCGCGTACGAGCGTGGCGCGAAGGTCCGCCGCGAGGTGCTGGGCGACGCCCATGTCGACGCGGTCGAGGAGGCCACCGACGCGTTCTCCGGGGAGTTCCAGGACCTGGTGACCCGCTACGAGTGGGGCGAGACCTGGACGCGGCCGGGCCTGGACCGGCGCACCCGCAGCATCATCACGCTCACCGCGCTGGTCGCGGGAGGCCACCACGGTGACATCGCCGCGCACACCCGCGCCGCGCTCCGCAACGGCCTGACGCCCACCGAGATCAAGGACATCCTGCTGCACACCGCCGTCTACTGCGGTATCCCTGCGGCGAACGCCGCCTTCACCGTCGCGCAGCGGGTCATCCGCGAGGAGACCACGCCGGAGGGCTGAGCCGGGCGCGGCCGGGGCGGGGGCGGCAGGATGGCGTCATGGAACTGACGAAGAAGACCCATTCCTGCGTCCGGCTGGAGAAGGACGGGCGAGTGCTCGTCATCGATCCCGGAGTGTTCAGCGAGGAGGACGCGGCCGTAGGGGCCGACGCCCTGCTGGTCACGCATGAGCACGCCGACCACTTCGACGAGGGGCGGCTGCGCGCGGGCCTGGAGGCCAATCCGGCCGCCGAGATCTGGACGCTGGCCGCCGTCGCCGACCAGCTGTCGGCGGCGTTCCCGGGCCGGGTGCACACCGTCGGCGAGGGCGACACCTTCACCGCCGCCGGTTTCGACATCGAGGTCCACGGTCAGCTGCACGCCGTCATCCACCCCGACATCCCGCGCATCACCAACGTCGGCTATCTGATCGACGGCACGGTCTTCCACCCCGGCGACGCGCTCACCGTGCCCGAGGGGCGGCAGGTCGACACCCTGCTGCTGCCGGTGCACGCGCCCTGGAACAAGGTGTCCGAGGTCATCGACTACGTGCGCGCGGTCGCGCCCCGCCGGGCCGTCGACATCCACGACAGCCTGCTGCGCGACCACGCCCGGCCGATCTACGACGGCCTGATCGGCAATCTCACCACCACCGACCACGGCCGCCTGGCTCCCGGCACCGCCACCGGGCCGCTCTGACGCTCCGCGGCCGTTGTCAGTGGTGCGCTGTAGGTTTACCGGCATGCGCATCGCGACCTGGAACGTCAACTCGATCACCGCCCGCCTCCCGAGGTTGCTGGCCTGGCTGGAGAACACCGGCACGGACGTGCTGTGCATCCAGGAGACCAAGTGCTCCCCGGAGCAGTTCCCCGCCGACCAGCTGCGGGAGCTGGGGTACGAGTCCGCGGTCACCGCCACCGGCCGGTGGAACGGCGTGGCGCTGGTCTCCCGGGTGGGCCTGGAGGACGTGGTGTCCGGTCTGCCCGGCGGCCCGGCGTACGACGGCGCCCAGGAGCCCCGCGCCGTCTCCGCCACCTGCGGCCCGGTCCGCGCCTGGTCGGTCTACGTCCCCAACGGCCGCGAGGTCGACCACGCGCACTACGCGTACAAGCTGGAGTGGCTGGCGGCGCTGCGGACGGCGGTCGCCGAGGACGCGGCGGGCGGCCGTCCGTTCGCCGTCCTCGGCGACTTCAACGTCGCGCCGACCGACGACGACCTGTGGGACCCGGCCGCGTTCGTCGGCCAGACGCACATCACGCCCGCCGAGCGGAAGGCGCTGACCACCCTGCGGGACACCGGCCTGAGCGATGTACTGCCCCGCGCCCTCAAGTACGACCGCCCCTTCACGTTCTGGGACTACCGCGCCCTCGGCTTCCCGAAGAACCGCGGAATGCGCATCGATCTCGTCTACGGCAACACCGCGTTCGCCGGTGCGGTGTCGGATGCCTATGTGGACCGGGAGGAGCGCAAGGGGAAGGGCGCTTCCGACCATGCGCCGGTCGTGGTCGATCTGGATCTCTGAGGGGCCCGGGGCAGGGGCGCAGGCCCGCGGCCCGCGCCCCTGCCCGGTGGACCTCACCCCTGGCCCGGCACCAGCTTCCGCAGATCCACCGAGTCGGCGAGCGCCGCGAGGCCCGCGTCGCCCGGGTGGAGATGGTCGCCGCTGTCGTAGGCGGGGAGCATCCGCTGCGGGTGGGCCGGGTCGCGGACCACGGCGTCGAAGTCCAGCACCGCGTCGAACGCCCCGCCCTGATCGCGCAGCGCCGCGTTGACCGCCTGCCGCCGCGCCTCGACCTCCGCGCTGCAGTCCTGGTAGCCACCGCAGGGCGTGAGCGTCGCCGCGACGACCCGCAGCCCGTGGGCGTGGGCGCGCCGGGCGAGCGCCCGCAGCCCGTCCACCACCTCCGGTGCCGGAGTGCCCCACCGCACATCGTTGATGCCCTCGAAGAGCACGACCGTACGGACCGAGGTCTGCGCCAGGACATCGCGCTGCAGCCGGTGCCCGGCGCTCACCCCGCCCATGTCGTTGCTGACGCCGTCGCCCGGGTAGCGGTCGGTGACCACGCGGTTGGCGGAGATGCCCTGGTTGAGGACGCCGTAGCGGGGGAGGGCGTGCTGCTGCCGGAAGCGGCGGGCGAGGGCGTCGGGCCAGCGGTGGTCGGCGCCGCTGGTCGAGCGGACCCCGTCGGTGATCGAATCGCCCAGCGTCACGACCGAACCGGGCCCGCCCGCGACGTCCACACCGGTCAGGAACGGCCAGGTGGTGAGGGTTTCGGGGAAGGCGCCGCCGCCCGCGTCGGCGGTGCGGTCACCGGCACCGGCCGCGCTGAGGTACGAGGTCTGGGCCGCCTCCTGGTGCACCGGCGCCGCCGTGACCGTCCCCGGCAGATGGACGCTGACCAGCAGATCCCGTCCCGCGGGCACGGGGAAGCCCAGCGGATCGCTGACCGCCTCGGCCCCGGCCGGAACGCGGACGCCGCGCTGCCCGTGACGGAAGGTCAGCCGCCGCGGTGTGCCGTCGGCCGTGGCGCCGCCCCGACGGACGGCGACGCTCGCGGCGCCGAGGGTGACGGGCGCGGCCGCGAAGGTGTTGGTGAACCGCACGCGGACCCGCTGCCCGCCCGCGCCGGCGTGCACCACCAGCCGCAGCGTCCGGTCCCGCCACGGCCCGACCCCCGTGTAGCCGGAGGCGCTGGTGGCCCAACTCCCCGTCCAGCCACGGTCGTCGCGGCGCACCGCCAGCGCGAAGACGTGCAGCTCCGCGCCGGAGGCTGCGGCCCGCGGCAGCTGTACGGAGGCGACGGCGCGGCCCGGCCGCAGCGGCACGGTCACCGCGTACAGCCGGGCCGGTCCGTCGACGGTGCCGTGCGGGGTGACCAGGTGCGGCAGCGCCACCGCCTTGGTGGCGGGCGGGCCGGAGCGCCAGTCGGGGGCGGTCAGCCGGTAGCCGCTCACCGAGCCGTCGCGGTAGCGGACCGTGCCGTTCCCGGTGGCGGGGGCGCCGGTGCCGGTCGCGGCGGCCAGGAACGTCAGCGCGGGGCCCGTGCCGCCGACGGCGACGGTCTGGCCGTTCGCGACCACGTTGTCGGGCCGCCCCGCGGTGGCGCGTGGCCAGGTCAGAGGGGCGGCGTCGAGGTCCAAGGCGCGGCCCGGCGTCCAGCCGGCCGCCGACAGGTCGGGTGCGGAGAGGGCGTTGCCCGCACCGTCGAAGTCGGCGGCGCCGGGTCTGGAGCCGCCGCCGACCGCGGTGTTGTCGTAGAGGTGCGTCAACGGCAGGGCGTGCGCGGCCTGTTGTGTGGAGGTCGTACGCGCCGCGGCCGCGTTCGCCGTGGCCGCGGGCAGCGTCGCCGCGGTGGTGAGCAGCGCCAGGGCGGTGCACAGATGTCGTATGCGCATCGGTCGTTCCCTACGTGAGAGATGGGGTGGGGGAGACGTCCGCGGCGCCCGCCCGGTACGGCGGCGGGCGGCGGGACGGCGCGGACTTCCCCTGGGGTAACGGGCGTTCCGGTGAGAGGTGGCGGCTGTCGATCCGGCAGATCAGACCGGAGCGCCGTGAAAGGGGGGAGAAGGGGAGGGGACGTCGGGATGACGAACGGCGGTCGGCGGTTGCCGCGCGCCTGTGGCCGGGCCCGGTGGACGGGTGGGACCCTGCACCCCATGAACATGTCTTTCCTGGACAAGTGGCGCAAGGGTTCGGGCGCGCGCCGTACGGCGGTTCCGCTCGCGGACGCGGTGCGCGAGGACCCCGGGGTCATCGCCGAGCTGCTGTCCGAATGCGAGCTGCTCCGCGCCGAGGCCGGGCACGCCGGGGTCGAACTGGACGACTCCGCCGCGTCGTTGGAGGCGCTCGACCAGCTGCAACCGGTGTGGCGGGACGACCCGGAGGTGCTGCCCTGGCTCGGCAACGACGCGGGGCTCTACCTCGGCACGGTCCTCGTACGGACGGTGCCCGGCGCGCGGTGGCGGGTGTGGCCGGACGGGCAGCCGGTGGTGTGCCTGGCATCCGGCCGGGAGATCGATGTGGTGGCCGCCGGGCACGAATGGGCCGACGACGGGGCGCCGGAACTCTCGCAGGTCTATGCGGAGGTCGCGGAGAACTGAGGGGGCGGGCCCGGTCCGACGCGGCCGCACCCCGGCGGCGAGCGGGCCCCGGCTCCCGGAGCCCGGCCCTGTAACGCCCGGCC
>NZ_VKJP01000400.1 GCF_007280575.1 Streptomyces benahoarensis
ACACCTATTAAGTCGTCGGCAGCGTCAGATGTTTATAAGAGACAGGACGTGGGCGGTGGCCGCGGTGGGGCGAAGGCGCGGCGCGCGGCCGCTCCGCTCGGCCGTGGACGGCCCGCCGCACCCGCCGTGAGCTGCACGGATGCCCCGCCCCGGCGGCGTTGTCAGTGGGGCGGTGCACGATGGGGGGCATGGACGGGACAGCGCTCGATTCCTTCTCCGCCGCGACCCGCGGCTGGTTCACCGGCGCCTTCCAGGCGCCGACGGCGGCGCAGGAGGGTGCCTGGAGCGCGCTGCGCGAGGGCTCGGATGTCCTGGTGGTGGCGCCGACAGGCTCCGGCAAGACGCTCGCCGCGTTCCTCGCCTCGCTGGACGCGCTGGCGAGCACCCCGCCCCCGGCGCAGCCGAAGAAGCGCTGCCGGGTGCTGTACGTCTCGCCGCTGAAGGCCCTCGCCGTCGATGTCGAACGTAATCTGCGCAGTCCGCTGACCGGCATCCGGCAGGAGTCGGTCCGGCTCGGGCTGCCGGAGCCGGACCTCACCGTCGGCATCCGCTCCGGTGACACCCCGGCCGCCGAACGCCGCGCGCTCGCCACCCGCCCGCCCGACATCCTGATCACCACCCCCGAGTCGCTGTTCCTCATGCTCACGTCGTCGGCCCGGGAGGCGCTGGAAGGCGTCGAGACGGTGATCCTCGACGAGGTCCACGCCGTCGCCGGGACGAAGCGCGGCGCGCATCTGGCGCTGTCCCTGGAGCGGCTCGACGCGCTGCTGCCGCGCCCGGCCCGCCGGATCGGACTGTCGGCGACGGTCCGCCCGGTGGAGGAGGTGGCCCGCTATCTGTCGCCGCGGCGCCGGGTGGAGATCGTGCAGCCGCTGTCCGGGAAGCGGTTCGACCTGTCGGTGGTCGTCCCGGTCGAGGACATGGGGGAGCTGGGCGGCTCGCCCGTACGGGAGGGCGAGGCGGGCGAGAAGCCGTCGATCTGGCCGCAGGTCGAGGAGCGGATCGCCGACCTGGTGCAGGCCCACCGCTCCACGATCGTCTTCGCCAACTCCCGCCGCTTGGCGGAGCGGCTCTGCAACCGCCTCAACGAGATCGCCCACGAGCGGGCGACCGGCGAGCCGCTGCCGGAGGACCACTCCCCGGCCGAGCTGATGGCCGAGTCCGGCGCCGCCAAGGGCGCGCCGCCGGTGCTGGCCCGCGCCCACCACGGTTCGGTCTCCAAGGAGCAGCGGGCCCTGGTGGAGGAGGACCTCAAGGCGGGGCGGCTCCCGGCCGTCGTCGCCACCTCCAGCCTGGAGCTGGGCATCGACATGGGCGCGGTCGATCTGGTGATCCAGGTCGAATCGCCGCCGTCGGTGGCGTCCGGGCTCCAGCGGGTGGGCCGGGCCGGGCATCAGGTGGGCGCGGTGTCGAAGGGCATCGTCTTCCCTAAGTACCGCGGCGACCTGGTGCAGGCGGCCGTGGTCACCGAGCGGATGCGGACGGGCGCCATCGAGGCGCTGCGGGTGCCCGCCAACCCGCTCGACGTCCTGGCGCAGCAGCTCGTGGCGATGACGGCGCTCGACGCCTGGGATGTCGGGGAGCTGCTGGCCCTGGTGCGCCGCGCGGCGCCGTTCGCCTCCCTCCCGGAGTCGGCGTTCACCTCCGTCCTGGACATGCTGGCCGGTCGCTATCCGTCCGACGCCTTCGCCGAGCTGCGGCCGCGTCTGGTGTGGGACCGCGTCGCGCAGACGGTGACCGGCCGCCCCGGCGCGCAGCGGCTCGCCGTCACCTCCGGCGGCACGATCCCCGACCGCGGGCTGTTCGGCGTCTTCCTGGCCGGGGGCGACGGCAAGGGCGGCGGCCGCCGGGTCGGCGAGCTGGACGAGGAGATGGTCTACGAGTCCCGCGTCGGCGACGTCTTCACCCTCGGCACGACCTCCTGGCGCATCGAGGACATCACCCGCGACCGCGTCCTGGTCACCCCCGCCCCCGGGGTGCCGGGCCGCCTGCCCTTCTGGAAGGGCGACCAGCTGGGCCGCCCCCTGGAACTTGGCCGCGCGCTCGGCGCGTTCCTCCGCGAGATCGGGGCGCTGTCGCCCGAGGAGGCACGGGCCCGGCTCGCCGCCGCCGGGCTCGACGACTGGGCCTGCGACAACGTCCTCGGCTACCTCGCCGAGCAGCGGCAGGCGTGCGGCCATGTGCCGGACGACCGCACCGTCGTCGTGGAGCGGTTCCGGGACGAGCTGGGCGACTGGCGGGTCGTGGTGCACTCCCCTTTCGGCGCGCAGGTGCACGCCCCGTGGGCGCTCGCCCTCGGCGCGCGGCTCGCCGAGCGCCACGGCATCGACGCCCAGGTGATGCATGCCGACGACGGGATCGTGCTGCGGCTGCCCGACGCGGATCTGCTGGGCCTCGACCTCCTCGACGGGCCGGGCGGCGGCGCCGGTCCCGCGGCGGGCGCGGAGTTCGACCCGGAGCAGTCGCCGGTCGGCGCCGCCGATGTCGTCTTCGATCCCGGTGAGGTCGATCAGCTGGTCACCGACCAGGTGGGCGGCTCGGCACTGTTCGCCTCCCGCTTCCGGGAGTGCGCGGCGCGCGCCCTGCTGCTGCCGCGGCGCAGCCCCGGCCGGCGCACCCCGTTGTGGCAGCAACGCCAGCGCGCGGCGCAACTCCTCCAGGTGGCGAGCGAGTTCGGCTCGTTCCCGATCGTCCTGGAGGCGGTGCGCGAATGCCTCCAGGACGTGTTCGACGTCCCCGGGCTGACGGAGCTGATGGGCGACATCGAGGCTCGCCGGGTCCGCCTGGTGGAGGTCACCACCCCGGAGCCGTCCCCGTTCGCCCGCTCCCTCCTCTTCGGTTACGTCGCGCAGTTCCTGTACGAGGGCGACTCCCCGCTCGCCGAACGCCGGGCCGCCGCGCTGTCGCTGGACTCCCGGCTCCTGGCGGAGCTGCTGGGCCGGGCGGAGCTGCGTGAACTGCTGGATCCGGAGGTGCTGGCGGAGCTGGAGCGGGAGTTGCAGTGGCGCACCGACGACCGCCGCGTCAAGGACGCCGAGGGCGTCGCCGACCTGCTGCGGGTGCTGGGTCCGCTGACCGACGCGGAGCTGGCCGAGCGGGGCGCCGACCCGGCGTGGGCCGAGGAGCTGGCGGCGGCCCGGCGCGCCATCCCGGTGCGGCTGGCGGGCGCCGCGCACCGGGCCGCCGTCGAGGACGCCGGGCGGCTCCGCGACGCCCTGGGCACGGCGCTGCCGGTGGGCGTCCCCGAGGCGTTCACGGAGCCGGTGGCCGATCCGCTGGGCGATCTGCTGTCCCGGTACGCCCGCACCCACGGCCCGTTCACCTCCGAGCAGGCCGCGGCCCGCTTCGGGCTGGGCCCGGCCGTCACCGACGGCGCCCTGCACCGTCTGGCGGCGTCCGGCCGCCTGGTGCAGGGCGAGTTCCATCCGGCGGGCATCGGCCAGGAGTGGTGCGACGCGCAGGTGCTGCGGCGGCTGCGGCGCCGTTCGCTGGCGGCGCTGCGTGAGGAGCTGGAGCCGGTGCCGCCCACCGCGCTGGCCGTATTCCTGCCCCGGTGGCAGCAGGTCGGCACGCCCCGCCTGGCTTCGGGCGCCGCCCGTCCGCCGCAGGGCGCCGCCCCCGGGCTGCGCGGGATCGACGGACTGGTGCGCGCCATCGAGCAGTTGCAGGGCGCTCCGGTGCCCGCGTCGGCGCTGGAGAAGCTCGTCCTGCCGTCCCGCGTCGCGGACTACTCCCCCGCGCTGCTGGACGAACTCACCGCCACCGGCGAGGTGGTGTGGGCGGGCGCGGGCGCGCTGCCCGGCAAGGACGGCTGGCTCACCCTCCATCTCGCCGACACCGCGCCGCTGTCGCTGGCGCCACCGCTCCCCCTGGAGGTGTCGGCGCTGCACGCCTCCGTCCTGGACGCCCTCGCGCCCGGGTACGGCCTGTTCTTCCGCCAGCTCGCCGACCGGGTCCGCGCCACCACCCACCCCGAGGTCACCGATCCGCAACTCGCCGACGCCCTCTGGGAGCTGACGTGGTCGGGCCGTCTCACCAACGACACGCTGGCCCCGCTGCGCGCCCTTCTCGGCTCGGGCCGCACGGCCGGTTCCACCGCGCACCGCGCCCGCCGCTCCGTGCCCCGCGGCCGCTACGGCGTACCGGCGGCGCGCGGCGCCCGCCCGACCGCGTCCCGCTCCGGCCCGCCGACCGCGGGGGGCCGCTGGTCGCTGCTGCCCGCCCTGGAGCCCGATCCGACGCACCGCGCCCACGCCCTGGCCCGTACGCTCCTGGACCGCCACGGCATCGTCACCCGCGGCGCGGTCGCGGCGGAGGGCGTCGAGGGCGGTTTCTCGGCGGCGTACCGCGTGCTGGCCGCCTTCGAGGAGAGCGGGCAGGCCCGCCGCGGCTATGTCGTCGAGGGGCTGGGCGCGGCCCAGTTCGCGGTGGACGGCGCGGTCGACCGGCTCCGCGCGGTGCACAACCGCCGCGAGCGCGACGCCGCGGACGGCTTCGCCCCGCCGCCGGACCGGCGGGGCGGCGACGGCCCGCAGCGGGCGGTGGTGCTCGCGGCCGCCGACCCGGCCAACGCCTACGGCGCGGCACTGCCGTGGCCCGAGCCGCCCACGGGCTGCACCCACAAACCGGGCCGCAAGGCCGGTTCCCTGGTCGTCCTGGTCGACGGCGAGCTGACCCTCTACATGGAGCGCGGCGGCAAGACCCTGCTGCTGTGGCCGCTCGGCACGGACACGGACGGACCCCGGCCCGACGCCCGGCCGCGCCAGGCGGTCGAGGCGCTGGCCGCCCTCGCCCGCGCGGGCGCCCTGGGCACGGTCACCACCGAGCGCATCAACGGCATATCCGCGCTGACCTCCCCCTTCGCCGCCCTCCTGGAGGAGGCGGGTTTCCATCCCACGCCACGGGGGCTGCGGTTGCGGGCGTGAGGAAGGCGGGCTCGCCCGCGCCTGAAAGGGGCCCGCATCGTGCATGCGAGGGCAGGGAGGGGGCGGCCCTGCCCTCGCCGTACCCCTTGGGCCGTCCCGGGGGCACGCGGTACGGCCCCGCGCCTCGCCGAACGGTCCCACACCCCTGTCTCTTATACACCTCTCCGAGCCCACGAGACGCTCATGAACCTCGTATGCCGTCCTCTGCTTGAAAAAAACAA
>NZ_VKJP01000401.1:0-2500 GCF_007280575.1 Streptomyces benahoarensis
ACACAGTGGACGCGAGCAACTGAGGACAAGCCCTCGGCCTATTAGTACCAGTCAACTCCACCGGTTGCCCGGCTTCCATATCTGGCCTATCAACCCAGTCGTCTACTGGGAGCCTTAACCTCTCAAGGAGGTGGGAGTACTCATCTCGAAGCAGGCTTCCCGCTTAGATGCTTTCAGCGGTTATCCTTTCCGAACGTAGCCAACCAGCCATGCCCTTGGCAGGACAACTGGCACACCAGAGGTTCGTCCGTCCCGGTCCTCTCGTACTAGGGACAGCCCTTCTCAATACTCCTACGCGCACAGCGGATAGGGACCGAACTGTCTCACGACGTTCTAAACCCAGCTCGCGTACCGCTTTAATGGGCGAACAGCCCAACCCTTGGGACCGACTCCAGCCCCAGGATGCGACGAGCCGACATCGAGGTGCCAAACCATCCCGTCGATATGGACTCTTGGGGAAGATCAGCCTGTTATCCCCGGGGTACCTTTTATCCGTTGAGCGACGGCGCTTCCACAAGCCACCGCCGGATCACTAGTCCCTACTTTCGTACCTGCTCGACCCGTCAGTCTCACAGTCAAGCTCCCTTGTGCACTTACACTCAACACCTGATTGCCAACCAGGCTGAGGGAACCTTTGGGCGCCTCCGTTACTCTTTAGGAGGCAACCGCCCCAGTTAAACTACCCACCAGACACTGTCCCTGATCCGGATCACGGACCCAGGTTAGACATCCAGCACGACCAGAGTGGTATTTCAACAACGACTCCACAACCACTGGCGTGATCGCTTCACAGTCTCCCACCTATCCTACACAAGCCGAACCGAACACCAATATCAAGCTATAGTAAAGGTCCCGGGGTCTTTCCGTCCTGCTGCGCGAAACGAGCATCTTTACTCGTAGTGCAATTTCACCGGGCCTATGGTTGAGACAGTCGAGAAGTCGTTACGCCATTCGTGCAGGTCGGAACTTACCCGACAAGGAATTTCGCTACCTTAGGATGGTTATAGTTACCACCGCCGTTTACTGGCGCTTAAGTTCTCAGCTTCGCCATGACGAATCATGACTAACCGGTCCCCTTAACGTTCCAGCACCGGGCAGGCGTCAGTCCGTATACATCGCCTTACGGCTTCGCACGGACCTGTGTTTTTAGTAAACAGTCGCTTCTCGCTGGTCTCTGCGGCCACCACCAGCTCACCGAGTAAATCGGATCACCAGCAATGGCCCCCCTTCTCCCGAAGTTACGGGGGCATTTTGCCGAGTTCCTTAACCATAGTTCACCCGAACGCCTCGGTATTCTCTACCTGACCACCTGAGTCGGTTTAGGGTACGGGCCGCCATGAAACTCGCTAGAGGCTTTTCTCGACAGCATAGGATCATCCACTTCGCCACAATCGGCTCGGCATCAGGTCTCACCCTTAACGTGTGACGGATTTGCCTACCACACGGGCTACACCCTTACCCCGGGACAACCACCGCCCGGGCTGGACTACCTTCCTGCGTCACCCCATCACTCACCTACTACCACCTTGGATCAGCGGCTCCACCACTCCCCTCAACTCCGAAGAGATCAGGGCGGCTTCACGGCCTTAGCATCAGAGGGCTCGATGTTTGACGCTTCACAACGGGTACCGGAATATCAACCGGTTGTCCATCGACTACGCCTGTCGGCCTCGCCTTAGGTCCCGACTTACCCTGGGCAGATCAGCTTGACCCAGGAACCCTTAGTCAATCGGCGCACACGTTTCCCACGTGTGTATCGCTACTCATGCCTGCATTCTCACTCGTGAACCGTCCACAACTCGTTTCCACGGCTGCTTCACCCGGCACACGACGCTCCCCTACCCATCACCACACCCGTTAGGGCTCCCATGGCAATGACATGACTTCGGCGGTGTGCTTGAGCCCCGCTACATTGTCGGCGCGGAATCACTTGACCAGTGAGCTATTACGCACTCTTTCAAGGATGGCTGCTTCTAAGCCAACCTCCTGGTTGTCTCTGCGACTCCACATCCTTTCCCACTTAGCACACGCTTAGGGGCCTTAGTCGATGCTCTGGGCTGTTTCCCTCTCGACCATGGAGCTTATCCCCCACAGTCTCACTGCCGCGCTCTCACTTACCGGCATTCGGAGTTTGGCTAAGGTCAGTAACCCGGTAGGGCCCATCGCCTATCCAGTGCTCTACCTCCGGCAAGAAACACACGACGCTGCACCTAAATGCATTTCGGGGAGAACCAGCTATCACGGAGTTTGATTGGCCTTTCACCCCTAACCACAGGTCATCCCCCAGGTTTTCAACCCTGGTGGGTTCGGTCCTCCACGAAGTCTTACCTCCGCTTCAACCTGCCCATGGCTAGATCACTCCGCTTCGGGTCTTGAGCATGCTACTGAACGCCCTATTCGGACTCGCTTTCGCTACGGCTCCCCCACACGGGTTAACCTCGCAACATACCGCAAACTCGCAGGCTCATTCTTCAAAAGGCACGCAGTCACGACCCAAAGA
>NZ_VKJP01000402.1 GCF_007280575.1 Streptomyces benahoarensis
GCCCCCACCCGCCCCTACTCTTCCCTTTTTCGCAGCGCGCCCGCGCCTCGCCGACCGTAGGATTCGACCTGGAACTCGCCCAAACAACGGGGGTATCCCATGCCAGGTGCGATCCACGCCGAAGGTCTGGTGAAGACCTTCGGAGACGTACGGGCACTGGACGGCGTCGACATCGACGTGCCCGAAGGCAGCGTCCTCGGGTTGCTCGGTCCGAACGGCGCGGGCAAGACCACCACCGTCCGCGTCCTGACCACCCTGCTCCGGCCCGACAGAGGCGTCGCCACGGTCGCCGGGATCGATGTGTTCACACACCCCGACCGGGTGCGCCGCTCCATCGGCCTCTCCGGCCAATTCGCCGCCGTCGACGAGTACTTGACCGGCCGCGAGAACCTGATGATGGTCGGCCAGCTCTACCAGATGAGCGCCCGCGCCGCGAAGCGCCGCGCCCTTGAGCTGTTGGAACGCTTCCGCCTCGGGGACGCCGCGGACCGCCCCGCCAAGACGTACTCCGGCGGGATGCGCCGTCGCCTCGACCTCGCCGCCGCGCTGGTGGTCAGCCCGCCCGTGATGTTCATGGACGAGCCCACCACCGGCCTCGACCCGCGCAACCGCCAGCAGCTGTGGGACGTCATCCAGGAACTGGTCGCCGGCGGCACCACCCTGCTGCTCACCACCCAGTACCTGGAGGAGGCCGACCGTCTCGCCCACGACATCTGCGTGGTCGACCACGGCCGGGTCATCGCCCGCGGCACGTCCGACCAGCTCAAGGCCCGTACCGGCGGCGAACGCGTCGAGGTCGTCGTCCACACCCCCGAGCAGATCGCCGTCGCCGACGAGGTGCTGCGCCGCTTCGGCGACGGCGAGGGCACCCTGGACGCCCACACCCGCAAGCTCACCGTCCCGGTGACCGGTGGCGCCAAGCTCCTCGCCGAGGTCATCCGGGAGCTGGACGCCCGCGACGTCGAGATCGACGACATCGGTCTGCGCCGTCCCACCCTCGACGACGTCTTCATCTCGCTCACCGGCCACGCCGCCGAGGCGGGCGACGACGGTACGGGCGACGACGGTAGGGACGGCGACGGCGTCGAGGGCGGCCCGGGCGGCGCCGGACGCGGCCGCCGCAAGGCCGGAAAGCGACGCTCCGCAGCCCGCGCTTCCGGAACAACCGGCGACACCCCAGACACCCCCGACAGGCCCGACAGGCCCGAGACGGAGGCCGTCAGATGAGCGCCGCAACCGAAACCGCCCCGCTCGGCACCGCCCCCGCCCGCAACGCCGTCGGCCGCTCCGTCCGCGACTCCCTCGTCGTCGCCAAGCGGAACCTGATCCGCATGATGCGCATCCCCGAGGTGGTCATCTTCGGGCTGGTCCAGCCGATCATGTTCGTGGTGCTGTTCACCTACGTCTTCGGCGGTTCGGTCAACGTCCCGGGCGCCCCAGCGGGCAGCGCCCAGGCGTACCGCGAATTCCTGATGGCGGGCATCTTCGCGCAGACCGTCACCTTCGCCACCGCCGGAGCGGGCGCGGGCATCGCCGACGACATGCACAAGGGCCTGATCGACCGCTTCCGCTCGCTGCCGATGTCCCGCGGCGCGGTGCTCACCGGCCGCACCCTCGCCGACCTGGTGCAGACCGCCCTCACCTTGGTCGTCCTCGCCGCCGTGGCGCTCCTCATAGGCTGGCGCAGCCACGAGAACGTCCTCAAGGTCCTCGGCGGCTTCGCGCTCCTGCTGCTGCTCGGCTACGCCTTCTCCTGGATCGGCGCGCTGATCGGCCTGTCGGTACGCACCCCGGAGGCGGCCACCTCGGGCGGCCTGATCTGGCTCTTCCCGCTGACCTTCATCTCCAACGCGTTCGTGCCGGTCAACGGCATGCCCCCGTTCCTCCAGCACATCGCGGAGTGGAACCCGTTCAGCACCACCGTGCAGGCGGCCCGCCAGCTGTTCGGCAACACCATCGAGGGCATTCCGTCCTCGGTGACCGGCGCCTGGCCGATGGAACACCCGGTCATCGCCTCGGCGCTCTGGTCCCTGTTGGTCATCGTGGTGTTCCGCACGCTCGCGGTGCGGAAGTACCGGTCGGCCACGGCCTGATGAGGGACGGCGCGGCGACGGGTCCGGCGTACGGGTCCGGCGTACGGGCCCCGGGTGCGTGGAAGCGGCCCGGAGCGGAATGCTCCGGGCCGCTTCTGTACGTCGTGGATCAGCCTGAAGACGGCTTGATCAGCCCGAGTACGGCTTGGCGTCGAGGACCTTCACGTTGGCCTTCTTGCCGTTCGGAAGCTCGTACTCCGCGTCGGCGCCGACCTTCTTGCCGTTTACGCCCTCGCCCAGCGGGGACTGCGGCGAGTAGGTCTCGATGGCCGAGCTGGCGTACTCGCGCGAGGCGAGCAGGAACTCCAAGGTGTCGTCCGGGTCTCCGTCGAACGCGATGGTGACGACCATGCCGGGAGCGACGACACCGGTGGCGGCGGGGGCCTCGCCGACCTTCGCGGTCTGCAGCAGCTGGGTGAGCTGGCGCACGCGAAGCTCCTGCTTGCCCTGCTCCTCCTTGGCCGCGTGGTACCCGGCGTTCTCCTTCAGGTCACCTTCCTCGCGGGCCGCCGCGATCTTCTCGGTGATCTCGGCGCGTGCGGGACCAGACAGGTACTCCAGCTCGGCCTTGAGCTGGTCGTACGCCTCCTGGGTCAGCCAGGTGACGCTTTCGCTGGTCTGGGTCACAGGTGCTCCTCGTCGGTACTGGGGATAAATCAAACGCCCTACCAGGGAAGGATTGCGCCTTCACAGGTGGGCGAAACCACGAGCCTAACAATTCCGGCACAAAACGGGGAAGAGGAAATCTTCAGGGAACCTTCCTGAGCGTGAATTTCCCTGGTCGGGAGGGGTGCCCGCGAGCCGGGTGGGCGATCGCCCGGGCACGGCGCGGGCCGTCGGGCGGTCGGTCCGGCCGCCCGCGGGGCCCGGCTCCGGGGCCTCGGCCACCGCCAGGGTCCGCGTCAGCCACCGCTGGGGCCGGGGCAGCCACCGCCGGAGGCCCGGTCCGAGTGACCGCCGAAGGTCTCGGTCTCAGCGACCGCCGGAGGCGCCGGCCTCAGTGACTGCCGGAGGTCCTGGCCTCAGTGACCGCCGGAGGCCCCGGTCTCAGTGGCCGTCGGAGGACGAACAGCCGACCAGCTCCGCCGTGGTCGCCCGGTCCGTCGTCCGTACCGTCACCACTGTGTCGATCTGCTCCCCGTGCCCGTCGATGGTGACGTCCTTGCGCCCCACCTCGGCCTTGTCCGCGGAGACCGACCGCAGCGTGCAGACGCCCTTGGCGTCCCGGTCCTTGACGACCTCCAGATGCACCTTCACCGCGCTGTCCGACACCGCTTCCCAGGTGATCACGCGCCCGCTGAGCTTCTGGCCACCGATGTATGCGACGCCACACCAGGCGACCACGCCGAGCATCGCCACCCCCAGCACCCCGCCGACGATCTTCAGCCCGCGGTCCTCGCTCCGGCCCGCCGACCGGCCGTAGCGCTTTTCGTCGGCCCCGTCGCGTACCGCGGTCATGCTCTGTCCTCCTGCTGCCGGGGCCGGGAGCCCCCGGCCCCGCGGGTTCCCGTCCGGGGAATACACGGCCCCCTCGCTTCGGTCACTATAGGAGGCATCTTCTCCAGCCTTTCACTGAGGATCGAGTCTTGACTGAGCAGCTGCGATTGATGGCGGTCCACGCCCACCCCGACGACGAGTCGAGCAAGGGTGCGGCCACCATGGCCAAGTACGTGTCCGAGGGGGTGGACGTGCTGGTCGCCACCTGCACAGGCGGGGAGCGGGGCTCCATCCTCAACCCCAAGCTCCAGGGCGACCCGTACATCGAGGAGCACATTCACGAGGTCCGTAAGAAGGAGATGGACGAGGCCCGGGAGATCCTGGGCGTCAAGCAGGAGTGGCTCGGCTTCGTCGACTCCGGTCTCCCCGAGGGCGACCCGCTGCCGCCGCTGCCCGACGGCTGCTTCGCCCTCCAGGATGTCGAGGCGGCGGCCGAGCCGCTGGTGAAGCTGATCCGCTCGTTCAAACCGCAGGTCATCACGACCTACGACGAGAACGGCGGGTACCCGCACCCCGACCACATCATGACCCACAAGATCACGATGGTGGCCTTCGAGGCGGCCGGCGACCCGGAGAAGTACCCCCAAGCCGGCGAGCCCTGGCAGCCCCGGAAGCTCTACTACAACCAGGGCTTCAACCGCCCCCGCACCGTCGCCCTCCACGAGGCGCTGCTGGCCCGCGGCCTGGAGTCCCCCTACGGTGAGTGGCTGGAGCGCTGGACCCAGTTCGAACAGCGCGAACGCACCCTGACCACGTACGTTCCCTGCGCCGACTTCTTCGAGGTACGCGACAAGGCACTGATCGCCCACGCCACCCAGATCGACCCCGACGGCGGCTGGTTCCGCGTCCCGATGGACATCCAGCAGGAGGTCTGGCCGACGGAGGAATACGAGCTCGCGAAGTCGCTCGTGGATACATCCCTCCCCGAGGACGACCTCTTCGCGGGCATCCGCAACAATTGACCTCATGATGAGCGCGACCAGCACCCTCGCCCTGACGCACTTCGTCACCCTTGCCGACTCGTTCGACAAGGACAAGGTGACCCCCGGCATCCTCGGCTTCATCGTCTTCGCGGTCATCGGCGGTGCCGTATGGCTGCTGATGAAGTCCATGAACCGTCACATGGGGAAGGTGGATTTCGAGGAGAAGGAAGGGGCGACGGCCTCTGCCGGTGCCTCTGCCTCTCCTGCTTCTGCCTCCTCCGCTGCCGCCGAGAAGGCGAAGCCGGAGGCCGGCTGAGGCTGGGCATCGGGCCCCGCCCCGGGCCCCGGGCGGTGCGCCTGGGGACGGGGCGGGGTCAGGTGTGCCTCGGGCCCGGGGCGGATGGCCGGGCGGCGGACCCGCTCCGCTGAGCTGTGGCACGGCTGAGTCCGCCTCCGGGGACAGCGGTCGTCCCACTTCCTGGCAGGGCCGGGGCAAAGGGCGCCCGCCACGCCGCCCACCCTGTCTCTTATACTCATCTGACGCTGCCGACGACTTAAT
>NZ_VKJP01000403.1 GCF_007280575.1 Streptomyces benahoarensis
CCATTGCGCCCCGCACACCCCGTGCGATCTGCTGACTTGGTAGATCGCCCCGCCGGGCCGGTGTCCGTCCGGCCCGGTGGCCGCCCGCGTCCACCGAGGAGTCCGCCCGTGTTCACCACCCGCCCCACCCTCCAAGGCACCTTCGGGATGGCCGCCACCACCCACTGGCTGGCATCCCAGTCCGCCATGGCGGTGCTGGAGGACGGCGGCAACGCCTTCGACGCGGCCGTCGCCGCCGGATTCGTCCTGCACGTCGTTGAACCGCATCTGAACGGCCCGGCGGGCGAGGTGCCGATCCTCCTCGCCCCGGCGGGCGGCCCCGTGCGCGTCCTGTGCGGCCAGGGTCCCGCGCCCGCCGGGGCGAGCATCGCCCACTACACGGGCCTCGGCCTCGACCTGGTACCCGGCACCGGACCCCTCGCCGCCGCCGTGCCCGGCGCCTTCGACGCCTGGATGCTGTTGCTCCGCGACCACGGCACCCGACGCCTCGCCGACGTCCTGCGGTACGCCATCGGGTACGCCGAACACGGCCACCCCGCCGTCGAGCGGATAGGCGAGACCGTCGCCACCGTCCGCGACCTCTTCACCACCGAGTGGACCACCTCCGCCGCGCTCTACCTGCCCGACGGCCGCCCGGCCGCCCCGGGCGCGCTGCTCCGCAACCGCCCGCTGGCCGCGACCTGGCGGCGGCTGACGGCCGAGGCGGAGGCCGCCGGGCCCGGCCGCGAGACGCAGATCGACGCGGCCCGCCGGATCTGGCGCGAGGGCTTCATCGCCGACGCCCTCGCCGATTTCGCCGCCCGCCCCGCCATGGACACCTCCGGGGAACGCCACGCGTCCACCCTCACCGGCGACGACCTCGCCGCGTACACCGCCACCTACGAGGACCCGGTCACCCACGACTGGAACGGCTGGACCGTCGCCAAGGCAGGCCCCTGGTCACAGGGCCCCGCCTTCCTCCAGCAACTCGCCCTGCTGCCCGGCACCCTGCCGCCCTACGGCGGCCCCGAGTACGTCCACACCCTGATCGAGGGCTGCAAACTCGCGATGGCCGACCGCGAGGCGTGGTACGGCGACGCGGCCGACGTCCCCGTCACCACGCTCCTCGGCGACGCCTACAACGCCGCCCGCCGCGCCCTGATCACCGACACCGCCAGCCATGAGCTGCGGCCCGGCAGCCCCGACGGCCGCACCCCGCGGCTCGCCCGCCACGCCCGCGCGGCCGCCCCGGGCACCGCCGCAGGCGCCTGGTCCCCGGGCGCCGGGGAACCGACCGTCGGCACCGGCCTTCCCCGGGCCGCCGACCCGGTGACCGGCCCCGACGGCGCCACCCGGGGCGACACCTGCCACCTCGACATCGCCGACCGCTGGGGCAACCTCGTCTCCGCCACCCCCTCCGGCGGCTGGCTCCAGTCCAACCCCGTCGTCCCCGGCCTCGGCTTCCCGCTCGGCACCCGCCTCCAGATGACCTGGCTGGAAGAGGGTCTGCCGGGCAGCCTCACCCCGGGGCGCCGCCCCCGCACCACGCTGACGCCGTCGATGGCGCTGCGCGACGGCGTGCCCGTCATGGCGTTCGGCACCCCGGGCGGCGATCAGCAGGACCAGTGGCAGGTCCACTTCTTCCTCGCGGTGGCACTGCGCGAACGGGTCCGCTCCGGGCTCGACCTCCAAGGCGCCATCGACGCCCCGAACTGGCACAACGACTCCTTCCCCGGCTCCTTCCACCCCCGCACCATGCGCCCCGGCGCCGTCACCGTCGAGTCCCGCATCGGCCCGGACGTCATCGACGGGCTGCGCCGCCGCGGCCACCACGTCACCGTCGGCGGCCCCTGGTCGGAGGGGCGGCTCTGCGCCGTGGCCCGCGACCCGGAGACCGGGGTGCTTTCGGCCGCCGCGAACCCGCGCGGTATGCAGGGCTACGCGGTCGGACGCTGAGCCGCCCGCAGGTCACGGGCGGTGCCCGGCACCCGACCGTGGCCTGCGGGGCACCCGGAATTCACCTGTGGTCCGGCTGCCGTGTCAGTGGGGCATGGTTCGATGGAGGCATGATCGAAGCAGTCGATAACCGCAATCCGGGAGAAATCGCACACCACGCCGCCGCCCCGGCCGCCCGGCCGATGGCCGCCGTTCCGACGCCCGAGGAAGCCGCCGCCGTCGAGGACGCGATCCGCCGCGCCGCGGCCGAGGAGATCCTGCCGCGCTTCCGGCAGCTCGCCGCCGAGGACGTCGTGGAGAAGAACGGCCCGCACGACCTCGTCACCGTCGCCGACCGCCGCGCCGAGGAGCAGCTCACCGCCGCCCTCACCGCGCTGCTGCCCGGCTCCGTGGTCGTCGGCGAGGAAGCCGTCCACGCCGACCCGTCGATACTCGACGCGCTGCACGGCGACGCCCCCGTCTGGATCGTCGACCCGGTCGACGGCACCCGCCAGTTCGTCCACGGCGACCCCGGCTTCGCCACCCTCGTGGCCCTCGCCCACCACGGCGAGATCCTCGCCTCCTGGACGTACGCGCCCGCCCTCGGCCTGATGGCGGTCGCCCGCCGCGGCCACGGCGCCACGCTCAACGGCGCGCCGCTCGTGCCGCACCCCGCCGTGCCCGGCGCCGCCCTCGAAGTCGCCATCTCCCACTACGACTTCACCACCGACGACCAGAAGCGGGTGCTCGGCGCCCTCGACACCGACGGCGTCGCCCCGCGCCCCTGCGGCTCGGCCGGTCTGGAGTATCTGCGCATCGCCCGCGGCGAGATAGCGGCGACGGCCTTCAGCTGGGAGAACGTCTGGGATCACGCCGCCGGACTGCTCCTCGTCCAGGAGACCGGCGGCACCGATGCCACCGTCGCCGGGGTGCCGTTCGCCCTGACCGGGGGCAACGCCCTGCCCTTCACCGCGGCGCGGGATGCCGAGGTGGCCCGGCGTATCCTCGGACTGCTGGCAGCCGCCAACTGACCCCCGCGGCGGCGGGGGCCGCACACGAGGGGAGTGGCGCAGGTGCCGAGAATGCTCGATGCCGTGGTGATCGGGGCGGGGCCCAACGGCCTGACGGCCGCGGTCGAACTGGCCCGCCGCGGGCTGGCCGTGGAGGTCTTCGAGGCCCGCGACACCATCGGCGGCGGCGCCCGCACCGAGGAGCTGACCCTCCCCGGCTTCCGCCACGATCCCTGTTCGGCCGCGCACCCCTTCGGCATCGGCTCCCCGGCGTTCGCCACGATGCCGCTCGCCCGGTACGGCCTGGAATGGCTCCACGCCGAGCTGCCGATGGCGCACCCCTTCCCGGACGGTACGGCCGCGGTGCTTGCCCGCTCCGTCAGCGCGACCGCCCGGTCCTTCGGCGCCCATGACGCCGGTGCGTACCGCAGGCTCGTCGCCCCGTTCCTCGGCAAATGGGACACGATGGCGCAGGACTTTTTGCGCACCCAGTGGCTGGGCCTGCCGCGCGACCCGGTGACGTACGCCCGCTTCGGGCTGACCGCGATGCAGCCGATCACCCTGCTGGAGCGCCGCTTCCGCGATGAGAAGGCCCGCGGTCTGCTCGCCGGTCTCGCCGCCCACGCCATGGCCCCGCTCGGCGGCTTCGGCACCAGCGGCCTGGCCTTGATGTTCGCGCTCGCCGGGCATGAGCGCGGCTGGCCGGTGGCGCGCGGCGGCTCCCAGGCGATCTCCGACGCGCTCGCCGGGCTGCTGCACGACCACGGCGGCGTCGTCCACACCGATTTCGAGGTCAAGCGGCTCGACGATCTGCCCCCGGCCCGCGCCTACGTCTTCGACACCTCGCCCACCGCGCTCGCCCGCATCGCCGGTCTGGGCAACGCCTACCGCGACGTCCGGTACGGCCCGAGCGTCTTCAAGATCGACTACGCGCTCTCCGGCCCGGTGCCCTGGACCGCCGAGGAGGCCCGCCGGGCCGGGACCGTCCACCTCGGTCCGACCAGCGGCGAGATCGCCGCCGCCCTGGACGCCGCCTCCCGGGGCGCGGACCCCACCGTCCCGTTCCTGATCACCACCCAGCCCAGCCTCATCGACGACACGCGCGCCCCCGAGGGCAAGCACACCTTCTGGGCGTACGGCCATGTTCCCAACGGCTGGGAGGGCGATGCGACCGAGGTCGTCGAGCGGCAGATCGAGCGGTTCGCCCCGGGCTTCCGCGATCTGGTGCTGGCCCGCGCCGTCGCAGGTCCGCCCCAACTCGCCGCCCGTAATGCCAACTACGTCGGCGGCGACACCGCCACCGGCTCCGCCGCGGGCCTGCGCCTGCTGATCCGCCCCAAGCTCGCCCGCGTCCCGTACGCCACCGCGCACCCGGCCGTCTTCCTCTGCTCCCAGGCGGCCCCGCCGGGACCGGGAGTCCACGGCATGTGCGGCCACCACGCCGCCCGCGTCGTCTGGCGCCATCTGCGGGGCGGCTCTCGCTGAGCTGCGCCTGAGCGCTCCGGGGCCGGACTCCCCGGAGCGCCGAGCCCTCGAAGCCGCGGGCGTGAGCGGGGCCCATGGGCCGCCACGGTCCGGGACGGTCCCCCGATGCCATGCAAGCGCCACGCGTCGACCGCTACCGTCAACTGCCATGCGCATCCTCGTTCTTGGCGGTACCTCATTCGTGGGCCGGGCCCTCGTGGAAGACGCGCTCCGAGTGGGCGCGGACGTGACACTGTTCGGCCGGGGCCGGACGGGACCCGAGCTGTTCCCGGGGGTGCCCCGGCGGATCGGCGACCGCGACACCGGCGACCACACGGCGCTACGGGAGGGGGCGTGGGACGCGGTCGTCGACGTCAGCGGCTATGTACCGCGCCATGTCGGCCAGGCCATGGACGCGCTCGGCGACCGCGTCGGCAGATATCTCTTCGTCTCCAGCCAGGCCGTGTACGCCCGTACGGGCGTGGCTGCCGGGGCGGACGAGGACACCCCGCGCCGACCGCCCGTCCGGGACACCGAGGAGCTGACGGAGGAGACCTACGGGCCGCTCAAGGTGGCCTGCGAGGACGAGGTGTCCGCCCGGTACGGCGCACGGGCGACCGTGGTGCGGCCGGGGAAGGTCGTGGGGCCGCACGAGGGGCAGGACGGCGTCACCTACTGGGTGCGCCGGGCCGCGCGGGGCGGGCG
>NZ_VKJP01000404.1 GCF_007280575.1 Streptomyces benahoarensis
GTCATGGCAGCGCCGGGCGGGGCGGGTGCGGGGGCGCGGCCCGCTAGATGCCGACGACTTCGGAGATCTTGTCGGCGATGGCGTTCGCGATCTGGCTGCCGAAGTCCGTGGTGGACAGCACCAGGACGATCGCCACAACCACCGCGATGATGCCGAGGTACTCGATCGAGGTCTGCCCCCGGTCGTCGCTCCCCACAATCCGCTTCACCATCGACTTCTCCTCCATGGGCCCCCGCACCTCTCTGGTCCGGCTGGGCAGTCCCCGTGGTGTCGGCGCGTAGCTTCGCGGTCACGACACGAGAAAAGTACGCCGGAAAGGCGCTCGTGGAACAGGGAATCCCTACCCCAACCTGTTCGGAGGACACGGCGAGGGGCCAGAGCGAAAGAATTCGGCCATCCGGCGTGCGTGGCGGAAGCGGCGCCCCTCGCACTCCGTTCACCCCCGATCCCCCTGCGGTCCCCGCGCGGGACATCCCGTACCCCGATGGCGGCTCCACTGTGACACAACTCGTTGCTCCTGCGAAGGAGTTGACGGCAAGCCGTCGTCGTCCGCGTACGGTTTTGGCCGCGTGCCCACATCCGGTACGCGGCGCTTCGCCGGGCGCCCGGAGCGGTCCGGCGATACGGCCGTCCGGGCGCGGCGCGCGGCGCGTCCGGGTGAGCATGGCGGCGCCAATTCGGCGGCTTTCATTTCCCCATCAGCGAGCCGAAATCGGTGCCGGAGCCGAGGAAGAACCCGGCGATCAGCAGGATCATGGTCGCCGGGACCATGAAGGTGGTGACGACCATGGTGGCCTTGGGGACGGCGCGGGCGGCCCGGCGGCGGGCGTTCTGCGCGTCGGTGCGCCGCATGTCGTCGGCGATCTGGATGAGCGTGTCGACGATCGGCGCGCCCAGCTCCTCGCCCTGCTGGAGCGCGGTGACGAACTGCGCGACCTGCTCGGAGTCGTTGCGTTTGCGCAGTTCCTCGAAGGCCGTACGGCGGCTGACGCCCATGTCCATCTGGCGCAGGGTGATGCGCAGTTCGTCTGCCCAGGGGCCTTCGTAGCGGTCGGCGACGCGGTCGAGGGCCTGGCGGAAACCGAGCCCCGCGCTGACGACCACGGCGAGGACGTCGAGGAAGTCCGGCAGGGTCCGTTCGATGGTGTCCTTGCGCTGCCGGATGGCGGAGCGGATGCCGACCTCGGTCCAGAAGCAGGCGAACAGCACCATCAGCACACCGAGCAGTGGCTGGCCGCGCAGGAACATCACCAGCGCGCCGAACAGCCCGAGCGCGCCGTAGACCGCGCGCCGGGCGGCGTAGCGGTCGACGGTCAGCCCGCCCGGGTTGCCCGCCAGGTCGATGCGGCGGCGCAGGCGCGAGACGCGTTCCGGGCCCATCAGCCGCAGCACCAGCGGCGCGTAGCGCATGCCCGTACGGTCGACGGCCGAGCCGACGGCGGTGGTGCGGCGGGCGCCGACCTCCAGGGAGAGGGCGAGGTCGGGCGGGAGTTTCGCCTCGCGGCGGTAGAGCGCGAGTCCGCCGCAGACGCCCGCGACGGACAGCGCGCAGAGCAGCGCCAGCAGGATTCCGGTGCCCATGCGTTGCCTGTCCCTAGACGTCGATCTTGGAGAGCCGTCGGATGAGGAAGAAGCCCAGTCCGTAGAGGACGAACGCGGCGACGACGGCGAGTTGGCCGAGGAAGGAGGAGGTCATCCGGTCGATGGCGCCGGGGGCGATGCGGTTCATCAGCAGCAGGGTGCCGATGCCGAGCAGCGGCACCACGTACGCGGTGACGGTGACCTGGGAGAGCTGGGTGCGGACCTCGCGGCGGGTCTCCTTGCGCTCCTCCAGTGTGCGGGTGAGGTTGCGCAGCGCGCCGACGACCGTGCCGCCGGCGCGGTTGGCGAGGACCAGGGTGGTGACGAGGACGACGAGTTCGCGGGAGGGAAGGCGTTCGGCGAGTTCACCGAGCGCTTCCTCGACGGAGTGACCGACGGCGAGTTTGTCGGACACCTTGGCCAGTTCCTGACCCGCCGGTGCCTCCAGCTCTTCGGCGGCCATGCCCAGCGCGGTGCGCAGCGCCAGGCCCGCCTGGGTGGCGTTGGCGAGGATGCGGGACAGCTCCGGGAGCTGGTTGATGAACCGTTCGGTGCGCTTGCGGCGCTGCCAGTCGAGGAAGGCGAACGCGGCCCAGACGGCGGCGAGCGCGGCGATCGGCCCGAAGAACGCGGCGAGGACGGCGTGCGCGAGCAGCCAGAGGGCGACGACCGTCCCGGCCAGGTAGGCGGTGAACTCGCCGGGGGTGGCGTCGAGTCCGGTGGCGGCCAGCCGCTTCTCCAGGCGGCGGCCGTAGCGGGTGGCGCGGACCGCGCGGTCGAGGGCGGCGAAGCGGCGGCCCCGGCCGGACACCGGCAGGCGGTCGTCGGCGAGCCGGTCCACGACGGCGCGGCGCCGGTCGCGCCCGGACGCGTAGAGCTGGAGTCCGGCGACGGCGAGGGCGCAGCTGAGCAGGGCGGCGCCGACGGTGAGGAGCGCGGGGTCGAGGGCGCGCGTCATCGGGCCTCCCGGGTGGCGAGCTGGTCGTCGGTGGCGGCGACGCCGAAGGCGGGCGGGACGGACTCGCCCGCCATCCGCAGGCGTTCGGCGGTGCGGCGCGGCAGCGGGAAGTGGCGGATGCGGCCGTGGACCTGCCGGTCGGCGGTCATCGGTTCGGTCTCGAAGCGGCAGACGGCGGCGAGGCGGTACGCCTGGTGGCCGCGGGAGTCGAGGAGGGCGACCTCGGTGATGCGGCGGGCGCCGTCGGCGCCGCGCCCGAGTTGGACGAGGCAGTCGACGGCGCTGTTGATCTGGTCGCGCAGCGCCTCGAAGGGGATCTTGACGTCGGACATGGAGGCGAGGGTCTGGAGCCGCATCAGGGCGTCCTCGGCGCTGTTGGCGTGGACGGTGGCGAGGGAGCCGTCGTGGCCGGTGGACATGGCCTGGAGCATGTCGAGGGTCTCGCCGCCGCGGACCTCGCCGACGATGATGCGGTCGGGGCGCATGCGCAGGGAGTTGCGGACGAGGTCGCGGATGGTGATGCGGCCCTTGCCCTCGACGTTGGGCGGGCGGGACTCCAGGCGGATGACGTGGCTCTGCTGGAGCTGGAGTTCGGCGGCGTCCTCGACGGTGATGATCCGCTCGCCGTCCGGGATGAGCCCGGAGAGCGCGTTGAGCAGGGTGGTCTTCCCGGCGCCGGTGGCCCCGGAGACGACGATGTTGAAGCGGGCGCGGACGAGGGCGGCGAGCAGCAGCAGCGTCTGCTCGTCGAGGGTGCCCATGCCGAGGAGTTCGGCGAGGGCGTAGGCGCGGGGGAAGCGGCGGATGGTGAGGACGGCGCCGTTGAGGGCGAGCGGCGGGATGATGACGTTGACGCGTTCGCCGGACGGCAGCCGGGCGTCGACCATCGGATTCGACTCGTCCACGCGGCGGTTGACGGTGGAGACGATCCGCTCGATGGTCTGCATCAGCTGCTCGTGGGAGGCGAAGCGGACGGGGACGGGCTCGACGCGGCCGTGGCGTTCGACGTAGATCCGGTCGGGGCCGTTGACCATGATCTCGGTGATGGAGGCGTCTTCGAGGAGCGGTTCGAGGACGCCGAGGCCCAGCGCCTCGTCGACGACGCGGCGGATGAGCAGATCACGTTCGGCGGTGGAGAGGACGGGGCCCTCGCGGCTGATGATGTGGCCGAGGACGCGCTCCAGGCGGGAGCGGCGTTCGGCGGCGGTCAGCGCGGACATCTCCGCGAGGTCGATCTCCTGGAGGAGCTTGGCGCGGTAGACGGGCACCAGTCGTCCGTCGGAGCGGGCCTCGCCCTCCGGTTCCGGGGCGGCGATCCGGCCTTTGAGGCTCATGGCGCGAGGACTCCTTCCGGGGCGGCACCCGGTACGTGCGCGGCCGCGGGACGGGGCATCGTCGCGCTGCGGCTGACGGTGCCGAGGGAGACACCGGGGATGAGGGAGGGCAGGGTGACGGTCGCGGTGGCACGGACCGCGTCGGCCGCGCCGTCGACGCCGATCCGGGCCCGGTCGGCGACCCACCCGGTCATCGCGGCGCGCCCGGCGGCGGCCGGGTCGCGTGGGCGGTCGAGCGGGTCGAGCGAGGCGGTCCGGGCGGCGGCGCGGGCGCCCGTACCGGCCTGCTGCACGGCGAAGGCGGCGATGCCGAGTTGGACGACGGCGAGCGCGACGACCAGCAGCAACGGCAGGAAGCCGAGGAATTCGATGGATGCCTGGCCGCGGTCGCGGGCGCGGGCGCGGAGGCGGGCGGGGAGGCGGAGACGGTCGCGCCTGCGCAGGCGCGGGGCGGTGGGCCGTGCGCCGGGGGCGCGGGCGGTACGGGATGCGCCGGGCCCGGCGGTACGGGTCGGCCCGGGCCCGGCGGTACGGGCCTGTCCGGGGCCCGTACGGCGCGTCCCGCGGAACGGAGTCCGGCTCATCGCCCCTCCTCGTCAACGGCTCCCGCCGTGCCGCTGACCGTCCAGGGGAAGGCGGCCGCGCCCGGGAAGAGGACCGGGACCTTGAGGCGTACGGTCGCGTGCCAGAGGCCGGAGTCGGCGGCGCAGGTGGTGGTGGCGGCGGTGCGCCAGGAGGCGGGGAGTTCGCCGGTGGCGGCGGTGCGGCAGGCGCCCGGGCCGCCTCCCCGGAGCGCGACGGCGGCGCGCGCGCCCCGGTCGGCGGCGTGCGCGGCGAGCGAGAAGGTGTAGCCGAGCAGCACGAACTGCCACAGCAGCACGAGCACCAGCAGGATCAGCGGGAGCATCCCGGCGAACTCGACCGTGACCTGGCCGCGGTCTCCGGCGTAGCGGGGCCGCGGGGCCCCCCGGGCGGGACGGGGACGGGCGGAACGCGCCGCACCGGCCTGGCCGCACCCGGTCCGACGCACCGGGCCGCACCGCGCCGCACGCCTCGGGTCACCGCACCGGGGATCTCGGTGCGGGCGAGCGCACGGGCGGGGCCCAGGCGCAGGTCGTCGCGGTACATGGTGATGTCGAGCGAGCCGACCGGGACGGTGCGGCCGGTGATCTCCTCCAGCTTGGCGGCGAG
>NZ_VKJP01000405.1 GCF_007280575.1 Streptomyces benahoarensis
GCCGGGAACACCGCGTCCCCCGCCGTCCCCGCCGCCGCCTTCTCCACCTGCGTGGTGCAGGTGGAGAAGGCGGCGGCGGGGACGGCGGGGGACGCGGTGTTCCCGGCGAGGTTCCGGCTGTACGGGGTGCGGACGGTCGAGGGGGGCCGGGCGTTCACCGGGCTTGAGGTGACGTACGACGGTTCGACGCCGATGGGGGACACGACGGAGATGTACAGCCTCGCGTGATGGGGATCAGGGGCCGGATCGCGCTGGCCATTTCGTGTATGACGGCGCTCGCCGTGGTGGTGCTGGGTTTCGCGGTGCATCACATCGCCGATGCCGGGCGGGAGCGTGCGGCGCGCGCGTATCAGGACGTCCGGCTCAGTTCGGCGGTGCAGATATACCAGCGGGACGGGACGCTGGCGATGGGGGCGCAGCTGGACGACGCGGCGTTGCCGGGGCCGTTGCGGGACGCGGTGTTCGCGGGGCGGTCGGGGACGTATCTGAGCGGGGGCGAGGATCCGCGGGTGTGGGCGGCGACGGGTGTCGACGACGGGACGGGCGGCGCGCGGTGGGGGCGGTCGCTGTCGGTGTCGGCGGCGTATCCGGAGGACGATCCGGCGCGGGTGGCGCTGGACCGGGCGCTGCTGATCGCGGGTGTGGGCACGGTCGTGTTGATGGCGGGGGTGTCGTGGTTCGTGGCGCAGCGGCTGTCGCGGCGGCTGCGGTTGAGTGCGGCGGCGGCGCGGCGGATAGCGGCGGGTGCGGGGCCGGAGCTGGAGTGGGACGGGTTGGCGAGCGCGGGGCGGGACGAGGTGGCCGAGTTGGGCCGGAGTGTGCATCACATGGCGACGTCGCTGGCGGCGCAGGCGCAGGCGGAGCGGGAGTTCACCGCGGATGTGGCGCATGAGCTGCGGACGCCGGTGGCGGGGCTGGTGGCGGCGGCGGAGCTGTTGCCGCAGCCGCGGGCGGTGGAGCTGGTGCGGGACCGGGCGCAGGCGATGCGGCGGCTGGTGGAGGACCTGCTGGAGGTGTCGCGGCTGGACGCCGGGGTGGAGCGGGCGGATGCGGACGCCTGCGAGCTGCCGTCGCTGGTGCGGGGGATCGTGCGGCGGGCGGCGGGGCAGCGCGGCGTGGACGAGGTGACGGTGACGGTCGAGGGGGAGCCGCGGATCGTGGAGACGGACCGGCGCCGGGTGGAGCGGGTGCTGGTGAATCTGCTGGCCAACGCGGAGCGGCACGGGAAGCCGCCGATCGAGGTGGTGGTGGCGGGCAACCGCATCGTGGTGCGGGATCACGGGCCGGGGTATCCGGCGGATCTGCGTGCGGAGGGGCCGCGGCGGTTCCGTACGGCGGCGCCGGAGCGGGGGACCGGGCACGGTCTGGGGCTGACGATCGCGGTGGGTCAGGCCGGGGTGCTGGGGGCGCGGCTGGACTTCGGTGCGGCGGAGGACGGCGGCGCCCGGGCGGTGCTGGAGCTGCCGGACCGGGTGGCGGTGGCGGCGGACGGGCCGGAGTAGGCCGCCCGGGGGCCGGTCCGGCGGGCGGGTGGCGGCGCCGGACCGCCCGCCTCCGCCCTCCGCCGCCGGACCGGGCGCGGCGTGGCCGGAGCGGGCCCGCCTCCGTCCGCCCGCCCGCCGCCGGACCGACCGCGTCAGGACGCCGGTGCGAGCTTCAGATCCTTGATGATCTTCGCGACATGGCCGGTGGCCTTCACGTTGTACAGCGCGCGCTCGACCTTGCCGTCCTCGTCGACGATGACGGTGGAGCGGATCACGCCGGTGACGACCTTGCCGTACAGCTTCTTCTCGCCGAAGGCGCCGTACGCCTCCAGGACCTTCTTGTCGGGGTCGCCGAGGAGCGTCACCTTCAGCTCCTCCTGCTCGCGGAACTTCGCCAGCTTCTCCGGCTTGTCGGGCGAGATGCCGATGACGTCGTAGCCGTGACCTGCGAGGAAGTCGAGGTTGTCGGTGAAGTCGCACGCCTGCTTGGTGCAGCCGGGGGTGAGGGCGGCCGGGTAGAAGTAGACGATGACCTTGCGGCCCTTGTGGCCGGCGAGCGAGATCTCGTTTCCGTCCGCGTCGGGCAGGGTGAAGGCGGGGGCGGTGTCGCCGGGCTGCAGTCGCTCGCTCATGGCTCTCCTTCGAAGGTTCCGTACGCCCCGAGATTACGGCGTCGGACCGATGGCCCGGTGGCACCGGGGTGCGGGGGCCACGCGTTACAGGGGGTGCTGTGGGGCGCGGCGAGGTGTGAGCTGACAGACTGTGTGCACGAATCGGTACGCATGTGGTGGCCGGTTCCGTACGGGGCCTCGTGCCAGGTCCCGTACGCATCGGCCCGAGACGACGGAGGCAGCGCGGTGCCGGAAGCCAGGACCCCTGCGCAGATCGAGGCGGACATCGTCCGCAGGCGGCAGGATCTCGCCGTGATGCTCGACGAGATCGGTGTGCGGCTGCACCCGAAGACGATCATCGGTGAGGCGAAGGCGAAGACCGTCGAGGCGGTGGACCGCACGGCCGGTCGCGCCTATGTGGCGGCCAACCGCGTGGTGTCGGACGTCCGCGCCCAGTTGGTGTCGGAGGACGGTGCGCCGCGGCTGGAGCGGATCGTGCCGGTCGCGATGGTCGGCGTCGGCGTCGTGGGCCTGCTGGTGGTGCGCTCCCGGAAGCGGCGCGGCTGAGCGGCGCCCGGCGGTCGGGCGGCGGCCGGGGTACGGGTACGGTCGTGCCGTGAGCCCGAATAACGTCAAGGAAACCCACGACAAGCTGCCGATCCGGATGCTGCACGACCGCGTGCTGGTGCGGACGGACATCCCCGAGGGCGAGCGCCGCTCGACCGGGGGCATCGTCATCCCGGCGACCGCCGCCGTCGGCCGTCGGCTGGCCTGGGCCGAAGTGGTCGCCGTGGGGCAGAACGTACGGACCGTGGAGATCGGTGACCGGGTGCTGTACGACCCGGAGGACCGGGCCGAGGTCGAGGTGCGCGGGGTGGCGTACGTGCTGATGCGGGAGCGGGATCTGCACGCGGTGGCCGCGGAGCGGCTGGAGGGCGCGGACGATTCGACGGGGCTGTACCTGTAAGGCGTTCCGGGGCCCGCCGCCGTACGGGAGCGGGCCCGCGGTGTACGGGCGGTGACCGAGGTCACCGCCCGTTTCGCATACCGCGTTGCTAGCCTCGGGAGCACCCGACGAGACGCGCCGTACCGGGCAGGAAAAGACGACGCACCCCCTGTTGAAACTCTTTCACGGAGGTGCCGTCATGGCATGGATCCTGCTCGCGGTCGCCGGTCTGCTGGAGGTCGGCTGGTCGATCGGGATGAAGTTCACCGACGGGTTCACACGGCTGTGGCCGAGCGTGTTCACCGGCGCGGGCATCGTGGCGAGCATGCTGATGCTGTCGGTCGCGGCGCGTACGGTGCCGATCGGTACGGCGTACGGCGTGTGGGTCGGGATCGGCGCCGCCGGTGCGGCGGTGATCGGGATGGTGGTCCTCGGCGAGCCGGTGACCGCGGCCCGGATCTTCTTCATCTGTCTGCTGCTGGTCGCGGTGGTGGGGCTGAAGGCCACATCGGGGCATTGAGCCCGGCCGGGGGCGGGCGGTCCGGGACCGGCCTTCGCCGCCCGTCCGGCGGCCGTCGCTCAGCAGCCGTAACCGCTGCCCTCGCCTGTCGCTCAGTAGCCGTAACCGCCCTCGCCGCCGCCGTTCTCCCCTGCGCCGCCGTCCGCGCCCGTGCCGCCGTCCGCGCCGCCGGGACCGGCGGGCGGCGGCCCCGCGGTGGGGGCGCCGGGCCGGTTGGTGGGCCGCGGGCCGCCGGTCGGGGCGGTGGCGGAGCCGGACGGGGACGGGGAGGCGCCCGAGGCGGACGGGCCCGGGGAGGCGGAGCCCTGGGCGCCGGGCTCCAGTTTCAGGTCGAAGTTGCGGACCGGCTGCCCGCGCAGGGCGGCGGCGGTGTAGTCGGCCCAGATCTGGGCGGGGAAGCCGCCGCCGTTGACGCGGGGCAGCCCGGCGGCCCCGTAGAGGGGTTGCTGCGCGGCGGTCTCCGGGTGCTGGCCGAGGACGGCGACGACGGTGGCGAGTTCGGGGGTGTACCCGGCGAACCAGGCGGCCTTGTCGTCCTCGGCGGTACCGGTCTTGCCCGCGGCGGGCCGCCCGGCGGCCTGGGCGGCGGTGGCGGTGCCGCCCTCGACGACGTTGCGGAGCATCGAGGTGGTGGTGTCGGCGGCGGAGCGGCTCACGGCGGTGGTCTCGGGCCGGTCGGGCAGCGCGATCTGCTGCCCGTCCTTGGTGACCTTGTCGACGAGGGTGTACGGGCGGTGCCGCCCGTGGTGCGCGAGGGTGGCGTAGACCTGGGTCATGTCGAGGACGCTGGGGGTGGCGGTGCCCAGGGAGATGGCGCCCTGGGAGGTGGCGAGTCCGGGGGCGTCCTCGGGGACGCCGAGGGCGACGGCGGTGTCCTTGACCTTGGCGGGGCCGACGTCGATACCCATCTGGGCGAAGACGGCGTTGACGGACTTGTCCATGGCGGCGGTGACCGTGATCTGCCCGTAGGAGCGGTCGTCCTCGTTGGCGGGGGCGAAGCCGGTGGAGTGGCCGTGCTGGACGGTCATGCGCTTGTTGGTGCCGTCGTAGGGGGTGTTCGGGGTGATGCGGGCGCCGCTCTGGGTGGTCGAGCCGTTCTGGACGGCGGAGGCGAAGACCAGCGGCTTGAAGACGGAGCCGACCTGGTAGTCGCGGCGGGTGGCGCTGTTGACGTACTGCTTGGCGTAGTCGGTGCCGCCGTAGAGGGCGACGACGCGGCCGGTCGCCGGGTCGATGGAGGCGCCACCGGCGCGGACGGCGGCGTCGACGGGGCGTGTGTCGCTGAGCCGGTCGGTGAGTTTGGCGCCGACGGCGTGGGTGAGGGCGTCCTGGCGTGTGCGCTCCAGGGTGGTGGTGATGCGGTAGCCGCCGGAGCGCAGGGTGTCCTCGTCGACGAGGTGGTGGTCGGTCAGATAGTCGGTGACGGCCTTGACGACGTAGCCGCGCTGGCCGGTGAGACCGGCGGGGGTGGTGGTGGAGAGGGG
>NZ_VKJP01000406.1 GCF_007280575.1 Streptomyces benahoarensis
GTCTCGTGGGCTCGGAGTTGTGTATAAGAGACAGGTCAGGGGCTGTCCCCCGCCGCGCCCGGTCCCGTCGCCGCCCGCCCGGGCCGTTCGCTCAGGCGTCGCGGAAGGGCTCTCCCTTCTCCGCCTTCTCGACCAGCAGCGCGGGCGGCGCGAAGCGCTCGCCGTACGCCGTCGCCAGCTCCCGGGCGCGGGCCACGAAACCGGGCAGGCCGCCCTCGTAGCCGTTGATGTACTGGAGCACACCGCCGGTCCAGCCGGGGAAGCCGATGCCGAGGATGGAGCCGATGTTGGCGTCGGCGACCGAGGTCAGCACGCCCTCCTCGAAGCAGCGGACGGTGTCCAGCGCCTCGGCGAACAGCATCCGCTCCTGCATGTCACGGAACGGGATGGCGGCGTCCGGCCGGGTGAAATGCTCGCGCAGCCCGGGCCACAGGCCGCTGCGGGTGCCGTCCTCGGCGTAGTCGTAGAAACCGGCGCCGCCGCTGCGCCCGGTGCGGCCGAACTCGTCCACCATCCGGTCGACGACCGCGTCGGAGGGGTGCGCCGCCCAGCTGCCGCCGGCCGCCTCCACGGCGCGCTGCGTCTCCCGGCGGATCCTGCGCGGCAGCGTCAGCGTCAGCTCGTCCATGAGGGAGAGCACCTTGGCCGGGTACCCGGCCTGGGCGGCGGCCTGTTCGACGGAGGCCGGGTCGAGGCCCTCGCCGACCATCGCCACGCCCTCGTTGATGAACTGGCCGATGACCCGCGAGGTGAAGAAGCCCCGCGAGTCGTTGACCACGATCGGGGTCTTGCGGATGCGGCGAACCAGGTCGAAGGCGCGGGCCAGCGCCTCGTCGCCGGTGCGCTCCCCCTTGATGATCTCCACCAGCGGCATCTTGTCGACGGGCGAGAAGAAGTGCAGGCCGATGAAGTCGGCGTCCCGCTGCACCCCCTCGGCCAGCTGCGAGATGGGCAGGGTCGAGGTGTTGGAGCAGAGCAGCGCGTCGGGCGCCACGATGTGCTCGATCTCCTCGAAGACCTTGTGCTTGAGCGCGGCGTCCTCGAAGACCGCCTCGATCACGGCGTCGCAGCCCGCGAGGTCCTGCGGATCGGCGGTGGGGGTGATGCGGGCGAGGAGTTCGTCCCGCTTGCGCTCGGTGGTGCGGCCCCGGGCCAGGGCCTTGGCGAGCAACCCCTCGGAGTACGCCTTGCCCTTGGCGGCGGCCTCCGGCGAGACGTCCTTGAGGACGACCTGGATCCCCGCCCGGGCACAGCTGTAGGCGATGCCCGCGCCCATCATCCCGGCGCCGAGGACGGCGACCTTCTCGACGGTGCGGGGCGCGATGTCCTTCGGGCGGCTGGCGCCGGAGTTGACGGCCTGGAGGTCGAAGAAGAACGCCTGGATCATGTTCTTCGAGATCTGGCCGGTGACCAGCTCGGTGAAGTACCGCGCCTCGATGGTCTGGGCGGTCTCGAAGTCGACCTGGGAGCCCTCGACCGCGGCGGCGAGGATGTTGCGCGGCGCCGGGTAGGGCGCGCCGTTGAGCTGCTTCTTGAGGTTGGCGGGGAACGCCGGGAGGTGGGCGGCGAACTTGGGCTGCGCGGGGGTGCCGCCCGGGATGCGGTAGCCCTTGACGTCCCAGGGCTGCTGGGAGGCGGGGTGCTCGTCGATGAACGCGTGGGCCTTGGCGAGGAGTTCCTCGGGCGTGGCGGCGACGTCGTGGATCAGACCGGCGTCCTTCGCCCGTACGGCGTTGTACTGCGTGCCCTGGAGCAGCACCTTCAGCAGGGCGTCGGCGATGCCGAGGAGCCGCACGGTGCGGGTGACGCCGCCGCCCGCGGGCAGCAGGCCGAGGGTGACCTCCGGCAGGCCGATCTTGGTGCCGGGGGTGTCGAGGGCGATGCGGTGGTGGCAGGCGAGCGCGATCTCGTAGCCGCCGCCCAGGGCCGCGCCGTTGAGGGCGGCGACGACGGGCTTGCCGAGGGTTTCGATGCGGCGCAGATCGCGCTTGATACCCATGCCCTCCTCGAACGCCCGCTGGGCGCCTTCGGGGGTGACGGCGATCAGTTCGCGCAGGTCACCACCGGCGAAGAAGGTCTTCTTGGCGGAGGTGACGATGATGCCGCGGACGGTGTCCTGTGCGGCCTCCAGGCGGTCGGCGACCGCGGTGAGGGAGGTCTTGAAGGCGTCGTTCATGGTGTTGGCGGACTGGCCGGGATCGTCCAGGACCAGGGTGACCACGCCGGTCTCGTCCTGTTCCCAGCGGATGGTCGACATCGCAGAGGTCTCGCTCACTGTGGCTTCTCCGTAAGGGGTGGGACGGGCGGTCAGAGGCGCTCGATGACGGTGGCGATGCCCATGCCGCCGCCGACGCAGAGGGTGGCCAGGCCGTACCGCTTGTCCTGGCGCTCCAGCTCGTCGATGAGGGTGCCGATGATCATCGCGCCGGTGGCGCCCAGCGGGTGGCCCATGGCGATGGCGCCGCCGTTGACGTTGATCCTGTCGAGGGAAAGCCCCATGTCCTGGGCAAACCGCAGGACCACGGCGGCGAAGGCTTCGTTGATCTCGACGAGGTCGATGTCGTCGATGGTCAGCCCGGCCTTGGCGAGCGCCTTGCGGGCCGCGGGCGCGGGACCGGTCAGCATGATCGTCGGGTCGGCGCCGGAGACCGCGGCGGCGGCAATCCGGGCGCGTGGCGTCAGGCCGTGGCGCTCACCGACGGCGGCGTTGCCGATGGCGACGAGGGCGGAGCCGTCGACGATGCCGGAGGAGTTGCCCGCGTGGTGAACGTGGTCGATCTTCTCGACCCAGTGGTATTTCTGCAGCGCGACGGCGTCGAAGCCGCCCGCGTCGCCGATCGTGGCGAAGGACGGCTTGAGACCGGCCAGCGACTCGGCGGTGGTGCCGGGGCGGATGTGCTCGTCGCGGTCGAGGACGACCAGGCCGTTGCGGTCGCGTACCGGGACGACGGAGCGGTCGAAGCGGCCTTCCTTCCACGCCTGGGCGGCGCGTTCCTGGGAGAGGGCGGCGAAGGTGTCGACATCGTGGCGGGAGAAGCCGCCGAGGGTGGCGATGAGGTCGGCGCCGACGCCCTGCGGGATGAAGTTGGTCTCGAAGTTGGTCATCGGGTCCAGGTGCCAGGCGCCGCCGTCGGAGGCCATCGGTACCCGTGACATGGACTCGACGCCACCGGCCAGGACCAGGTCCTCCCATCCGGAACGGACCTTGGCGGCGGCGAGGTTGACGGCTTCCAAGCCGGAGGCACAGAAGCGGTTCTCCTGGACTCCGGCCACGGTGTCGGGCAGCCCCGCGGCGATGGCCGCGATCTTGGCGATGTCGGCTCCCTGGTCGCCGATCGGGCTGACCACGCCGAGAACGATGTCGTCGATGGCGGCCGGGTCCAGACCGGGGAAGCGGCAGCGCAGTTCGTGGAGGAGACCGACGACGAGGTCGACGGGCTTGGTGCCGTGCAGGGCGCCGTTGGCCTTGCCGCGGCCGCGCGGGGTGCGGATCGCGTCGTACACGTACGCTTCGGTGCTCAAGTCAGGCAGCCTTTCGCATGAGGGGAAAGTCTCGGCGGGGTGTGGCAGGGCGCGGCGGGGCGGGCCGGGCGGCGCCGGGTCAGCCGAGCAGGGAGCGGCCGATGATCTCTTTCATGATCTCCGTCGTCCCTCCGTAGATGGTCTGGATGCGGCCGTCGGTGAACGCCTTGGCCACCGGGAATTCAGCCATGTAGCCGTATCCGCCGTGGAGTTGCAGACAACGGCCGGCGACGCGTTTGTGCAGTTCGGTGGCCCATCCACTTGGCCATCGACGCGTGTACCGCGTCCAGCTCCCCGGCGGAGTGGTCGGCTGTGCAGCGGTCCAGGAAGGCGCGGGTGACGGCGCATTCGGTGGCCATCTCGGCGATCTCGAAGCGGATGTGCTGGAGCCGCGCGAGCGGGCGGCCGAACGCCTCGCGTTCCTTGACATACCGCGTGGTGATCTCCAGCAGATGCTCGGCGCCCGCGATCCCGGCGACGGCGATGCCCATCCGCTCCTGCGCGAGGTGCGTCATCAGGTGGACGAAGGCGCCGTTCAGCTCGCCGAGGAGGTTCTTCTTGGGGACCCGGACGTCGTGGAAGAAGAGTTCCGCGGTGTCCTGGGCCTTCTGGCCGATCTTGTCGAGGTTGCGGCCGCGCTCGAAGCCGTCCATGCCGCGCTCGACGACGAGGAGGCTCAGGCCGTGCGCCCCGCCCTCGGGGGTGGTGCGGGCGACGACGATGACGAGGTCGGCGAGGATGCCGTTGGGGATGAAGGTCTTGGAGCCGTTGAGGATCCAGTGGTCGCCGTGGTCGGTGGCGGTGGTGCGGATGCCCTGGAGGTCGGAACCGGCGTCGGGCTCGGTCATCGCGATGGCGGTGATGATCTCGCCGCTGCAGAAGCCGGGCAGCCACCGGCGCTTCTGTTCGTCGGTGGCGAGCGTGGTGAGGTGGGGGCCGACGATGTCGTTGTGCAGTCCGACGGCGAGGCCCGGGGCTCCGGCGCGGGTGAACTCCTCGGCCAGCACGGCGCTGTAGCGGAAGTCGGGGTTACCTCCGCCGCCGTACTCCTCCGGGACGGACAGGCCCAGCAGGCCCTGTCGGCCGGCTGCCCGCCAGGCGTCCCGGCTGACGATGCCGTCCTGCTCCCACTGTGCGTAGTGCGGGGTGACCTCCTTGGCGAGGAAGGTGCGTACCGTCTCGCGGAAGGCTTCGTGGTCCGCGGTGAAGATCTGGCGCTTCATGGTGTCCTGGCCCTCCTGGGAGCCGAGTTGCGGTGAGCGACGAAGGGGCGCGCGGCGGCCGTCAGTGGGCCTCCGGCGTGCCGGGGCGAGGCGCCGGGGAACGGTCTGTCGCGGTCGGCTCCGGGAATGGGCGGCGGAACGTCCTGGACGTCGTCGAGCAGGCCGGGGACGGCCCAGTCGCGGGCGATCTCCGCGGTGTCGGCGCCCGGTTGGGCGGGCGGGCGGCGGACGGCGCCAGGGGTGCGGGAGAACCGGGG
>NZ_VKJP01000407.1 GCF_007280575.1 Streptomyces benahoarensis
GGTGGCGGGCTGTGGCCGGGGCGGTTGCGCGGGCGTGCCCGGGATCGGGGCGGTCCGGCGCGTGTCCTCGGGCGGGGCGCGGGAGTTGGGCAGGGCGTCCCCCGCTTTTCCAGCCGGCCGCGCCGACGCCTGCCGCCGTCCGCGCCCCGGACACGGAGGTCCGCCCGTGCGACCGAACCCCGCGACTCCCGTGCTTCCGGCGGGCGCCGTCCCGCCGCTTTCCGGAGCGCCCCGCGCCGCGTCAACACCCGCCTCCCGTAAGGACGGTGGGCCCGTGCGCCGGGCCGTGGCCGCGGTGGCCGTCGCCGCGTCGCTGACCGCCTCGCTCGCCGGGTGCGTGAGCGTGACCGGCCCCGGCCATGCGCCGCGGCCGGCGGGCGGCACCGCCCCGCGCGGCGGTACGGGCGACCGGGCGCCGCGTGCGCCGGGCGGGCTCACGGTCGATGGCAGCGGCTCGGGGCCGCACCGTATGGGGCGGCCCGCGGCCACCCCCGGGGCGGGGGAGCAGGGCATGGGTCGTACCGCGGCGCCCGGGGCCGGACGCGCGCCGGGGCCGGGTGTCACCGCGCCGCCCGCGCCGTCCCGTACCGCCGGGAGTCCGGAGAGTGGGCCGGGCTCCCCGGTGGGCCCGCGGCCGTCGCCGTCGGGTCCGGCCTCCGGGCCCGCCTCGCCCGCCGGGCCGACGCCTCCGGCCACGCCGGGGAGCCCCGTACCGCCGTCCGGCGACGTCGGGACGCCGACCGCCGGGGCGTCCGGGCCCACGCCGCAGGCGCCGGGGCCGCTGCCGGAGGCGCTGGGCTGACGCCCGCGGGGCCCGGTGCTGCACCGGGAGGGGGCCGCCATTTGCCTTACCGGGGTGGAGGTGCGTATGGTGGCAGATCGTTTGATCCCATTTGCCCGGCGCCAGAAAAGAAGCGCGCCGCGTGGCGCGTTCTCTCCCTTGCCGTGGCTGACCGCATTGAGGCGGTCTCTGTGAAATACACGGAGTTTGGGCGCGTGCCGAGACTCCGGAAGGTTTCGCATTTCGCATGTCCATTTCCACTGAACAGTCCGTCCTGCCCGCAGACGACGAGCAGGCTGTGACGGCGCTTCCCGTCGAGGACGCCGAGCAGGCCCCCGAGGCCGTCGAGGCCCCCGAGGCCGTCGAGGAGGCCGCCGCCGACGAGGAGCCGCAGATCACCTTCGCGGACCTCGGTCTCGACGAGAAGATCGTCCGCAAGCTGGCGCAGAACGGTGTCACCACGCCGTTCCCGATCCAGGCGGCGACCATCCCGGACGCCATCGCCGGGCGCGACATCCTCGGCCGCGGCCGTACCGGCTCCGGCAAGACCCTCTCCTTCGGTCTGCCGCTGCTGACCCGCCTGTCCGGCGGCCGCACCGAGAAGAAGCGCCCCCGCGGCGTCATCCTCACCCCCACCCGCGAGCTGGCCATGCAGGTCAGCGACGCGCTGCAGCCCTACGGCGACGTCCTCGGCCTGAAGCTCAAGGTCGTCTGCGGCGGTACGTCCATGGGTAACCAGATCTACGCCCTGGAGCGCGGCGTCGACGTCCTCGTCGCCACCCCGGGCCGCCTGCGCGACATCATCAACCGCGGCGCCTGCTCGCTGGACGAGGTCGAGGTCGCCGTCCTCGACGAGGCCGACCAGATGGCCGACCTGGGCTTCCTGCCCGAGGTCACCGAGCTGCTCGACCTGGTGCCGACCGGCGGCCAGCGGATGCTCTTCTCCGCCACGATGGAGAACGAGATCGGCACGCTGGTCAAGCGTTACCTGAACGAGCCGGTCAGCCACGAGGTCGACAGCGCTCAGGGCAACGTCACGACCATGACCCACCACGTCCTCGTCGTGAAGCCGAAGGACAAGGCGCCGGTCACCGCCGCCATCGCCGCCCGTAAGGGCCGCACGATCATCTTCGTCCGCACCCAGCTCGGCGCCGACCGCGTCGCCGAGCAGCTGCGGGACGCCGGGGTGAAGTCCGACGCGCTGCACGGCGGTATGACGCAGGGCGCGCGGACCCGCACCCTGGCGGACTTCAAGGACGGCTACGTCAACTGCCTGGTCGCCACCGACGTCGCCGCGCGCGGTATCCACGTCGACGGCATCGACCTGGTCCTCAACGTCGACCCGGCCGGTGACCACAAGGACTACCTGCACCGTTCCGGCCGTACGGCCCGTGCGGGCCGCTCCGGCACCGTCGTCTCGCTGTCCCTGCCGCACCAGCGCCGGCAGATCTTCCGCCTGATGGAGGACGCGGGCGTGGACGCCTCGCGCCACATCGTCGGCGGTGCGGGCGCCTTCGACGAGGACGTCGCCCAGATCACCGGCGCGCGGTCGCTCACCGAGGTCCAGGCCGAGTCGGCCGCGAACTCCGCCAAGCAGGCCGAGCGCGAGGTCCAGGAGCTGACCCGGGAGCTGGAGCGCGTGCAGCGCCGCGCCACCGAACTGCGCGAGGACGCGGACCGGCTGACCACCCGCGCCGCCCGTGAGCGCGGCGAGGACCCGGCCGAGGCGCTCGCCGCCGTCGCCGCGACCGTGGAGGCCGCGGCCGCCGAGGCCCCGGCCCAGGCCGACGCCCCCGAGGAGCGCCGCCCCGCACAGCGTGACGAGCGCGGGAACTACGAGCGCCGCGACCGCCGCGACGAGCGTTCCGGTGGCCGTTCTTTCGAGCGCCGTGATGACCGTCGTGACGACCGGTCGGGTGGCCGTTCTTTCGAGCGTCGTGATGACCGTCGTGACGACCGGTCGGGTGGCCGTTCTTTCGACCGTCGTGACGACCGTCGTGACGACCGTTCCGGTGGCCGTTCTTTCGAGCGCCGTGATGACCGTCGCGATGACCGGTCGGGTGGCCGTTCTTTCGAGCGCCGTGATGACCGTCGTGACGACCGGTCGGGTGGCCGTTCTTTCGACCGTCGTGACGACCGCCGCGACGACCGTTCCGGTGGCCGCTCGTTCGACCGCCGTGACGACCGCTCCGGTTCCGGCTCCGGCTCCGGCTTCGGCCGCGACCGCGGTGACCGTCCCAGCCGTTCGTTCAACCGTGACGACCGTTCCGGCAGCCGTCCGGCCTCCGGCGGCTACCGTTCCGGTGGCGGCGACCGTCCGTTCAACCGTGACGACCGTTCCGGTGGCCGCCCGTCCGGTGGCTACCGCTCCGGTGCCAGCGACCGTCCCTACGGCCGCCGTGACGACCACCGTGGCTCGGGTGCGGGTGCCGCCGGTTCCTTCGGCCGCCGCGACGACAAGCCGCGCTGGAAGCGCAACGGCTGACCACAGCTGACCCCGGACACCGCGACGTCGTGACCCGGCGTCGCCACTCCGGCCGCAGGGCCCGTACCGCACACAAGTGCCGTACGGGCCCTGCGCGTTGAGGCCCCGAAACCGCCACGGGCGCGCCCGCCCGGCGCCGCCGCGGAGCGCCTGGGGCGGCAATGCCTTCGGGGCGCGGGAGGGTGTCGGGCTATGCTGCTCGGAGCGGGCCATTAGCTCAATTGGCAGAGCAGTGGACTTTTAATCCATTGGTTCAGGGTTCGAGCCCCTGATGGCCCACCGGATTCCTCGCAGGGATGCTCTTCTGACCTGCGGTTCAGCGCCCCGGCCGGGGGTATCGGCCGGGGCGCTTCGTGTTTTCCGGTGCCTTGGGTGAGCCGTCGGGCCGTCAGACGTTCCGTCCGCCCGAGGGTGACCCGTCCGGCCCCCGTCGGCTCGCGCACCGGGGGCGGGGCGGAAAGTCTTGAGGGGCCGAGGAGCGGGCGGGTGTGGTGACGGCCCGTGGACGGGCGAGGCGTGGGAAGAGGCCGGTGCGGATGGCGCGAGGCGGGCGGGTCCGCCCGGGGGACCGGGAGCGGCGGGCGCAGCTGTCGCCCCTCGGCCGTCGGGTGGCGCGCTGGCTGCCCGCCCTGCTGATCGTCGTCGGCATCGTCTTCGAGCTCGTCACCCCCGCCCGCTTCACCGCCTCGCCGTTCTTCTCGGCGGCGCCGCTGGTCGCCGCGCCCCTGTACTCGCTGCGGAACACGGCGCTCACCGCGCTCGCGGCGCTGCTCGGCGAACTGGGCGCGGCGCTCTTCACCGATGCCCAGGACACCAACCTCTCCGCCACCGAGGTCTCCACCGTCTTCGTCGTCGCCGTCCTCGCCCTCGGCATCAACCGCGTCGTACGGCTCTCCGACGCCCGGCTCGCCTCCGTACGCGATGTCTCCGAGGCCGCCCAGCGGGCCGTGCTGCCGACGCCGCCGGAGCGGGTCGGGGGGCTGGCGGTCGCCGCCCGTTACGTGGGGGCGCAGGCCGACGCGCGGATCGGCGGGGATCTCTACGCGGTGCAGGAGACGCCGCACGGCGTACGGCTGATCGTCGGCGACGTCCGGGGGAAGGGGCTGGAGGCGGTGGAGGCGGCGGTGATCGTCATCGGGGCGTTCCGGGAGGCGGCGGAGCAGGAGGCGACGCTGGAGGCGGTGGCCGGCCGGCTGGAGCGGGCGCTCCAGCGGGAGGGGCGGCGGCGCGAGGGGCTGGACCAGTACGAGGGGTTCACCACGGCCGTGCTCGCGGAGATCCCGTCCGGGGAGCGGGCCGTGCTGAGGGTCCTGAACCGGGGGCATCCGCCGCCGCTGCTGCTCGCCCCGGACGGCGGGCTGCGGACGGTGGTGCCCGCGGTGCACGCGCTGCCGCTGGGGATGAGCGAGGTGGCCGGGTGGCCGGACCGGGCGGACGAGATGTTCTTCCCCGCCGGTGCGGTCCTGTTGCTGTACACGGACGGGCTGACGGAGGCGCGCAACCGGGCGGGCGAGTTCTACGACCCGGTGGCCCGGCTGCGCGGCCGGGCCTTCCCCGGTCCTGACCGGCTGCTGGACACGCTGGTCGCCGAGGTCGCCCGGCACACCGGCGGGGCGGGCGCGGACGACATGGCGTTGCTGGCGGTGCAGCGGCCGTTGGAGGAGTAGGAGGAGCAGGCCCGGTCGGTGCGCGGAGGAGTGGCGGGG
>NZ_VKJP01000408.1 GCF_007280575.1 Streptomyces benahoarensis
CCGTCACCCCGCCCGCTCCGCCACCTCCCGCGCGCACTCCTGCGCCGTGCGGCGGCCGGTGTCGACCTCGATGTCGTACGTCATCCCGCGGTGGACGAGGGACGCCTGGGCGGCGGCCATGCCGGGGACGCGGTCGGGGCGGGCGCGTTCGCGGGCGGTGGCGACGGCGGCGTCGCAGCGGACGCCGACCCACAGGACGGGCAGATCGCCCAGCGCGCGCTCCCAGGCGCGGCGGCCCTCGCCGCCGCCGAGGAACACCTCGTCGAGGATGACGGGCGCCCCGGCGCGGGCGACCGCGGCGACGCCGTGCCGCCAGCTGTCCTGGAGCGCGTGGAAGGCGGCACCGGGCGTGACCGAGCCGTCCGGGCCGAGGACGAGGCCGTCGGGGTCGTCCATCAGTCCCGGCGGCAGCGCCTCGATCAGACTGTCGACGCCGAACGTCAGCCACGGGCGTGGCAGGACGTCCTGGAGGGCGCGGGCCAGCGACGACGTGCCGGAGCTGGAACCGCCGTTGAGAATGATCATCTGGGGGGCCATCGGGCCACCGTAACGACCGCCGCCCGCCGCCGCCCCCGGTATTCCGCCCGGCGTCAGGGCCCGGACGTCCGCCGCAGCACCACGAAGTCCGCGGCCGTACCGGACACCGCGTACCCGGTGTGCGGATGCCGCTGCTCGGCCTCGGTGCGGACCTGATCCAGGGTGCGGCCGTCGGCGAGCTGCACGGCGATGTAGTCGGGGGCGATGCCGCGGGTGTCGCCGATCCAGAACACCCGGGTGCGGCTGACGAGCCGGGACAGCGGACGGATGTCGGCCTCGACGCTCGCGCCGTCCGGGACGGTCGCCAGCAACCGCTCGGCGGCGGCGGCCTCCGGCGGGATCCGGTAGGTCTCCGACTCGGTGAGCCGGGACAGCGGCAGCGTGGTGGTCAGCGCGAGCGCCGCGGCCAGACAGGCGGCCGGGAGCTGCCCCGCCAGCCCGCGCAGCCAGGGCCGCGGCGAACGCCCCGCACGGTCCAGCGCGTCGACGAGGGCGAGGAGGACCACCGGCATCAGCACCGCGTTGTAGTGCCAGTCGATGCCCCAGTAGTGCGGCTCGTGGGAGACGAACCGCCAGCCGAGGGTGGGCACCGCGGCCAGCAGCAGCGGGGAACGCAGCGCCAGCAGACCGGTGGTGGGCAGCAGCACCCACAGCAGGGTGTGCAGCGCGGTGCCCACCCCGATCCCCGGGCCCGCCGCGCCGTCGCCGCCGAGCTTGGTCCAGTAGTCGTACGAGCCGGTGCCGTTGAACCCGGGGATGATCACACCGAGGGTGACGGCGGTGGCGGTCAGCCCGAAGCCGACCAGCGCGACGGCGAGCGGCACCGCCCGCCGCGCGCGCACCAGCACCACCATGCCGATGGCGGCGGCGGTGACGCCCAGGTCCTCCTTGACCAGCACCAGCGGCGCCGCCCAGCACACCGCCGCCGTCCACCGCCCGCGCACCACCGCCTCCAGCGCGAACGCCAGCAGCGGCATCGCGAATGCGATCTCGTGGAAGTCGAAGTCGACGGCCTTCTGCACACCCCACGACAGTCCGTACGCGACACCGATCGCCAGCCCGCGGGCGCGCCCCAGATACCGGGCGGCGGTGCGGGTGACCGGCACCGACGAGAGCGCGAACAGGGCCGCCTGCGCCGTCAGCAGCGTCATCGGCGAGGGCAGCAGCCGGTAGAGCGGCGCGAGCAGGATCAGCACCGGGCTGAAGTGGTCGCCCAGGATGTTGGTGCCCGGCCCCTTGAGATCCACGATCGGCGCCCCGAGGTGGGCGTAACCACGGACCGCCTGCTCGAAGATGCCGAGGTCCCAGGAGGCGGTGCCCATCGTGAGGTGACGCAGCAGCGAAAGCGTGGCGTACGCGGCGAAGAGCAGCACCGCCGTCCACCACGGGTCGAGGCGCGGCGCACCCCACGCGGCGAGGCGGCGGGGGCCGCGCGCGGCGGGTTGCCCGTCGCGGGGTGCGTCGGGCGGTGCGGTCGGCTGCCCGGGCGGGATCCCGGTCGCCGTGCCGGGCGCACCGGGACCGGCGCCCGCTGCCGTCGCTGCGGCCGTATCCATGCGCGTCCTCCGTCTTGGCTTCCGAAAAGATACTCGAAGCCGTCGAACCGGACGGCGACGACCTGACGCGCACGAGCCCCGCGAGGGCTCCTACCCGCCGGGCCGTCAGGGCGTACGTGCCTCCGTGGCGCGTACGCTCCTTCGCCGGACCGGCCACCGGGCGCTCCGGCGGCCCAGCTACCCGAGGGGACACCCGACTTGAACCGGATACGGACCGCGCTGCCCGCCGCAGCGGTCGCCGCACTGCTCGCCCTGACCGGCTGCACGCCCGCCGACGGGCCGGGCGGCAAGGACGCCAAGGACGACGCGACGGCGTCCGGCGCGCCCGGTGGCGCGTTGGCGGCGCTGACCGGGCTGCCCGTCAAGAAGCGTGCGTCGCAGGACGGTTACGCCCGCGACCGCTTCGGCAGCGCCTGGGCCGACACCGACGGCAACGGCTGCGGCACCCGCGACGACATCCTCCAGCGCGATCTGCGCGACACCTCGCACCGCGGCGGCAGCTGCGCCGTCGTCTCCGGAACGCTCACCCACGACCCGTACACCGGCGGCACCATCCGCTACCGGCGCGGCAGCAGCAAGGTCGACATCGACCATGTCGTCGCGCTCTCCGACGCCTGGCAGAAGGGCGCCGCCCGCTGGGCGCCCCGCAAGCGGATCGCGCTCGCCAACGACCCGCTGAACCTCATCGCCGTGGAGGCGTCCGCCAACCGCAGCAAGAGCGACGGCGACGCGGCCGCCTGGCTGCCCGAGAACCAGGGGTACCGCTGCACCTATGTCGCCCGGCAGGTGGCGGTGAAGAAGAAGTACGGGATGTGGGTCACCCGCGACGAGAAGGCCGCGATGACGAAGGTGCTGAACGGCTGCCCGAGCGAGAAGCTGCCGACGGGCGGCAACCCGACGGAGGCGCCGGAGCGGTTCAAGGCGAAGTAGGAGAGGGCGGGGACCGAGGCGGGCGGCCCCGGGCGGGGCGGTGCGGTGCGCGGCCGGGTACGCGGGGCCGGGGCGTCCGGCGGCCCGGCACCCGGCGCCCCGGCGTCTGGAGGCCCGGCGTGCGGCGGCCCGGCGTGCGGCGCCCCGGCGGCCCGGCACCCGGCCCCGCGGCCCCCCCCGCGTACCCAAAAACCTGGGGAATCGTTGGCCAACCGGTGGCCCGGGGCATCCGGACTCCTTACCATCGATCAACGCCAGATCGATGAGATGCCCGCTCCCGGCACCCGCCGGGAGCGCCCCGCCCACCGCCGCCGCGCGGCGTTCGCGCCGCGCCGTCTCGTTCACGATCTCTGCCGGGAGGCCCCGTGCTCCGCCGTAGGACAGTGCTCTCCGTATCCGTCTCCGCCGCCCTGCTGGCCGCGGCCCCGCTGCTCACCGCCTGCGGCAGCGACGCGCACCCCGGTGCCGCCGCCATCGTCGACGGCAAGCGGATCACCGTCGCCCAGCTCCAGGCGAAGGTGAAGGACGTACGCCGGGCCCAGAGCGAGTCCCCGCAGGGCGGTCAACTCATCTCCAGCACCGGCCAGTTGAGCCTGGTCACCCTCAACGGCATGATCTTCGAACGGGTCCTGGAACGCAGCGCCGACCGCGCCGGGGTCACCGTCACCCGCTCCGATGTGCAGCAGTGGCGGACCACCGCCGAGAAGGAACTGGGCGGCCCGGACCGGCTGAAGGCCGTCTGGCTCCAGCAGCAGTCCGTCGCCCCCGACGAGGTCGATGCGACCGTCCGCAACCAACTGCTGCTGGACGGCCTCGCCAAGAAGATCGGCGCCGACCGCACCAGCGCCGAGGGCCAGCGCCGCCTCGTCGACAACCTCGCCCGCACCTCCCGCGCCATGGGCGTCGACGTCAACCCGCGCTTCGGCACCTGGAACGACCGGCGGGTGATCCTCGGCGCGACGAAGGACCCGTGGATCTCCCACGCCACGGGCGCCCGGCAGCAGGCGTAGGGCCCGTACCGGGGCGGCCCCGGTGCCCGGTCGGCCGGTGCGGCCACCGGGCGCCGGGGCCGCCGCCCGTTCGCGGCGCGGGCGCTGTCAGTGGGGTGCGTTACGTTCGAGGGGTGAACGCTGACGTCCCCACCGCCGACGCCGGAGCCGACGCCCGCCCCGAGGGCGGCACCGGGCGCCTGGTCCTGCTCACCACCAGCCACCGCGTCGCCCCCGGCCTGCTGTCCTGGAACGCCTGGCGGACGCTGCGCGCCGCCGACCGGGTGCTCTGCGCCGACGACGCCCACCCGCAGCTGCCCTATCTGCGCGAGGCCGGGGTCACGGTGGAGTCCGCCGTCCCCGGCGCCCGCGAGCTGGTCGACGACTGCGTCGCCCGGGACCGCACGGTCGTCGTCCTCACCTCCGCCGACGGCGAGAGCGCGCTGACCGACGGCCTGGCCCGCCTCGCCGGTTCCGGCCGCGAGACCATGCCCGACCTGGAGCTGCTGCCCGGCGCGTATGACCTGCCGGGCGCCCGGCTGCTCGACCTCGTCCAGGTCATGGACCGCATCCGCACCGCCTGCCCGTGGACGGGCATCCGCACCCACGAAGACCTCGCCAAGTACGCCCTGGAGGAGACGTACGAGCTGGTCGAGGCCATCGAGACGGGTGACCGCGAGGCGCTGTGCGAGGAGCTGGGTGACGTCCTGCTCCAGGTCGTCTTCCACGCCCGCATCGCCCAGGACGACCCCGACGCACCCTTCTCGGTCGACGACGTCGCCGGGGCGATCGTGGAGAAGCTGATCCACCGCCATCCGCATGTGTTCGGGGACGAGCCCGCCGAGACGCCCGAGGACGTCCGGGCGCACTGGCTGCGCACCAAGGCGGTCGAGAAGCGGCGCGCGTCGGTCACCGACGGCGTCCCGCTCACCCAGCCCGCCCTGGCCC
>NZ_VKJP01000409.1 GCF_007280575.1 Streptomyces benahoarensis
CGCCCCGCCCGTCGGGTGGCGCCGCCGCCTCAGTCGTCCTTCCCCGTCGACCCCTCCTTCCCCGTCGACCCGTCGTACTCCGTGGTCCCTGCGTCGAGGAGCGGCGCGCCGCGCCGGCCCGCCGTGCGGGAGAGCCAGCGCAGGCTGTGGTAGCCGGTGAGGACGATGAGCGTGCCCAGGGCGATGCCGCCCAGCTCGAAGTTGTCGCTGATCTTCAGGGAGACGCCGCCGATGGCGATGACGATGCCCGCCGCCGCCGGGATGAGGTTCAGCGGCACCGTGAAGTCGACCTTGTTACGGATCCAGATCTGCGCGCCGAGCAGGCCGATCATGCCGTAGAGGATGACGGTGATACCGCCGAGGACGCCGCCGGGGATCGCCGCGACCACGGCGCCGAACTTCGGGCACAGGCCGAAGAGCAGGGCGAACACCGCCGCCGCCGTGTACGCGGCGGTCGAGTAGACGCGGGTCGCGGCCATCACGCCGATGTTCTCCGCGTAGGTGGTGGTGGCCGGGCCGCCGACCGCCGTGGAGAGGACGGTGGCCGTGCCGTCGGCGACGATCGCCATGCCCATCTTGTCGTCCAGCGAATCGCCGGTCATCTCCCCGACCGCCTTGACGTGCCCGGCATTCTCGGCGACCAGCGCCACCAGGACGGGCAGCGCGACGAGGATCGCGGACGCGGAGAAGTTCGGGGCGTGGAAGATCGGCAGGCCGATCCAGTCGGCCTTGGCGACGCCGGAGAAGTCGATGCGCCAGTGGTCGGTGATCTTGCCGGAGCCGTCGGCGGAGTGGATCTGCCCGGCGGTGCGGTCCAGGACCCAGGACAGCGCATAGCCGAAGAGCAGCCCGAGGAAGATCGCGATCCGCGACCAGAACCCGCGGAGCACGACCAGCGCGAGACCGGTGAAGAGCATCGTCGCCAGCGCCGTCCACTGGTCCTGCGGCCAGTACGTCGAAGCGGTGACGGGCGCGAGGTTGAAGCCGATGAGCATGACGACCGCGCCGGTCACCGGCGGCGGCAGCACCGCGTGGATGACGCGGGCGCCCAGGATGTGGATGGCGATACCGCACCCGGCCAGGCACGCGCCGACCACCAGCATCGCGCCGGTGAGGGTGCCCGCGTCACCGCCCTGGCCCGCGATGACCGCGGAGACGCCGACGAAGGAGAGGGAGGAGCCGAGGTAGCTGGGGATCCGACCGCGCGTCATGAGCATGAAGAGCATGGTGGCCACGCCGGACGCCATGAGGGCGAGACCCGGGTCCAGCCCCATGAGCACCGGCGCGACGAAGCACGCCCCGATCATCGACACGACGTGCTGCGCGCCGAGCCCGATCGTCCGCCCCCAGGTGAGGCGCTCCCCGGGTTTGACCACCTCCCCCGGCTCCAGGTGACGCCCGTCTCCGTGCAGCTTCCACCCGAAACCAGCCATGATCACTCTCCACATCTGCGCCGCCCTGCACGTCACAGAGCCGAGGTGATTCATAGTCGAACGATCGCTTCTGGACAAACTGACCGCGGGAAGAGCCCGGGTGTCCCCCGGCCGGTACGGCGCGCCGCGGACGGCCCGGAACGCTCCCGGACCGCCCGTGGCGGATCAGTGACCGAACCGCTTCACGGCCTCGTAGTACGTCCACGCCAGCGCGGAGCAGGACTTCTTCTTGGCACCGGTGTAGCGCGTGCACACCCGGCGGAGGTCCGCGTGGAGCATGGTGTCGAGCCGGGGCTTGTTCGCGGCGAAGGTTCCGGCCGCCTTGTGGTTGCGGTAGCCGAAGTCGTGGTGGGCGCAGGACATCCGGAACGGGAAGCCGAACGGGTTGTCGGGCGAGGAGGAGCAGTAGTCGGTGGACCAGTCGAAGCCGTACGCGGACCACTTCGCTCGGTGCACGCGGGCGGTCGCCCACTGTGTGTAGCTCGTCGGTCCGGTCTGCGTCCAGCGCGTCAGTACCTGCGGTTTGTCGGCCGGTACGGCCTGTGCGGGGGCCGCCGCGACGAGCGTCGCGGCCAGGGCCAGAAGCGGGGCGGTCAGGGCGGCGGTGCGCCGTCGGAACATGCCAACCTCCGGTGTCCGGCGCCGCGTTGGCGCGGGATGCAGCCACGCGCGCCGGAAGTATGCGGTTCTCAAGGGCCGTTACCCTCCCCGCCGCAGTGGCTGCGGTCACAAGAGGGCGCGCCGGTAATTACCCCGTTCCGGTCAAAGCCACACAGGATTGCACATAGTTCCCCCGGACGGTGCCACGCTGAGCCGATGACGACCACTCAGCAACGCGCCACGGCCGTCCCGTCCGCGCGCGGGACCCGCGGTCCGGCGGCCGTCCGGTCCCGGCTGCGGGCCGCGGCGGACGCACTGCCGGACGGTGACGGCGTGGCCGTCTTCACCCGCGCCTGCCTTGCGGCGACGCGACAGACGGACGCGGCGGGCCACGCGGGGCTGTTCCCGGGGGTGGCGGGCGCGGGCGAGCTGGAGCTGCGGCTGGCGCGGCGGTACGCGGCGGCGGTGGACGCGGCGGCCGTCGGGCTGCCGGTACCGGCCTGCTGGCGGCCGCTGTTCCAGCTACGGCACCATCCGGGCGTGCGGCCGCTGCAGTTCGCGCTGGCCGGGCTCAATGCGCAGGTCGGGCACGATCTGGTGCTCGCGGTGGTCGACGCCTGCCAGGCGCTGGGGTGCGAACCGGCCCGGCTGGAGAGCGACTTCGACCGGCTGGGCGCGGCACTGACCGGTCTGGAGGAGCACATCCGCGAGCATCTCGCGCCCGGTCCCGAGACGCTGGACGTCACCGATCCGCTGGCGCATCTGGCCGGGGTGTGGAGTCTGGAGCGGGCACGGGAGGGGGCGTGGGCCGCGGCGCGGATGCTGTGGGGCGCGCGGCGGGCGCCGGAGTTCGCGCGGGAATGCGCCGAGCGGCTGGACGCGGGCACCGGTCTGGTGGGCCGCTGTCTGCTGACGCCACTGGGCTGACGCCACCGCCGGGACCGCTGGGCAGACGGTCCGGGCGGGGCGGATCAGGGTGGGTTCCTGAGAGTGTGACGACGCCGCTGACACTCGCGGGCGAGGTCGTCAGTCCTCCGGGAGTTCCACCGGCGCGATGGCGTCGTAGACGTCGCCGGGGCCCGGGTTGGTGGCGTCGGTGGCACCGCCGAAGTGGTGCATGACGCCCCACACCGCGTTCAGCGCGGTCTGCACGGCGCCCTCGGCCCAGCCCGCCGTCCAGGAGATGTCGTCGCCCGCGAGGAAGAGTCCCCGCTTGTCCTCGGGCAGGCGGTCCTGCATGAAGTGGGTGAACAGGCGCCGCTGGTAGCGGTAGTGGCCGGGCAGGTTGGCCTTGAACGCGCCCATGAAGTAGGGCTCGTTCTCCCAGGAGACGGTGACCGGGTTGCCGATGATGTGCTTGCGGATGTCGACCTTCGGATAGATCTCGGCCAGCGACTTCAGCATGACCTCCATCCGCTCGTGGGCGTCCAGCGGCAGCCACTTCAGGCTGTCGTCGCACCAGGTGTACGAGAGGCAGATGACGGCGGGCTCGTCCGGGCCGTTGTCGAGGAGGTAGGTGCCGCGGGTCATCCGGTCGGTGAGCGTCATCGACATGACGTCCCGGCCCGTCTCCTCGTCCTTGTCCCGCCAGAACGGCCGGTCCACGGGGACGAACAGCTTGGACGACTCCATGTAGTGGGTGCGCTCCACCGCCGTCCAGTGGTCGATGGGCAGGAGCGCGTCGTCGCAGTCGATCTTCGACAGCAGCATCCAGGACTGCGCGGTGAAGACCGCCGCCTCGTACGTGCGGATGTCGCCGGTGGCGTCGGTGACGGTGATGCGGTTCCCGGCGGTGCGGTGCAGCCGGGTCACGGCCGGGCGGGGCGCGCCGCCGTGCAGCGAGGCGAGGGAGGTGCCCGGCGCCCAGTGGAGGATCTTGCCCGGCTCGCGCTCCCACAGGCGCAGCGGGAGCTGCTGGCTGCCGCCGACGATGCCGCGGTGGTGGTCGTCGGCCTCGGTGTAGACGACCCGCAGGATCTCCAGGATGGAGTTGGGGAAGTCGGTGTCCCAGCCGCCGGTGCCGAAGCCGACCTGGCCGAAGATCTCCCGGTGGCGGAAGGACCGGAACGCCTCGGAGTCGCAGAGGTAGCCGTAGAACGTCTGGTTGTCGAGCTTCTCGACGAGGCGGGACCAGATCTCCCGGATCCGCGGCACGTCCCGCTCGCGGAGGGCGCGGTTCATGCCGGAGAAGTCGGCGCCCTCCTCCAGGCAGGCGTTCCAGGCATCCATGACCCGGTGGTAGACCTCGGGCAGGTCCTCGACGGTACGGGCGTAGTGCGACTCGCCCTTGAGGTCGACGACGGTGGAGGGGGTGTCCGGCGCCAGCGGGTTGGGGAACGGCGTGGTCGTCAGGCCCACCAGGTCGATGTAGTGCTGGAGCGCGGTGGACGACGGCGGGAAGCGCATCGCGCCCATCTCGGCGGTCAGCGAGGAGTCGCAGCCCTCGAAGCCGACGGTCCGCAGCCGTCCGCCGATCTCGTCCGCCTCGTAGACGACGGGCTTGAGGCCCATCTTCATCAGCTCGTAGGCGGTGACGATGCCGGAGAGACCGCCGCCGATGACGGCGACCTCCTTGCCGTGTTCGGTCGCCGGGACCTGGCCGAGGCCCGCCGGGTGCGCGAGGAAGTCGTCGTACGCGTACGGGAAGTCCGGGCCGAACATGGTGATCGGCGGCTGGGCGTCCGCGTGGTGGGCGGCGGTGGGCACCGTGGACGTCATCGGGTACGGCTCCTTGCAGGGCGGGGCGGAACGGGGTGCGGAGGGACGGGCGCGTGCGCCCGGTGTGGGTCTGTCTCTTATACACCTCTCCGAGCCCACGAGACGCTCATGAACC
>NZ_VKJP01000040.1 GCF_007280575.1 Streptomyces benahoarensis
GTCCCGTGGTGGCCCCCTCGGCAGCCCCCGCCGGTCCCGGCCTCCTCACCGGCGCCGCCGGGATCGCCCTGGCCCTCCACGCCTACGCCACCGACGCTCCGCCCCGCACGTCCTGGGACGCGGCCTTTCTGCTGCGCTGAGGTGGCCGGGCCGATCGGGCTCACGAGGCCGGGGCCGCGTCCGACGGGTGCCCCGCAACGATCCCGGCGGGCCGGGGCCGGGGCCGGGCGGATCGGGGCCTCATCCCTCCTCCGCCGCCCGCCCGAACCGCTCTCCCAACTCCCGTACGAGATCCCGCAGTTCCGGCGGCCCGACGACCTGGAACTCCGCCCCGAGCGTCCCCAGCACCATCGCCGGCCACTCCAGCGCGTCCGCCGCCAGCACCACCCGGCAGCGCCCGCCGTCCGCCTCCTCGACCGTGCCCCACCGGCCGACCCGCGCCCGCACCGTCTCCGCCGGAGCGTCGACCAGCGCCTCGGCGCGGTACGGGCCCGGCCGGTTGCTCAGCCCGGCGCGGACGAACGCGGCGGCGTCCTCGGCGGGCAGCTCACGTGGCCGGAACCGCTCCCCGGTGCTGCGCGGCCCGGCCATCCGGTCGACCCGGAAGCTGCGCCAGTCGTGCCGCATCAGGTCGTACGCGACGAGGTACCAGCGGCGCCCGGGGCAGACCAGCCGGTGCGGCTCGACATGGCGTTCGCTGTGGCGGCCGTCGGCGGCGGTGTACGAGAACCGCAGCGCCTCCGCGTCCCGGCAGGCCAGCGCCACCACGGTGAGGATTTCCGGGTCGACGCCCGCCGCGGCCGGGCCGCCCCAGTCCGCGGGCACCGTCATCGCACGCAACGCCTCCACCCGCCGCCGCAGCCGCCCCGGCATCACCTGCGCCACCTTGGCCAGCACCCGTACCGACGACTCGGCGAGCCCCTCCACCGCGCCCTGCGCCGCCGCCTGGAGCCCGACGGCGAGTGCCACCGCCTCCTCGTCGTCGATCAGCAGCGGCGGCAGCGCCGCCCCCGCCGCGAGCTGGTAGCCGCCGTCGACGCCGCGCCGCGCCTCGACCGGATAGCCGAGCTCCCGCAGCCGGTCGATGTCCCGCCGCAGTGTCCGGGCGGAGACCCCCAGCCGGTCGGCCAGCTCGGCGCCCGGCCAGTACCGGTGGGTCTGGAGGAGGGAGAGCAGCCGCAGGGTCCGGGAGCTGGTGTTCGCCATGCCTGCGATTCTTCCCGGTATTGCGGACGGAAAGTGGCCGCAATACCTCCTAACGTGGTCGACGACCGAGGGAACGAACCGCCCGGCCGCTTCGACCCGACGAACCGGCCGGACGAACGGACCGGACGAACCCACCGACGGAGGGCGCGATCATGACCGCGGAACACCAGGCCACCACCGAGCAGCACGCCACCGAGCCGACCGCCACCGGGGAGCACGCCGACCTCCTGGCCGCCCTCGCCAAGCAGCGTCACTTCCTGCGCTTCACCGCCCGCGACCTCACCGACGAGCAGGCCGGAGAGCGCCCGACCGCGAGCGAACTGTGCGTGGGCGGCCTGATCAAGCACGTCACCTCGGTCGAACGCGCCTGGGCGGGCTTCATCGTCGACGGCCCCTCCGCCATGCCCGACTTCACGAAGATGACCGAGGCCGACTGGGCCCGGCGTGCCGACGATTTCCGCATGCTGCCCGGCGAGACGCTGACCGGCGTCCTCGACGCGTACGCCGAGGTGGCCGACCGCACCGACGAACTGGTCGCCTCCCTGCCGGATCTGAGCGCCGACCAACCGCTCCCGAAGGCGCCGTGGTTCGAGGCCGACGCCCGCTGGTCGGCCCGCCGGGTGGTGCTCCACCTCATCGCCGAGATCGCCCAGCACGCCGGGCACGCGGACATCATCCGCGAGACGCTCGACGGCGCGAAGAGCATGGGCTGAGCGCGGGCCACCACGACAGCACACCGGGCCCATGCCGTACGTGGCAGGGGCCCGGTGCGCTGTGGGCTCGGTGCGCTGTGGGGCGCGCGTCGTCAGGATGGGCGCCCCTGACCTGCTCCTCGGGGCGCCCCCGAAGTGATCTCCGGGGCGCCCCGGAGATCACTTCCCCGCGGCCCGCTCCAGGCGGCCGCGCCACCAGTCGACCGTCGCCCCGATCTGCTCGTCGATGGGCGTGGGCCGGACCGTGAACTCCGCCTCGTAGGCGCTCGCGTCCATGACGAAACCACGGTCGAACTGGTGCCGGACCTCCTTCAGTTCGCGGAGCACCGGGGAGAACAGGCCCCCGATGACCAGCGCGAACGGCGGCACCTTCCGCACCTCGACCGGCTCGGTCCCGGCGTGCCCGGTCAGCCGCTCCACCATCTCCCGGGCCGAGCGCGCGGTCGACGTCGGCACGTGCCAGGCCCGGCCCAGGGCCCGTTCCTCGCCCGCCACCTCGACCATCGCCCGCGCCACATCGGGGACGTAGCTCCAGCTGTGCTCCGCATCCGGATCGCCGAGCGCCGAGACCGCCTTGGCGGCCAGCAGCCGCGGCAGCACCCGCCCGGCCAGATGCCCGCCGTCGGTCACCCTCGGCCCGAAGAAGTCCGAGGCCCGCACCTCGACCGCCCGGATCCGCCCGGCGTCGTGCAGCTTCTTCGCCTGCTCCCAACCGGCGGCGCGCACCCGCCCCTTGACGCCGGTCGCCGCCAGCGGCAGATCCTCGGTCAGCGGCCCTTCGACCGGCCCGTACCCGTAGAGGTTCCCCAGCATGACGAGCACCGCGCCGCTGTCCTCGGCCGCCGCACAGACCGACGCGACGAGCCCCGGCCAGTCACGCCCCCAGCGCTGATAGGGCGGCGCGGCGCACTGATGGATCACCTCGGCGCCCCGCACGGCCTCCTTCAGCCCCTCGGCGTCGGCCGCGTCACACGCGACGTGCTCGATACCGTCTTCCGGACTCCGGCCCGTCCTGGTGACGACCTTTACCGTGTGGCCCTTCTCGACGAGCAGCTGCGCAGTGGCCGCACCGGCGGGCCCGTACCCCATGACGACATGAATGCTCACGCGGGCACAGTAACGCGCGGGGGTACCGGTGGACTCCGATAAGGAAGAGGGAAATCCGCAACGGCCTTTACCGGCAGGCTTATTCGGCCACCTCAGCCGTACCGGCCACCTCATCCGCCCCGGAAGCCCCGTCGGACCATGGGCTCCCGGGCGCCCGCCCGTCGCCAGTAGGGGCGGCCTAGGGGGCATCTAGGGGTCTCCCGAAGGGCCTTGCAGGCGTGAGGAGTTACCTCAGCTGAGCCCGGTCGTGAGGAGCACGTCGTGGGCAGCGCATCATGAGGAGCCCCCATTGAAGAGTGTGCTGGTGACCGGTGCCGGGAGCGGCATCGGGTGGGCGTCGTCGCTGCGGCTGGTCCGTGCCGGGTACGAGGTGTTCGCCGCCGTCCGTACGCCGCAGGAGGCCGCGCTTCTCTTGCGTGAGGCGGGTGTGGACGGCGTGGCGCGGCTGCGTGCGTTCCCCCTCGATGTGACCGATGCCGAGGCGTGTGCGGTGGCGGTTGCGGAGGTCGGCGAGCGTACCGGCGGCGGGCCGTGGGGCCTGGTCAACGCCGATGCGGCGGTGGTGGCGCGGGCGGTGGAGGAGACGGGTGAGGAGGAGATCCACCGGTTGCTGGAGGTGAACGTTCTCGCCGCCGGGCGCCTGGCCCGGCTGGTCCTGCCCGGGATGCGCCGCCGGGGTGAGGGCCGGATCGTCACCGTCTCGTCGGTGTCCGGGCGGGCCGTGCTGCCGTGGCTGGGCTGGTACGGCGCGAGCCGGGCGGCTGCCGCGGCGATGACGCACGCCCTGCGGATGGAGACCGCCGGGACCGGTGTGCGGGTGGTGCTCCTCGAACACGGCGTGCACCTCACGGGGCTGCTGGAGGAGGCGGCCGGGTCCCTGGAGCGCCCCAGCACCGTCTCGCCCGACTTCACCCGTTCCTACCGGGCGACCGCCGCGGCGCTGCGGAACCGGGCCCGGTACACCCCCGCCGGGGAGCCCGCCGCCGTGCACCGCGCCCTCGCCGTCCCGCGCCCGGCGGCCCGTTACGTGGTGGGCCGGGACGCCCGCGTCGGCGCGGCCCTCGACGCCTGCCTGCCCTACCGGTGGGGCGACCCCCTCAAGCGGGCCCTCCTCGGCCCCCGCCCCGTCGCCCGGTCCATGGCCCGGGCGTTGCGGTTGCCGCGGTGATGAGGGGAGGGCGGTCCGGGTGCGTGGGCCCCCTGTCCGGTCCGCCCTCACCGGAACGGGCGGCCAAAGAACTCGCAAGGACCCTTCATATAGGGGGAGTTGGCGTCATTCCCCTAGGGGGCGAGTAAGGGTCGTACAGGGGTCGGGAGGCCGGTACCTCCGCCGATCCGGCTCGTTCTCACCCCACGGCGGCACGCGACGTACGGGCCGCGGCCGGTAAGAGGAGAGATGGTGTGATGACGGCAGCGAACAGCGTGACGGGTCTGATAGCCGGAGCGGGCGGCGGCGTCCGATGAGCCCGGCGTGGTGGCCGGTACGTTCCTCGCCAACTCCAAGGGCTGGCCGGCCGCGACCCTCTTCAACCCGTACCAGGTCCGGGACGAGCCGCTCGGCCTGCACATCGACTCCGAGCGGCTGCTCGGCTCCTTCCAGAGCCTGCGGGCCCCGGCCGAGCAGTGGCTGAAGGAGCAGGGCCGGGCCCTCAAGGAGTTCGACCTGGTCTGCGTGCACCAGCCGTCCGTGCCCTTCGTCGGCACCTTCTGCGAGTGGATGGACGTCCCGGAGGACCTGATCGTCCCGACCTTCGCCCGCACGGGGAACGTCGCCGCCGCGACCCTCCCCTTGCAACTCGTCCGCGCCCGCGAACTGGGCCGGCTGCACCCGGGGTCGCAGGTGGCGCTCTTCGGCCTGGCCAGCGGCGCGAGTGCGGGGATCGTGCTCGTCAACTGGTGAGCCACGCCTGCCGGTTCACCCCTGCGGCGCCGCCCGTGCCCGATGGCGCCCCCGGTGGGATGCGTGGGCGGGCCGGGACCGGACGAACCCGTCCCGCCCACGTCGCCAAGGTGGCAACTCTCTTTCAGGAAGGGTTACTTCAGGAAGGGTTACTTCATGTAACCCACCACTGTCATCATCCCCGACTCCGCGTGGTACACGTTGTGGCAGTGGAGCATCCACAGGCCGGGGTTGTCGGCGTCGAAGTCGGCGTGGACGGTGCGGCCGGGCAGCACGATCGCGGTGTCCTTACGGGGCCCTCCGGAGCCGAGGGTGAAGGTGTGGCCGTGCAGGTGCATCGGGTGCCACATCGTGGTGTTGTTGACGAAGGACAGCCGGACACGTTCGCCCGCGCGGACGGGGTGGCGCTGCGCCGGGTCGTAGCGCTTGCCGTTGATGGCCCAGTCGTACCTGTCCATCGAACCGGTCAGCATCAGCTGGATCGTCCGGTCCGGCTTGCCGGGCTCGATGCGGACCGCCGCGTCGGCCGTCAGCTGGTCCGCCCGGAGCAGCTTGCCGTCCAGCTCCTTCGGGCGCGCCGACGCCTTCGGCGCCGCGCCCCCACCGGACCGCAGCAGCGCCCGCGCCGTCTGCTTCTTGCCCTCGGCGAGCGCGGTGAGCGGGAAGACGCCGTCCTTGACGGTGACGAGCACGTCGTACCGCTCGCCCATGCCCAGCAGCAGCGCGTCCGTCTCGGCGTGGGTGACGGGGAAGCCGTCGGTGTGGGTGACGGTCATCCGGTGGCCGCTGAGAGCGACGCGGAAGGCGGTGTCGCCCCCGGCGTTGAGGAAACGGATGCGGACCCGGTCGCCGGGCTCGGCGCGGAACGTCTGCGGATTGTCCGCGGTACGCCCGTTGACCAGGTAGTACGGGTAGGCGACGTCACCGGCGTCGCCGCCGAGCAGGTCGCTCGTCGCGCCCATCAGCATCCGGGACGGGCCGGACGAACCGCCGGGGCCCTTCCGCGCGGCGGTGCCGGTGGCCAGCGACGCGGTGGTCACGCGGCCCGCGCCGCCGGAGCGGCCCAGGCCCATGTCCGTGCCCTCGTGCTCCATGTCCATCCCACCGTGGTCCATGTCCATGTCCATGTCGCCCATGCCCTTGCGCAGTTCCGCGAGGACCGCGTCGGGCGTGCTGCCGTCCACGCCGTCGACCCAGTCGTCGAGGACGACGACCCACTCCTTGTCGTACTGCAGCGGCTCCTTGGGGTCCTCGACGATCAGCGGGGCGTACAGCCCGCGGTCCTGCTGGGCGCCCGAGTGGGGGTGGAACCAGTACGTACCGGGGTGCGCGACGGCGAAGCGGTACGTGAACGACGCGCCCGCCTTGACCGGCGCCTGGGAGAGGCCGGGGGTGCCGTCCATGTCGTTGCGGAGGGCCAGGCCGTGCCAGTGGACGGAGGTGGACTGCGGGAGGTGGTTGGCGAGGGCGACATCGAGGGTGTCGCCCGCCGTCACCCGGACCTCCTTGCCGGGCAGTTCCTCGCCGTACGACCAGCTGCGGACCGTACGGCCGCCCAGGTCCAGGGTGGACGGGGTGGCGGTGAGCTTCACCTTGCGGACGGCGCCGGGCCTGCGCGCGGCCTCGGCGGCGGCGACCTCCTTGCCGTCCGGGGAGACGTAGTCGCGGGCCCCGGCGCCGGAGCCGCCATGGCCCGAGTGGCCCGAACCGGAGCCGGAACAGGCGGCGAGCAGGCCGCCTCCGGCAAGGGCGATGCCGGTGCCGAGGGCGGTACGGCGGGTGGGTGTACGCATGCGGGAATGCACCTCGTATCGGTGTGCTGAGGAAGGGGAGCGGGCACGCGCGCCGACCCCTGGGGCCCGTCGTGACGACAGAGCCCGGGGCGGCGGGGCGCGCTCCTACAGGCGCAGCACCGAGGTACGGGCGAGGAGTCTGCCGTGCGGGGGCGGCGGGATCGGCCGCAGGGCGTGCGGCAGCCGGGCGAGCGCCCCCACCGGCCCGTCGGCCCGGCGTGCGAGGGCCGCGCCGAGCGCCAGCAGCGAGACCGCGCCGAGCACCGCCAGACAGACGGCCGCCGGGTCCGTCCCGCTGAGGGGCAGGGGCGCGTGGGCGCGGGGCGCGGGGTCGTCGTCCTGCACCCTGGCCCCGGAGGCCGTACCCGTGCCCATGGTCACGCCGATGGCCATGTCCATGGGCTCGTGGGCGAGGGGCATGCCCCCCGGCTCCCCGCCGTGGTGCGCCGAGGCGGCTCCGGCGGAGGCACCGGCGGCGGGGGACGCGGGGTGCTCGGCGCAGTGGCCGAGGCTGTGCATGGCGACGATGCCGAACAGCAGCGCGGCGAAGAGCAGCAGCCGGCCCCACAGGGCGGTGTCTCTCCGCTGCCCGGCCACTTCGCACCCTCCCGTACGTCCGCCGACCCGTCGCCCCCGGATCGTACCGGGAGGGGGTATCCGCGCGGCGTAACGGGGCGCAGCGTGGGGCAGGCCCCCGGCCCGCCCCGCCGCAGGACACCGTGAGGCGTGGCCGGGTGCGGCCGGCCGCTGGGCGGTGTCGTGCATCGGGTGCTCGGCGGGCATGATCACGTATTCGTCCGGGCGCCCGGAGTGGGCGCGAGGGAAGCCCCCGGCGCGGGCAGGGGCGCGGAGGACACAGGGGACGCGAGGCCCAGGAACTCCGCAGCGGCCCTACCGGGCCGCCACGGCACGGAGCGGGTGCGGCCGTCAGGCCAGGATCGGGATGAGTCCCAGGCCGAAGACGACATAGAAGAGGGCTGCCAGGGCCAGGCGCCCGGGGGTGAGCCTGCGGGCGCGCATCGATGCCAGGAGGTAGACGATCGCGGCCATGGTGATCAGCCCGGACCAGAGCAGGGCGCCGTCGAACTTCCAGCTGGTGAACAGCAGCCCCAGACCGCTGGGGACGGTCGCCTGGATCATCATGGCGCCGGAGATGTTCGCCAGCGCGAGCTTGGTCTTGCCCTGGCGGACCCAGATGACCGCGTTCATGATCTCGGGCAGCTCCGTCGCGATCGGCGAAAGGAGCAGCGCGGTGACGGAGGCCGACAGGCCGAGCATCGGGCCGATCGCGTCGAGCTGCTTCACGAACAGCTGGGACGCGAAGAAGATCACGACCAGCGTGGCCAGGGTCTGGACCACCACCGCCCAGGCGGCCGGGGCGGCGGCCTTGGGCTGAAGCTTCAGCGGCTCCAGCTCCTCGTCCTCCTCGTCGTCATCGCCGCCGCGGATCTCCCGCCAGAAGTAGACGGCGTAGGCGCCGAAGAACAGCAGGCCGAGGACGGGCTTGAAGGCGAAGGCGACCAGGCCGAGGGCGACCTTGACGACGAAGATCGGCAGGAACCACTTCTGGTCCTTCGCCAGCCGCCGTATGTCCTTCTCGTTCCCGACCGCCGCGGCCCCTCCGGAGACCGCGGACGGCGCGCCGGGGGCGACCGCGGCCACGGCGCGCTCCTTGCGGTGCTTGAGGAGCAGCATCGCGCCGGTCACGCCGTAGGCGACCGTGGCCAGCGCCAGCGGACCGCCCATGGCCGCGCCGACGCCGATGTTCTTGGCCTCCTGGGTGGCGCCCGTGGTGACCGCGACCAGCGTCACCACCGATTCGGGCAGTGCCGTGCCGAACGCGGCCAGGATCGTGCCGACCGCCATCTTCCCGACATTGAGGCGTTGGCCCAGCCACTCGACCGCGTTGACGAACCACTCGCACGAGAGGTAGATCGCCACCGCACACACGAGGAGCAAAACGAAATGGATCACACGAACCGCCCGGCTTTCCCGCACCACGGGACCCCGGGCGACACGCGGGAGGAGTTCCGGCGTACGACCTCGGCCCCGCGACGCGTGTACATCGTCGACAAGGAGCCGAAGGTCTCGCCCACCCGACAGATTCTGTACGGGCCCGGCCACCGGGAGCCGCAAGGCTCCAGTATGTCGACGACCGGTTTGCGGGGCTACTCCCCTTCGCAGCCGCTCACTGTACACAGCCGCGACACGCCCCGGAAAGGCCGAGCGCCGAGAATCCGAGGGGCGAAATCTTCCGCCGGCCACTGCCATCGCGGCTGGTCATGACCCACTTGTTGTCCTCGTCACCGCCGATCCCGCCGTGCCGGACGCGGGCGCGGAGGCTCAGAGCGCCAAGGAGAGCGCGGCGGCGATTCCGCCCACTCCGAGGGCGAACGCAGCCTCCGGCCAACCGCCCCTGCCCCAGCGGAAGAACCGGTCCACGGCCAGCCTCCCCGGTCCGATGGCGGCGACGGCCAGGGCGACCACCGCGATGCAGATGTTGTACTCCACTCCGCCGTCCGTCTCCCAGAAGCCGTTGGCCGCGGTGACGCTCGCCATGGCGTTGATCATTACGCCGATGAGGGCGGCGGCCGCGAGCGGTGTGAACAGCCCGAGGGCCAGGCCGAGGCCGCCGAGGAATTCGGAAAGTCCTCCGATCAGGGCGAAGAGTTTTCCGGGCTGGTAGCCGAGTGAGGCGAAACCCTTTCCGGTTTCCGTCAGGCCATGGCCACCGAGAATCCCGAACAGTTTCTGAGAGCCGTGCCCGGCCATCAGCAGTCCGAAGGTCAGCCTGATCAGCAGAAGTCCACAGTCGGCGGCGGGCGTTCGCGCCGTGAAGGCGTTCCGCGTCGCCGGTGCTGCCGTAGCCGAAGGTCGGTGCACGGTGCGGTTGACAGGCATGTCAGTGCTCCGGTCAAGAACGCCGGGCCGGTCCCCGTGGGCGTCGCCCACGGCCACCCCGGCGCCGTGCCGCTGTTCCTGTCAGCCGTGCTCGGTGGTGGCGCCCGGGCGGCGTCGGTGACGTCCTCGGTCGGCAGCTCGACGACGTCGCTGTGGTGAAGGGGGTCGCGCATCACTCCTTGGTGGGGCCCAGCTGAACGCAGCATTCTCCGGGGCGCGGGGCGAGGACCGCCTCGACGCCGCCGACCTCCAGGCCCTGGAGGTATCCGGTGATGAAGGCGTGGTTCATGCCGCACACCAGCTCGGGGGCCTTGGCCGCCAGGGGCTGGAACGGGCAGTTGAGCAGCCGGAGTTGGGTGGGTGTTTCACGGACCGGCTCGAAGCCGTGCTGGCCGAGCATCCGCTCGCAGACGCTCAGTCCACGTTCCGCACCGAGCCGGCCGGGGCGCGTCTGGTCCCGCTCCCGCTCGCCCCATTCCCGGCCGCGCCGACCGGCTGTGCGCACGGCGGCGTGGGTCGCGGATTCGCCGTCGGCCTCGGTCAGGACGGCCTCCAGCAGGAGGTCGGCCAGCAGTTCGTGACGGCGGTCCGGGATGCTGACGTGGAGGTGGCCGTCGGTCGGTTCGTAGACCTTGGGCTGGCGGCCCACCCTCCGGATCCCGCCGGGTGATCCGTAGCGGGCACGCAGCAGACCGGCGTCCACGAGCTTGTCGAGGTGGAAGGCGGCGAGCTTGCGCGAGATGCCCACGCTGGCGGCGGCCTCGTCCCGGGTCACGGGGCGGTGCTGCCGCCGGATGAACGCGAACATCTGCCGCCGGGAGTCCTCGCCGAGGACGCTGAGGGAATCGATCGCGGCGTCACCTGCGGGACTCTGCGGCGTTGTGTCGGAGGTCACCTCTTCACGCTAACGCGTACGTCGGTGGGCGCAACTGGTGAGCGTTTCCCGTAGATGCGCCGCGGTACTGCCTATCTTGGCGCCGCCCGTGAATAAGACCAAGATTTATTGGTGGAACTGAAGGTGGTCGGCGCCCACCTTCACCGGCGTGACCACGCCAGATGCGATCGCGACGGGTACGCACTTCACGACGTGGCGCCTCATGAACATCGCCGCACCGATCACTCGGGCGATCACCGCTCTCGGCGTGAGGGGAAGCTGACATGACCCGGCAACCCCACACCGCCCCGCACCTGGCACCCGCCGGCTCGGAGGTACCGATACCCGCGCCGGCCGCGCTGCGCGTCGTCCACGAAACCGAGGGCATCGACTTGGTCGCCGCCGAACGCGCCGCCGGACAGTTCTTGCAGGCACTCGGCGTCAGCACCGGAACCGAGAGCCTGCGCGGGACCCCGGGGCGCATGGCCCGCGCCTACGCCGAGCTGTTCAGCCCCCGCCCGTTCGACCTGACCACCTTCCCGAACGACGAGGGCTACGACGAACTCGTCCTGGCCCGCAACATCCCGGTGCGCTCGGTGTGCGAACACCACCTGCTGCCCTTCGTCGGTACCGCCCACGTCGGCTACCTGCCCGGCCGGCGGATCCTCGGCCTGTCGAAACTCGCCCGCGTCGTCGAGCACTTCGCCTGCCGTCCGCAGGTCCAGGAGCGTCTCACCAAACAGGTCGCCGACTGGTTGCAGAACCAGTTGGAACCCAAGGGCGTGGGCGTCGTCATCGAAGCCGAGCACACCTGCATGACCCTGCGCGGCGTACAGGCCACCGGCTCCAGCACGCTCACCTCCACTCTCCTGGGCACCCTGCGCAACGACGCGCGCTCCCGCAGCGAATTCCTGGCCCTGGCCGGCCTCACCTGACACCACTCTCCGGGCGCCGCCTCGCCCGGACGGACCCGGTGGAACGGCTCACGGACGCCAACTCGGCCCGGACAGCGGCCCGTTACGGCACGTGAGCGGCAGACGACCCGGAAGCGGATTGGACAACAAACAAGCCCCAGGTCTCTGACCTGGGGCTTCGCTGTGGAGCGGGTGACGGGAATCGAACCCGCGCTCTGAGCTTGGGAATCAATGGGGCGTGTGTGCGCCATTGCGGGCAGGTGGAAGAGGGGGCACGTGGGTACCCGCTGCGGAATCGCCGGTGCAAGCGCGCAGGGTCGGCGTGCTCACCACCCCGCTTCCAGAGGTTCGTCGGGGTTTCGTCCTCCCGGGTGATCTTGAGTGTGCTGACCCCGCGCCGCTTGGACTGCTGATTCGGTGGCCCGGTACGGGGCGTGCCGCGCCGCGATCCGCCCTCGACGGTTGTGCGGTGTGGTGTGGTTCGGCCAGGCACGGCTGGTGCCCGGCCCGTGCCTGCGGAGCCTGGGCGGTGGCCGAGGGGGTCGACGCATTTCCGGTCGAATAGGGGCGAGCGCCGATACTGAATATCTCATGCCGCAACTGCAGAAATGGCCACTGGTGCGGTAAGGTTTTTTTACGCTCCCGAAAGCGTCGGGATCATGTGCCGGGCATGGCCGCCAGTACCGTGCTACCGTCGATCTCAGTTGCAGTTGTGGTTCCCAAGACTTCAAGCGTGCTCGCTGTCGTACATGGCGGAGCGCTTTCGTATTTCCGGTGTTTATTTCCGGACGGGCAATCAACGCAGCGACACGGAGCCCGCATGGTGTGGGCTCCGGGCACTGCCCCGAAGGAGATATGACATGGCTACTGGCACCGTGAAGTGGTTCAACGCGGAAAAGGGCTTCGGCTTCATCGAGCAGGAGGGTGGCGGCGCCGACGTCTTCGCCCACTACTCGAACATTGCTGCCCAGGGCTTCCGCGAGCTGCAGGAGGGCCAGAAGGTGAACTTCGACGTCACGCAGGGCCAGAAGGGCCCGCAGGCCGAGAACATCGTTCCCGCCTGACGCTGACGCGTACACCGTAGCTGGGGCCCGCACCTTGGGTGCGGGCCCCAGCTCGTTGCTTTTCGGTGTTCCCGTGTGCCCCGCAACGGCCGCGCAAGCGGCGGGGGCAGCGAGTTCGATTTCCCGACCGCTATCCCGCGGCGGGCAATCCGCCCGGATCCGTGATCCGGCAACTGCTTCGCTCTTCTTTGCGGCGTTTCCGGTCCCGCTTCGGCGTGCAGGGGCAAAATATTTCCGCCCCGCTTCGTTTCATCTCATTTCATCGGTTCGTTCTGGCGATTCTTTTGTGCGGCTTATTGCCACCGGGAATTCCTCGACGTACCGCATCGAGGAAGGTTCTCCATGAACCGCACAGCTCGCACGAATGACCGCTACTCCCGCTCTGCCGGCTCGTCAGGATCAGGCCGCGGCGGCTACCGCTCCGGTGGGCCGAACCGCTCGGGCACGGGCCGTTCCGGGGGCCCCGGACGGCGTCCCGCGACTTTGCAGGGAGAGTTCGCCCTGCCCGTCACCCACACGCCCGCCCTGCCCCCGGCCGAGGCTTTCGCCGAGTTGGACATGCCGCCGGCGCTGCTGGCGGCCCTCGGCGCGGAAGGCGTGTCCGCCCCGTTCCCCATCCAGGCCGCCACGCTGCCGAACTCGCTGGCCGGACGCGATGTTCTCGGCCGCGGACGCACCGGATCGGGCAAGACGCTGGCCTTCGGTCTGGCCCTGCTGACCCGTACCGCCGGCCAGCGTGCCGAGCCCCGCCAGCCGCTGGCCCTGGTCCTGGTCCCCACCCGGGAGCTGGCCCAGCAGGTCACCGACGCGCTCACCCCCTACGCCCGGCCGCTGAAGCTGCGGCTGGCCACCGTCGTCGGCGGAATGTCGATCGGCCGGCAGTCCAGCGCACTGCGCGGCGGCGTCGAAGTGGTCGTCGCCACGCCGGGACGGCTCAAGGACCTCATCGAGCGCGGCGACTGCCGGCTGAACCAGGTCGCCATCACCGTGCTGGACGAGGCCGACCAGATGGCGGACATGGGCTTCATGCCGCAGGTCACCGCGCTGCTCGACCAGGTCCGGCCCGAGGGGCAGCGGATGCTCTTCTCGGCCACCCTGGACCGCAACGTGGACCTCCTGGTCCGGCGCTACCTCACCGACCCGGTGGTCCACTCCGTCGATCCCTCGGCGGGCGCGGTCACCACGATGGAGCACCACGTGCTGCACGTCCACGGTGCCGACAAGCACGCCACCACCACCGAGATCGCGGCCCGCGAAGGCCGGTCGATCATGTTCCTGGACACCAAGCACGCCGTGGACAACCTCACCGAACACCTGCTGAGCAGCGGCGTGCGCGCCGCGGCCCTGCACGGCGGCAAGTCCCAGCCCCAACGCACCCGCACCCTGGCCCAGTTCAAGACCGGACATGTCACCGTCCTGGTGGCCACCAACGTCGCGGCCCGCGGCATCCACGTCGACAACCTCGACCTCGTCGTCAACGTCGACCCGCCGAGCGATCACAAGGACTACCTGCACCGCGGCGGACGCACCGCCCGCGCCGGCGAGTCCGGCAGCGTCGTCACCCTCGTCCTGCCCAACCAGCGCCGCACCATGAATCGCCTGATGGCGGACGCGGGCATCACCCCGCAGTCCACCCAGGTCCGTTCCGGCGAGGCCGAACTGAGCCGTATCACCGGCGCCCAGGCACCCTCCGGCATCCCGGTCACCATCGCCGCACCAGTCGTCGAACGCGCCAAGCGCAGCGGCTCCTCCACGCGCGGCCGCCGCAGCCGCCCCGCCCAGGCCCGCCGTGCCGCCGGATCATCCCGAACCGCGACACCGACGGCGGGTCAGACCTCCTCGGCCCGGGCCGCCTAGGCCGGTCCCGGACGATCACGCCCAGCTCGTCGGATCACCCTCGTCACGGAGGCTTTCGCCGCCCCGTTCCCAGATGAGCGCCCACCACCCTGGACGGGCACGCCCTGGGCGTCGTCGTCCTCACCCGTTGATCCCTCTCCGCCCGGGCCGGTGATCCGTTTCCGGCTTCTCTTCGACCTTGTAGAGGCACTATGCGCGTCGTCATCGCCCGCTTCCCCTTCAACCTGCTCAAGACCGAGGTGCAGGATGCGATGAAGGGCATCAAACCCGAACCCGTCACGGGTGAGTCCGTGCTCATCGGCCGCCGCCATTACCCCGTCAAACAGGTCGGGGAGATCATCACCCGGCAAGACCGCCGTGACTTCTCCGCCGGTGAAGTGACCCGAGCCCTGAGCCGCCTCGGCTTCGTGTGCCGCCCGGCTGCCGCGCTCGTGCCACCGACCGGTCTCACACCACTGGAGGCGGCGTCGGCCTTGCTGGGGCACCCGGCCCGGGCCTGACCGGACCGCTGTGGCAATGCAGGCCCGGCGGTCCGAGGCTGACCTCCCCACACGCTGTTGCGGGGTGACTCCTGCCGTGGCTACCTGGTTGTCAGCGAGGCCCAACAGTCCGAAGGAGGACGGAAGCTGTGTCCCGCGACGCCGCCGAATCCGGAAGTGTGCCCCTTGCCCCGGTGAGGGGAGAACGTGCTCCAGCCGGCCAACCCCGCGAAGAGCACCGTGACAGTGCCGGGGAGGGCGCTCACCCGGCTGCCGCTCTGGTGGAGCGGGCGGCCGGCCTGGTGGAGCCGATCAAGCCGAAGCTTCGGGGCTGGCTCCACGCCGGAACGGTCCCCGCCGCGCTGATCGCAGGCGTCGTCCTCATCCGCCTGGCCCGGACCCCGCAGGCCGCCCTGGCCTGCACCGTGTACTCCCTCACCGCGTTGCTGCTGTTCGGGACGAGCGCCATCTACCACCGCGGCACCTGGGGGCCGCTCGGCGAGGCCGTTCTGCGTCGTCTCGACCACGCCAATATTTTCCTCATCATCGCCGGCACCTGCACCCCCCTGGCCGTGCTCCTCCTCCCTACGGACCAGCGGCCCGTCCTGCTCTGGATCGTGTGGACGGGGGCGCTGGTCGGCATCGCCTTCCGCGTCCTGTGGGTCGCAGCTCCCCGTTGGCTGTACACCCCCTGCTACCTGGCCCTGGGCTGGGCACCGGTGCGCTACCTGCCTGACTTCCTGCACACCGGCGGAGCGGCCGTACTCACCCTGATCGTGACCGGCGGTCTCCTCTACAGCGTGGGCGCGGTGGTCTACGCCCTCCAGCGCCCCGATCCCTCACCTCGCTGGTTCGGCTTCCACGAGGTCTTCCACGCCCTGACCGTGGCGGGCTTCGCCGCGCACTACATCGCCATCTCCCTCGCCGTCTGCTGACCACAGCAGTGTCCTGGCGCGTGGGCCTCGTCCGTCCCACGTCCCGATGGCCCGCCCGGCTCCCGGTGAATCAGAGGCGCGGAGCCTCGGACGCTGCCGCGAGAAGAGGGGACACCTCGACCGCGGAGCTCAGCCCTGTTGCCGTCAGGCTGATGGCGAAGAGCTCCGGCGACGATATCGACGGAGCTCGTCTGCGTGGCTGCTGTGGGACGGGCTGTGACGCCGGCGTGTCCGACGCCGACTGAACGTCCTCGGGGCGCGGCGGCCGTGCGCGGGCGCGGAAGCGGAGTTTCAGACGTCGGCCTTGAGGCGGGGCCCGGAGGGTGAAGTGCGCAGTTCTTCGTTGATGCGCTGAGCTTCCTCGAGCTGGTCTTGGAGGATGACGATGCTACAGGCGGCGTCGACGGGGGTTCCCTGGTCGACGAGTTCGCGGGCGCGTGCCGCGATACGCAGCTGGTAGCGGGAGTAGCGGCGGTGGCCGCCCTCGGAACGCAAAGGCGTGATCAGCTGGGCCTCACCGAGGGCCCGCAGGAAGGCGGGGGTGGTGCCGAGCATTTCGGCGGCTCGCCCCATGGTGTAGGCGGGGTAGTCCTCGTCGTTGAGACGGTCGTGAGAGATTTCTGCGGTCATGTGCACCTCTGATCTGGGAATGCGTCGAGGGGCCCTGGTGCCGAACACGCACCAGGGCCCCGAGGGATGTAACACCATCTGCCGGCTTACTGCGGTGCCGGCTTTCTGTTTCCGCACCGTCGCCCGGGAGAGGGCGGGAAGTGCGGGGATCGCGGATGTGTGACCGGGGACCACCTTCCAATCCGGGGCCTGCGGTACCCGAGCGGACTCACTTCCTCGCCCGGGCGATCCTGATGGTGTCTGCCTCCTTCTCTTCCTCTTGCCGACCTGCTTGCTACTGCGGATCCTGCGGTTCTGCCCGCGGCCCCGGGGGCCGCCCGGCCCGGCAGTCAGTCGCGGGGCCCACGTGCATACCTTTCGGCCCCGCGACTCCACTGCCGTGCCTCTTCTGGCACTGCACGCGCGGCAGTTCGACTCTGCCGCGCCTTTCGATCTCTTGGCTACGACGAAAACCCTAGCCCCCGAGGGGCCGCATGTCTACCGCTGCCATGACAGATTTTCTGTGAAGGTGAGGGCCGAGCTTCTGTCGTCCGCGCCTGATGGAAACTGCACCAGGAAGCGCGTTGTCCGGGGTGTGGGAACTGACGGGGCGGGCACACTGCCTGCCACGGCAAAAAGGTGTAACAGATCATAGGTGGGGTGTACGCGCATGAACGGTATGAAGATCACCAGCGCCCCTCATCCCGTACCGACCGTGGTGCGGGGCGAAAGCCTGGACAGCATCCACCGGGCCCGCGAGGCGACCCGCGCATTCACGGACACCCTCACTCCAGCACCGGACCCCGAGCGCACGGACACCTTCCTCCTGGTGGTCTCCGAACTCGCCACCAACGCACTGCGCCACGGCGGTGGCCGGTACACCCTCCAACTCTTTGCCGGCCCGGACACGCTGACCGCCGCGGTCAGCGACCTCAGCTCAGCGGCCCCCCGCGAACGCACGCCTGATCTCAACGGCGGCGGCGGTGGCTTCGGCTGGCACATGGTCCGCCACCTCACCAGCCACCTGACCCTCACCTCCGCCCCCGGAACCGGCAAAACCATCCATGCCCAACTCCCCCGGTAGCGGGGCCTCGCTGGCGCCTGATGGTCTTCCTGGCTGCGTACGGTCCCATACGGCCGGAGGGGCAGGCCGCGTTGCGCCTCGTGCGGGCCGCCCGCAGCAAGCCCGCTCAGAAGCCTTCTGGTGCGGATCTGGTGCGCGACGCCTGACGTGGTCTAGACAACAAACAAGGCCCAGGTCGCTGACCTGGGCCTCAACTATGGAGCGGGTGACGGGAATCGAACCCGCGCTCTGAGCTTGGGAAGCTCATGTTCTACCATTAAACTACACCCGCGAAATCGCCGGAATGTGCGGCGAGATAACTGCGGACACTGTACCCCATGGCATGACCGGCGCGTGTGGCGCTCTCGGTCGGTTGATGTCGGGCGGCGGCCCCGGTGGTGCGAAGCGGCTGTGGGGTGCGGGAGTTGGGGCGTACGGTGGGGTGGTTCCCCGGTCGGTGCGCGGGGTGGGTGTGTGGTCCTCGGTGGGGGCTTTCGGGTGGCGGAGTGCCGCTGGAGAAGGCGCCCAGTTGATCCCCTAATGTGGCTTTCGTTGTCCACGCAGTTGGGAGAGGACTTGATGGAGCGCACCGTCGTCCGTTGTGCCGAGGGGCACGTGTTCAGCACCGCTTCGTTCCCGATGCAGACCACCGACCGGCTCGGTCCCGGACGGCTGCTGCGGTGCCCGCGCTGTGCGCGGCTGCGCAGCGCGGTACCGGTGGAGTACGCGAAGCGATAGCCCGGCGGCCCGCCCCGGCAGGTGCCGGGGCGGGCCGGAACCGACGGAAGCAGGAGTGACGGGTGACGGCCCGGTCCCGGTGGGGCCGGGCCGTCATCGTTCCGGGGCCGCACCGGGCCCGGCCCTCGCCGGACCGTGACCACAGAGCGCAGCCGACCGCAGCGCACCGCCCCCGAAGTTGCGCAGGTCACCCCCACCCCGTCGCAGGTGGGGTCCGCACGGGTGGGCGCGTATCCTCGTCCCCGTGCTTCTCTCAGACAAGGACATCCGGGCCGAGATCGACGCCGGCCGGGTGCGCATCGACCCCTACGACGAGTCGATGGTGCAGCCGTCCAGCATTGACGTCCGTCTCGACCGCTACTTCCGGGTGTTCGAGAATCACCGCTACCCGCACATCGACCCCGCCATGGAGCAGGCCGACCTGACGCGTGAGGTCGTGCCGGAAGGGGATGAGGCGTTCATCCTGCACCCCGGCGAGTTCGTGCTGGCCTCGACGTACGAGGTCATCACGCTGCCGGCCGATGTGGCCTCCCGGCTCGAAGGCAAGAGCTCGCTGGGACGGCTGGGGCTGCTGACGCACTCGACGGCCGGGTTCATCGACCCGGGGTTCAGCGGGCACGTGACCCTGGAGCTCAGCAATGTGGCGACGCTGCCGATCAAGCTGTGGCCGGGGATGAAGATCGGGCAGCTGTGCATGTTCCGCCTGACGTCGGCGGCCGAGCACCCCTACGGGTCGGAGCGGTACGGCTCCCGGTACCAGGGCCAGCGGGGGCCGACCCCGTCGCGGTCCTTCAAGAATTTCCACCGTACTCAGGTGTGAAGGCACGCCCGCCGGAGCGAGCGTGCGCCGGCGGGGGTGGGGTACGGCGTGCGGAAGGCGGGGCTTGCGCCCCGGGGCGTGGCGCGCACAGGGCGTAAGACAGAGAAGGTCTGAGAGAGATTCGTGAGTGACGTACGGGAAAACCTGACGTACGAGCGGTTCGGCGGGGCGATCCGCGAGCTGGCGCAGACGATCGCCGACGACGGCTTCGAGCCCGACATCGTGCTGTCGATCGCCCGCGGCGGGGTCTTCGTCGCCGGTGGTCTCGCGTACGCACTGGACTGCAAGAACATCCACCTGGTGAACGTGGAGTTCTACACCGGCGTGGGCACCACCCTGGAGATGCCGGTGATGCTGGCGCCGGTGCCGAACGCCATCGACTTCAGCGACAAGAAGGTGCTGATCGCCGACGACGTCGCCGACACCGGCAAGACGCTCAAGCTGGTGCACGACTTCTGCAAGGACACCGTCGCGGAGGTCCGCAGCGCGGTGATCTACGAGAAGCCGCACTCGCTGGTGAAGTGCGAGTACGTGTGGAAGCGCACCGACGACTGGATCAACTTCCCGTGGTCCGTGTTGCCTCCATGCCGTAAGTCTGGCACGCCGATCACACCGTCGCGCGACGCTTTGTAAAACTATCGTGAGGTAACCCGTCACCGTGGGTTCAAATCCCACCGCTACCGCGAGTAACGCCACTCTGGCCTGCGAAAACGCAGTTAGGGGGGTGTTTTGCGTGCTGCACAGCGCCCCCGACGAGACCACAACTGCCGCCAACTCCCCTGCGGACAAGGGCGGCAACTGCACCCCTGAGCCCCTGCGAGCAGACCGCAACACAGCCGGAGGCCCGCACGGTGGTGATCGAGCTGGACGGCATCCTCCGCGCGGGCTCGGTGGGCGTGGGCGAGCGGCCGGAACAAGCCCGGCTGCATGGTGAGCCGAACCGAGAGCGCCTCGCGGGCCGCCTGATGCTGTCCGGCCTGCGCGGCCGGGGTGTCCACATCGCCGAGGGCGACGGCGATCACACCGAGCAGCATGTGCAGCCCGGTCGGCGCGTGCACGGCAGCCGGCGGGATCGGCCCGGTCGCCGGGTTCTGCGCCATCAGCCGGAGCGGGGTGCCGGCCCTCAGTACCTGCCAGCGGATGAACTCCACCCGCGCGAGAGGGTCATCGAGGAGCCCGGCACCGGTGGCCGTGAGCTGTTCTTCCCACGCGGTGTGCCGCGCGTCGTCGTCCAGCTCCACCGCGTCTGGCAGCCCCCTCCGTGTGCTCCTCCGGGGTGTTCTCCCCGTGTACAACCCCAGCGCGGACGTCGCCTCGGCGACCTGCTCCACCGTGGCGCCACGATGGTGAAGGCTGCCTTCGTCCTTCACCAAACCTCAACGTGGGTGGGAACGCCTCAGCGGCCGCTGAAATGCCTACGACGGGGACGGCGTGCCGTCAACGCGACTCGTGGGACAACAAATTGCCCAGCGGGCCGAGGTCCAGGTTGAGGTCCTCGCGGTGCAGCCCGTGCTGCTCGCAGAGTTCCGTCATGCGCTCGTCGAGGAGCATCAGTGTGGTGCCCACCCGTTCCTCCTGGTCCTCTGTCAGTTCCCCGCTGTCGAACCGGCGGATGGCCTGGCGTTCCATCAGTTGTCTGAGTAGTTCTACGACGGTGAGGACCAGCGAAGCCAGGTCACGGCCTGCGCTGTGTGGGTCGATGTCCATGCGGGTGTCGCTCACAGGGGCCCTCCGTCGGCCCAAGGCGCGGGGACGCGCTCGCTGACCGATGCCAGCAGGGCGTGCAGGGAGAGGCGGATCAGCGGAACGTCTGCGATGGCAATCACCAGGTCTCCGCTGATGACGACGCCCGTACCGAGTACCCGGTCGAGCAGGTCGACCAACGGGACGCCGATGGGTGCCGTGGCTTCCGGTCCTTGCCAGGGGACGGGGTTACTGATGCCCTGCAAGTTCTCCTCCGTCCGTGAACGAGTACGGGGCCCAGGGCCCGGAGACCTCGATCTCGATGTTGTCGAAACCCGGGGAGCCGCGGAGCCGCCGGATCGTGGTCGCCAACTCGTCGCCCCTCTCCTCTGCGATCAGGTAGGCCGCGTTCATGACCTGGGTGCGGTCCCTGCCGGTCGCCTCGGGGCCGTGCAGACGGTGCCGGACCGAGCCGACGGCCATCTCCCTGACCGCCCTGTCGACCTGCTCGGCTGCGGCCAGTGCGCTCTCCCGGTTCAGCTCGCGCGAGTGCTGACGGTGGCGCAGACGGCTGAGGTAGGCCCGGCCGGAAACTCGCTGGGATCCCGGCTGAGGCGTTTCGGGCGGTGCGGATGGGGCGGGCCGGGCCGTCGTGTCGGACTCCACGACGTAGACCTTGACCCCCCATTCGACCCGTCCCGCGACGCGGCCCAATGCTGCTCGAAAGCGTTCCAGGTTCGCACCGAGGGCGGCCGTGGCCCGCTCGTGGGAGAGATAGAGCGTGGCCAGCGGGAGCGGCACCGTGGGGCCGCCCGCGGCAGCAGCAGTGACGACGTCGTGGTGGGCTCGTGCGCAGCGTTCGAGTTCGGCGGCATCGGTGAGCCGCCGATGCAGGGCCGTCTCGGAGAAGGTGACTGCCGGTACGTCCTGGACCACGGCCCACAGCGGCCCGACGGCCAGGAGGCGCAGCGGCCCGCCCCCGGTGTGCCCACAGGTGGCGGCGAATGGCCCGGGACGGCCCGGACCGCAGACAGCGAAGACGTACGTGACCGAGGAGCCGACGTTGCCGGCTGGACCGACCGGGCAATGCTGGGTCACACTCATGGGCGGCGCAGCTCCCTTTCCCTGTGGGCTTCCTGGGCGTCATCGCCCGCCAGGGCCTCGATCCGCTCGCGCAGCCGCTGATTCTCTTCGGACAGCGCATTGTGCGCGGCGCGCGACGAAAGGGCGGGGTCGGTCTCCCACCAGTCGATGCCGGCTTTCTTCGCTGTTTCGACGGACGAGATGAACAGCCGTAGGCGAATCGTCAGCAGTTCGATGTCCAGCAGGTCGATCTTGATGTCGCCCGCGATCACAATTCCTTTGTCCAGCACACGTTCCAGGATTTCGGCCAGGTTGGTTGTGGAGGGGGGCGGCGTACCCCGTGTGTCCAGTTCCGTCACGCTGTACCTCCAGCCGTCCGCTTCGCCTCCGCGGCCCCTTCGGTGCGGTTCATACGGGAGTTACCGGAGGGCCCGTATGAGTCACCGAGGGATCTCAGCGGCTTCCTTTCGAGTAGGTCCAGCAGCCGTTCTTCCTCGCGTTCGAACTGCGGCAGGTCGATTTCTCCTCTGTCCAGTGCGAGGTTCAGCGCAGCGAGCTGCACGCGAACAACGCCGGGGTCGTACAGTTCCGCCTCCGCCGCGTCGATGAGCCGGTCGGCGATCCAGACCACGCCGCGCACCGGAGCCAGCGGAAGGAGCAGCACGCCGGAGAGCAGACCCATGTCAGACCTTGGCCGGGGCAGATTCCGGGCCTACGAAGCTGTAGCAGGGCAGAGGCCCGCTCAGTCGCAGTTCCAGCCGGTCCAGGTGGTCCGCGGCGAATTGCTCCGCGACGGCACGGAAGCGCGCTTCGTTGCGTCGGGGGACAAGGAAGGACACATTCAGCACACAGCCTTCTACTTCTGGCCCCGGGCGCATTTCGTCGGCGACCTCCGTGAATTCGGCCGGCAGCCGGGCCGCGACCACTGCGGCCCGGCGCCGTAGACCGGCCGCCACCGCTTCACCGAGCCGGACATTGGCTTCGTAGCCGGGGTTACGGCGAGTTTCCTCGCGGACCCTGCGGACCACCGGATCCTCGCGGATCAGCGCTGCCAGGTTGTCCTGCACCGGCATGATCTTCACGTTCATCTCGACCCGGGCGTCGAGTCGCTCCAGAACACCGGTGTGCTCGCTCTGGCGTGCCGCAACATCGCGCAGCACGGTAGCTTCGTCCGGTGCGACCACGCCGAAGCGCATGGGCAGTACCGGTCCGGATTCCGCCAGCGCCAGGAGCAGCCCCTGGTGCGCCATGAGGTCGCGGCGCCGTGCCCTGAGCCCGGGGTGCGTCGCGCTCACCACGACCGCCAGTTCACCGGCCGGCAGCAACCGGATCTCGGCGGGCGGCTCGCCGACACCCCTGGCCGCCGGGGGAAGCGGGTGGGAACTGCTCACAATGCCGTACACATAGATGCCCGATGCAGCCATCGGTCAGCGCTCCTCTTTGTGGCTGCGAGTGCGGCCGCTTTCGGTGCTTCGCGAACGTGGCTTGGCCTTACGCGGCCGTTCTTCCGGCTGTTCTTCTTCCTGCGTTTCGTCGTCGCCGTCGCCCATGCCGACGGCTTTCTTGACCGTGTCGCCCACGGAATGTACTGCTTTCTTCGCCCCGGCTTTCCCCACGCTCTTGGCCACGCCGCCGCCGAAGAGCTCGGGCACCGTTCTACTGCTTGAGTCGTATTCCAGATCGAGCCGATTGCAGGCTTCGGCAAACCGCAAGTAGGTGTCGACACTGGCGACGACGATGCGTGCATCGATCTTGAGGATTTCGATGCCGACCAGCGATATTCGCACAAAGATGTCGATGACCATGCCGCGGTCGAGGATGAGTTCCAGGACGTCGTAGAGGCTGCCGGCGCGCGGAACGCGGACAACCTCCTCACTGTATGCACTCAAGGGGTGACCGTCTCTCCGGATTTACTCTGGTGTCGGGCGCTCATGTGTCAGCCTGGCCGCGCCGGTAGCGACGGACCCTGCGGTATTGCAGCAGTGAGCCGCCCTCGTCGAGGTCCACTTCGTAGATGGCCAGCAGGCTGGTGGTGTCAGGAATGCGAGCGAGTTCCAGCACTTCCACGTCGACGTGCCAGCCGTCGTCGTTCCGTATGACAGCGCAAACGCCTTCAGTCCTGTGAATGATCAGCTTGTTCAGGCTCTGGCATGCGCGTTCGGCTGCTTCCTCCGCTCCCTTTACGTGCTGTCCGCCCGCCGAGGAGCGGGTGGATCGAGAGGTCCGGGCCGGCCGGGCGCGCTGCTCTGACATGTCCGTAAGTCTGTTGACTGTCCGGCTGCCACGCATGCGGTGATGGACCGAATGATTGGTGACAGTCACCGCGGGTGGTTCTCGGAAACCACGCGAATGGCGGCTTGCCGAAGGCCGGAGGACATTGGATGGAGAGGCGCACGCCGCGATGCAGTTCAGCGCTCGTTGAAGCGTCCCGGCGCCCCCCGCAGACACACTCTTCTCCACGACGGAGGGAACTCCAATGGCCAGCAACGACAACGCCGACAGCGGCGGTCCGGGCACGAGCCGCGGTGGCGGCGGGACGCGCGGCACGACCACCATCGCCGACACGGTCGTCGCAACCATCGCGGGCATCGCGGTACGTGAGACCGATGGAATGTACGCAGTGGGCGGCAGTGGCTCCCGGGCCTTGGGATCCGTCCGGGACAGGGTGTCGAAGTCGCCCGCACCCAGTAGGGGGATCAAGGTCGAAGTCGGTGAAACTCAGGCCGCGATCGATCTGGAAGTCATCGTGGAGTACGGCGAGCCCATCGCGGATACAGCGAAAGAGATACGCAACCGTGTGACGGACGCGGTGGAGACGATGACGGGCCTGGAAGTCGTCGAGATCAACATCAGGGTGCTCGATGTCCACCTGCCCGGATCGGGCGACGACAGCAATGACGAGGAAACCGGCGGCCGGAGCGACCGGGTCAGGTAGATAACTCCGGAATCGCTACCACCCAAGCCCTTCCCGCTCACGTGCGGCGACGAGAACACGCCTTGTTTCCGCGAGGATGCGGACATGGCCTCGTTGGCGGAATGCCAAGTAGCTTGAAATCGCTTGCATTTCAGATATTTCTTGCCACCTGGAGGAGGTCCGGAACGGGGTGGGCGGGCAAGGATGCGCAGGGGCGGCATTCGGGGGACAGTGGGGTAGTGGGGGCATCGCGGCCTCGCTCCGCGCCCTCCCGAACGGGAGGTGTGCCGAGGCTCAAGCGGTGAAGGAGGCACGCGCCCGCTTCACCGGGGTGTGCTTGGACCGCTTCTCTCCACCCCTGAGAGGCACTCATGGAAAACAGTACGAAGGTCTCTCTCGCCGCCGCTGTAGCGGCCGGCTATATCCTTGGCCGGACCAAGAAGGGGAAGCTGGCCATCGGCCTCGCATCCCTGGTGGCGGGCCAGCAACTGCCGCTGAACCCACGGGAACTCGTGAGCCTGGGCGCCCGCAAGCTGGCAGAGAACCCGCAGATAGCACCACTCATAGAGCAAGCGCGGGGCGAGATGCTGGAGGCCGGACGCACAGCTCTGTCGGCTACCGCGAACCGTCGCCTCGAAGCCGTCGCCGAGGCACTCCAGCAGCGCACCAACGCACTGCTGGAACCTCCGGACGAAAATGACGAAGACGAGGAAATTGACGAAGCGGAAGATGTCGAAGAGGAGGGCGAAGAAGAGCCCGACGCAGAGGAAGAGCCGGAAGAAGAGGAAGAGCCGGAAGAAGAGGAAGAGCCGGAAGAAGAGGAAGAGGAGGAAGAGGAGGAAGAGGAGGAACCTCCTCGTCGTCGGCCGAAGAAGCGACCGGCCGGAGCGGCGAAGAAGGCTCCCGCGACGAAGGAACCGGCGACAAAGAAGCCCGCCAAGAAGGCAACGGCCAAGAAGCCGCCCCCGAAGAAGGCTGCCGCGAAGAAGTCTTCGAACCGCAACAGCCGTAGGAGGTAGCTCGCATGGCCAAGCAGGAGCCCAATCCCACGGACAAGAGCCCGTCCGGCCTGGACCAGGTAAAGGAGCAGCTGTCCGCCTATCTCGGGGCCCAGGGACAGCGGCTGGTGGAGTCGGCCACCGGAAAGCTCACCGACCTCGCGCAGGGACTTGGAGACACAGCTGGAGACGGCGGGGGCGGTCTCCTCGACGTCGGAAAGCGGGTACTCGGCGGCGAGAATCCAGTCAAGGCATTCGTGGGCGAGAAGGCCGGCGCGATGAAGGACAAGGTCGTGGATTCGGTCAAGAGTGCCTTCGGGGGCGGCAGCGGGAAATCCGGAAGCGCCAAGGTGACCAATATCGTCGAGGTCGTCGACATCGGCATGCCCTTGCGCACGGTGTATGACCGGTGGACCGAGATCGAGGAGTTCAGCTCCTTCACCAAGGGCGTCACCAGCGTCTCCCAGTCGGATGAGATCGAGAGCGACTGGAAGCTCAAAATCGCCTTCTCCAACCGTAGTTGGAAAGCAACCGTTCTGGAGCAAGTGCCCGATGACCGCATCGTGTGGACGTCCGAGGGGGCCAAAGGGACGACCCACGGTGCCGTCAGCTTCCACGAACTGGCGCCGAGCCTGACGCGCATCGTTGCTGTCGTCGAGTACACCCCTTCCGGATTCTTCGAGAAAACCGGCAACATCTGGCGTGCACAGGGGCGTCGACTGCGCCTGGATCTCAAGCACTTCCAGCGATACGTCACCCTTACCGATGACGACGAAGTCGAAGGCTGGCGCGGCGAGATCCGTGACGGAGAAGTCGTCCGCAGCCACGAAGAGGGCCTCGAAGACGACGAGGACGAATCCGGTGGCGAAGAGGAAGGCGAAGAGGAAGGCGAAGAGGACGAAGAGCTGCACGCCGAAAAAGACAACCACGAAGGTGAAGACGAGGACGAGCCGGAAGAGGACGAGGAGCCTGAGGACGAAGAGGAGGAGTGAGGCCGACAACCGCGGTGCACGCTCTCGCTGAGGCGGGCGGGGCCGGGGCGGCGCAGGAGGCGGTGGCCGGTGGCCGCCGTCGCGGCGCTGACCGTGGCGTTGGGCACCGGCGGGACGGACGCGGCGGTCGCGGCACCCCCGGAGGCGTCCCCGGCGGCGCACCCCAAGGCCACGGCCGCGGCCACCGCGCCCCTGGCGCCCCGGGTGGAGGCGGCCCGCGCCCGGGAGGCCACCCGGCTCTACGGCGACCTGGCGGTGCGGCCGCTCGCCGAGCGGAAGACGTCGCTGATCTCGCTGGGCGACAGCGAGATATCCGGCGAGGGCGTCGGCACGTACGAACCGGGCACCAACGGGCCCGACAACTGGTGCCACCGCTCGCCCGATTCGGCGTCCACCGCACCGGCGTCCCGGCGGATGTGACGTACAACGTGGCCTGCTCGGGTGCGTACAGCCAGAACATCGTGATCGGCGGGGACAAGCAGTACGCGGACGAGGAGGTGCAGAGCGACAGTCTGGCCGCCGCGGCGCGGAACACCCGGGTCAAGATGATCGTGATGATGGTCGGCGCCAACGACGATCTGCAGTTCGGGCCGGTGATGACGGACTGCGTGACGCGGTGGTTCACGCTCCAGGGGACCTGTGAGCCGAAGTACCAGCCGGGCTGGCAGGCGCGGGTCGACGGGCTGGTGCCGAAGGTCGAGCGGACCGTCGGGGACCTGCGGACCGTGATGCGCGGCGCCGGGTACGGCGACGGCGACTACCGTCTCGTGCTCATGTCGTACCCGAGCCCGATCGGGCCGGACGTCACCGACAACCCGGACTTCCCCGGCAAGATCCCGGGCGGCTGCACCGGCTACATCTCCGACTCCGCGTGGGGGCGGAACACCGCGGTCCCGGCGTTCGAGCGCGGGGTGCGGAAGGCGGCGAACGGCGCGGGCGCGGCGTACCTCGACACCTCGCGGCTCTTCCACGGCCACGAGGTCTGCATGGAGGACGCCTGGGCGCGCGGCCTGTACGTGGACGTGTCGAACCCGTTCCCGCCGGACGCCAACTCGGTGCGGCAGTCCTTCCACCCGAACGCGAAGGGCCACGCCGCCTTCGCCGCCTGCCTGACGCAGTTCTACGACAGCGGGCTGCGCGAGGCGTCCTGCGCCGATCCGGCGAGCACCGGGAAGCCGCAGCTCTACCCGGGCGCCTGGGACGACGCGTTCCGGCCGCTGCGCAACGCGGCCACCGGCACCTGCGCGGACGTCACCGGCGGCGCCTCCGCCAACGGCACCGCGGTCGGCGGCTGGGACTGCCTCGGGCAGCGCAACCAGGGCTGGTGGTACGACTTCGGGCAGCGCTCGCTGCACACCGAACTGACCCATGACCGCTGCCTGGACGTGCCCGGCGGCCGCTACGAGCCGGGCACCGCGCTCGTGGTGCGGAACTGCTCCGGGGCGGAGAACCAGTGCTTCACCGAGGGCGACGGCGGCACCTACCGCCCGGCGTCCGCCGCGTCGCTCTGTCTGACGCTGCGGGCGGCCAAGGACCCGCTGCGGCTGGAGACCTGCGACGGGTCGGCGGCGCAGCGGTTCACCCGCGGCTGAGCGATGGGCCCGTACGGCGAAGGGCCCCGCCTCCGGGAGAAATCCGGGGCGGGGCCCTTCGGTCCGTTTGCGGGGCGGGGCCCCGGCGCCTGTTTCACGTGAAACGGGCACGGGGCCGCCATACGGTCAGCGCGTGCGGCATTCCAAAATTTTGGAATGAACGGCACCGGCATGCACGGGCCCGCCGTACGTACGGTCAGAGCGTGCCGAGCTTGACCAGGGCGAGCAGGGCGACCAGCTGGATCGCGGAGGCGCCCAGTGCCTTGGGCCACGGCAGGTCGTGCGACTTGCTGACCATCTGCGTCAGCAGGAAACCGGAGGCCAGCCAGGTCAGCCAGCCCAGGACCGTCACGAGCGGGCTGTCGCCGCCGAGGAACATCGCGAACAACAGCCGGGGCGCGTCCGTGAGGGCCGTGATCAGCATCGACAGGCCGATGGTGGGCGCCCAGGCGCCGTCGCCGCCGAGCTGGCGGGCGAGGGTGTGGGTGACCGCGCCGAGGATCAGCCCGCCGACGATGAACATCACGGCGGTGATCAGCACCCACGGGATGCTCTGCGACAGCGTGGCGTTGAGGACGTCCTCGCGCGCCTTGTCGAAGCCGAAGACGGCGAGCAGCCCGTAGAGGAACGAGACGATCAGCGCGGGCGCCCAGACCTGGTGGTCGCGCATCTGCCAGAACGTCGGCACCGGCCGCAGCACGATCCCGGGCAGCAGCTGCTTCCAGTGCAGCCGGGGACCGGACGGCGCGGTGTTCTGCCCGGCCCGGTAGACGCCGTCGTCGTACTGCCCGTCGTCACCGTAGGGCTGCTGCCCGTACGCGTCCGGGGCGTCGCCGAGGCTGAACTGCTGGGTGTGGCCGGGGGCGTCGGCGGTGGAGTAGGGGGCGTGCCCCTGCTGGTAGCCGCCGTCGCCGAAGTACTCCGGCTCGCCGGGGCGGTCCGGCTGCGTGGCGCCCGGCCCGCCTCCGTACTGCCCGGGCTGCGGCTGCTGCCACTGGCCGTGCGGGGGCGGGGGCTGCTGCCCGTAGGGGCCCTGCCCGTACGGCGCCTGCTGCCCCTGCTGCTGCCTGTCCTGCGCGGCGCGGGGATCTTGTCCGCTACCCATCCTGAATCCAGCCACGTCCTCGAACGTACCTGCTCCGCACCGGCCCCGTTGCGGCCCGGGGACGGCGGGGGGCGTTTGCTGCCGAGCTGTGACATCCCCTAGGGGGAACCGGACACCGCTACCTGCGCAAACCGGCCATGGCTCCTAGGGGATGCGGGGCCTCGCCCCTACGGGGCCGGGGCCGGTCCCCGGTGGAGGGTCAGCTCGGGCAGGCCCTCCATGTTGTCGGAGCCGCTGGCGACGGTGGTGAAGCCGTGGCGGGCGTAGAAGGCGCGGGCGCCGGTGTTGGCCTCGAAGACGTGCAGGGTGAGGCCGTCCGAACGGTGGGCGAGGGCCGCTGCGAGGAGCCGGGTGCCGAGGCCGCGGCGCAGCTCGTCCGGGTGGAGGTCTATCTCTTATACACATCTCCGAGCCCACGAGACGCTCAT
>NZ_VKJP01000410.1 GCF_007280575.1 Streptomyces benahoarensis
AGCTTCCCGAAGGCGCGCGGGCTCAACCCGGTGAACGGGGCTATCCAGGACGGCTCCGACGCCGTGATCACACCAGCCACACCAAGATCATCTCACCTGTGACCAGCAGTTACGGGACAACCCTTAGCCCGCACCGTTCGGGAAGGGGCCGTCGGAAAAGGACTCGAACCACGAGCACCTCGCCGACGGCCTACTTCACACCGGCCGTGGTCGGCCGACGGCACCTGGGAGCGTCTACTCCAGCAGGTCCAGGCCGCGGCGGACGCCGTAGGTGAGGTCGACTGGGACATCTCGGTGGACTCCACCATCGTCCGCGCCCATCAGCACGCGGCTGGCGCCCTCACCGATCCGCCACCGGCCCCGGGGTCAAAAGGGGCCGAACTGCCAGAACACCAGCACGAATCCGCGTGGCAGAGCCTGCACGCCCGTCTGGTGGCGGTGGTGCGGGAGGTGAAGGCCTGGGCCGCTCGCGGGGCGGGTTCATCAGCAAGATCCACCTGAGCGCGGACGGCCGCTGCCGCCCACTCTCTCTGATCGTCACGCCAGGGCCGCGGGCGGACTGCACACAGTTCAAGCTCGTGCTGGAGAAGATCCGCGTTCCGAAGCGTGGGCCGGGCCGGCCCCGAAAGAAACCCGACAGTCTCGCGGCCGACAGGGCATACAGCAACGGGCCCTGCCGCGAATACCTGAGACGACGCGGCATCCGACACACCATCCCGGAAAAGACCGACAGCCAAGCCGCCCGCCTGCGCAAAGGCTCACGCGGCGGACGACCACCCGCCTTCGACGAAGAGCGATACAAGAAACGCAACACCATCGAACGAGCAGTCAACCGGCTCAAGCAGTACCGAGCCGTGGCCACCAGATATGACAAACGCGGCTACGTCTTCCTCGGCACGGCCGCCGCCGCATCCCTGGTCATCCGGCTCCGCACGTGACCGCCAGGGCAAGACCTAGTCAGCTCCGCAGGAGAAGCCGTAGTACAGCCCGCAGCCCGGGACGGGCAGCCCTGCGGGCAGCCGGGATCCGGTCAGCTCCGGCACCGGGACGACGTCCCATGGCATGGTCCCCTCGATGAGGTACTGACCGAGGTCGATCGAGCTCAGTTCGACGCCGTCCACATACGTGGTCAAGGTGGGGTCGCCACCCACCCCGCCCTCGGAAAGAGCGAGCCACTCATCGCATGCCCAGCGGATCTCGTCGGCGTCGGACGCGACGATGGTCGCGCTGTGCCGGACGGACCCGCTCCATCCCTCGTCCTCCCACACATAGAAGCTGTACGCACCCTCCGTGGCCGGCTTGCCCTTCGTGCTCCTCACACCAAGCAGCATGGCCAGTTCGTCCAGTCCGGCCTCGGCGTGGTCAAGGGGACCGGCCGCATGCATCCGGGCGTACAGATCCTCCGCCTCGATCTGCCGCTGTCTAATGGTGCCCACGTCCTCCCCGTACTCCGCCATGACGTCAGGGTTCATTTCCAGCACGGATTCCCAGTAGGAGATCTGCTGGGCCACACGCCCGGTCAACATCGTCAGGGCCTCGACGTCATTGGGGTGCGCCTCCACAGCGACGCGCAGCCAGTGCTCCTCAGGCCAGGTCGGCTCACCGTCGCCGGGCTCCTGCGGATCCGATGCCGTCAGACACAACAATCGTCCCAACTGCAGTGCGGCATGGGCATCGCCCGCCACCGCACCAGACCGCAGTCGTGTGATCACCTCGTCAGTGATTGCCATGGGCCGAGGCTACAACCCGCCACTGCCAACCAGGACTCGTGCCGATCCAGCAAGGCGCGCACGAGCCCAGCCAGGCCCACGTCCGTGTCCGTGTCCGTGAGATCGCCGGGCTCCATGGCGAACGGAACGATCAGCCGGTGGGCACGTCACATGATCGGCCGGACAAGTCCTAGTGTCCTGCGCCGGAGATCCGTTGGCAGAAACGGGCGAGGGAGTCGAGGATCTCGTCGGCTGTCTTGGTCCAGATGAACGGTGTTGGGTTTTCGTTCCACTCCTTGACCCAGGCTCGGATGTCGGCTTCCAGGGAACGCACGCTTTTGTGGGAGCCGCGGCGGATCTTCTGGTCGGCGAGGAAGCCGAACCACCTCTCCACCTGGTTGATCCAGGACGAACCGGTGGGGGTGAAGTGCAGGTGGAATCGGGGGTGTTTGGCCAGCCATGCCTTGATGGCCGGTGTCTTGTGGGTGCCATAGTTGTCGCAGATCAGATGGATCTGGAGGTGCCCAGGAACCTCCTTCTCGATCTTGATGAGGAACTTCTTGAACTCCGCTGCCCGGTGTCGACGGTGCAGCGAGGTGATGACTTCGCCGGTCGCGACGTCGAAGGCCGCGAAGAGGGTGGTCAGGCCATTGCGGATGTAGTCATGGGTGCGACGCTCGGGCGTGCCCGGCATCATCGGCAGCACCGGCTGGGACCGGTCCAGCGCCTGGATCTGCGACTTCTCGTCCACCGACAGCACTACCGCCCCTTCGGGCGGATTGAAGTACAGCCCGACCACGTCGTAGACCTTCTCCACGAACAACGGGTCCGTCGACAGTTTGAACGTGTCCGCCAGATGAGGCTTGAGATGGAACTTCCGCCAGATCCGGCCCACGGTCGACTTCGACAGCCCACTGCGGTCGGCCATCGACTTGCGCGACCAGTGGGTGGCGTTCTTCGGCATCTCCTCCAACGTGCTGACCACGACCGCCTCCACCCGATCGACGCTGATGGTGGGCGGCCGGCCCGGCCGGGGCTCGTCCACCAACCCGTCCAGCCGGCCGGCCAGGAACCGCCGACGCCACTTGCGGACCGTATCCGCCGCTACGCGAAGATCCCGCGCCACCACAACAATCGGCGGAACGTCAGGGCCTGCACACGCCAGCACGATCCGCGCCCGTAACGCCACCGCCTGCGCAGACGTCGCCCGCCGGGCCCAACGCTCCAACACCGCACGCTCATCAACGGACAACAACAACGGTTCCAGCTTCGGACCACGACGCGGTGCTGGCACACCCGAAGAAGCACTCATGCATGAACTAACGACGAATCTTGGGCGCAGGACACTAGTAGAACTTGGTCATGTTCGCTCGATGGTGGCGTGTCCGGCTGATCGGTTGTGTCGTTGATCGGGTGTGTTGGATGGGGAGTTGGCTGCGGTCCGGTGTGATCTGGAGGATTTCGCGGCGGAGGTGTTCGAGCCGTTCGCGCGGGCTGATCAGCGCCGGTGGGGTGCGGTCTATCTGCGGGAGCTGCTACTTGACGGCGGGCGCAAGTCGGTGGAGCCGATGGCCGCGCGGCTGGGCGAGGACGGCAACCGTCAGGCACTTGCTCACTTCGTCACCTCCAGCCCGTGGAACCCGGTGCATGTGCGGGCCCGTCTCGCGTGGCGCATCCAGCCGGTCATCAGGCCGACGGCACTGATCGTGGACGACACCGGCTTCCTCAAGGACGGGGGCGCATCCGCGTGTGTGAGCAGGCAGTACACCGGCACTGCGGGCAAGGTCACCAACTGCCAGGCCGGTGTCTCGCTGCACCTGGCCTCGGATAATACTTCGACCGCGGTCAACTGGCGCCTGCTCCAGCCACAGCAGGCACGGGGGGGAGCAGCGAGTCCGCCCGGCTGAGCCACCGGCGGGCTCTTCCTGTGGGCCCAGGCCGAGACCTTGGTCATGGGCTGCTCCGTGGTGCGCGCCGCGGCCGCACACCATCAGAGCGTTCCGCAGCCGCGCGGTTCGAGCAGTTCCTGGCCGCAGCCGCAGGCGAAGGGCCCGCGCTGTCGGGCGAGCCACACCGAGTCCACCAGCGGCAGGCCGCCGGACTGGATCGGCGATGGCCCGGCCCGCCTCAGCCGCAGCGGCATCGGGCTGGGGGCCGCCGGGACCGCACGGACCCCAGCCAGGCAACCCCCTCGGCGGAACCACGTTCCACCAACGCCTTCACCAACAGCGCGAGTTCGTCGGACACCCATTGGCGGGCCGCGCCGACGGAGTGGGCCAGCCCTGCCGGGTCACCGCGCCCTGCGGCGAAATCCTCGCAGCGTGACGAACGCGGCGACCGGCTACCGATGCCCTTCGCGGGCGCCGGGCGGACACCACCCGCACACGCAGGCGCCACCCGCGCCGCTCTCCGCACCGGCTCCCCGCTCGCCTGACCCGTTCACTCTGCCCACCGCATCACCCGCCACGTCGGCGAACGCGCCGCCGCCACTTGTCGCCGACTCCTGTTTCGTAACGACCGGGAATTCTGCCTCAAACGGCGAACTCTTTCCCTCAACGTCCAGCTGGTGGCGGGTGACGGTGCCGGCGTCGGGTGTGACGCGCGCCGGGGCCGCTCCTACGCACATCCAGCGACCAGGCGCACGCACTATCCGCTTTTCCCACCATTCGAGGGAACCCCGTGGATCACCACTGCTGGACCGGCATCGCGCTGCGCAGACTCTGACCGTGTGCCAACTCCACGGATTACCCCCGCTGGTGACCGGCCTCGCCGCCGCCGCTCTCCTCGTGCTGACCGGATTCGCCTCGATACCGGCCCTGGCCTCGTCGGCCGCAGCCGCCGAGACGCACGGCACCGGACACAGCACAACGCACCCCACCGGGCACAGCGTCGTACACCGCACGACACACGGCTCAGGCCACCACAGGGGATACACCACCGACCATCACTCCGCCCACGCCACATCCGGCCACGCCACCGCGCACGCCACCACCGACGGGGCGTACGCATCCTCCGGTGACACCTGCGCCTACGCCGGGACGTGGCCGCCCAGCGACGTGCCGGCCGGGTTCCCGATGCCGCCCGGCTGGCATTTCCCCTGTACGAAGCCGCCTCCCGCCCACCCGCACGAGCCGGCGC
>NZ_VKJP01000411.1 GCF_007280575.1 Streptomyces benahoarensis
CTCTCCGACAACAACCCCCTCGACCCCCTCACCTCCCTGGCCAAGGGCTGTGCCAAGGCCGCCGCCTGGATCGTCGACAAGCTGGCCGACGCCGTGAAGGCGACCTCGCAGGTCGACTTCACCAACTCCGCGTTCCTGCGGCAGTACGCCGTCGTCTTCGCCGCCTCGACCGTCCTCACCCTCGTCCTGTGGCTCCTCGCCGTCGCCAAGCGCGCCGTGCGCGGCGTACGGCTCACGGAGGCGATCAGCGAGGCCATCGGGTTCCTCTGGCTGACCGTGCTCGCCTCCGCGTTCACCCCGCTGATCCTCTACACCGTGGTCTCGGCGACCGACGGCGTCACCGAGATCATCGCGAAGGGCACGGGCGCGAAGACCGACACGTTCTTCGGGGCGTTCTCCGGGGCGCTGACGAAGGGCACCGACATCGGCGGCGGCCCGATCATGCTGATCGTCGTCTCGCTGGTCTCCGTACTCGCCGCCGGTGTGCTCTGGCTGGAGCTGGTGATCCGCGCCGCGCTGCTGTACGTCGGCGCGCTGCTGGGCACCGTCGTCTACGCCGGGCTCGTCGACAAGAACATGTGGGGCCACGTCCGCCGCTGGGCCGGGATCATGATCGCGGTGATCATGGTGAAACCGGTGATCGTGATCGTCCTCGGCATCGCCGGCGCGCTCTCCTCCGACGAGGGCCCCAACGCCTTCTCCGCCGTCGTCTCCGGCCTCGCCATCATCGTCCTCGCGATCTTCGCCAGCGCGATGATCTACCGCTTCGTCCCCGGCTTCGGCGACGAAATGATCTCCGCCCGGACGAACAAGGGCCGCGCCACCGACGGCAGCCAGGCCGCCGCCATGGTCTCCTCCCCCGCCGCCCTGGTCTCCCAGGGCATCAAGACCCACAGCACCCGCAAGTCCGACGGCGGCGGCCAGGCCCAGGGCAGCGGAGGCGGCCAGTCCCCCGCGAACGGCGTGGCCGGCGGCGTCGCCGCCCACAGCACCCGCACCGGCAAGTCAGCAGGAGGTGAGGGGCGGTGACCACACCCCATCCGATCGCGCCCCGCAGGACGTATCTGATCGGCCGCGCCCGGCCCAACGCCGTCGTCGGCAAGAACCGCGAGACCGGCGAGATCGCCCTGATCATCGCCGGCGCCTTCCTCGGCATGGTGTGCGGCCTGATGGTGAAGGTCCTCGCCCTGCGGATCGCCGCCCTCACCGGCTTCCCGGTGCTGGGCCTGGCCGCCGTGTACGTCCCGTACAAGGGCCGCACGTTCTACAAGTGGTTCGAGATCCGGCGCAGCTACCGCCGCACCCTCCGCCGCGGCACCGCCTACCGTTCCGCCGCCGCCGAGGCCGGCATCCGGCTCGACGGCCGCGAGGTCGAGATCGGCCCGCCGCCCGGCATCGGCCGCATCAACTGGCTCGCCGCCCCCTTCGGCCCCGACGAGATCGCCGTCCTCCTCCACGCCGACCGCCGCACCGTCACCGCCGCCATCGAGATCGAGGGCCCCGGCGTCGGCCTGCGCGACAGCGAGGACCAGGAGGCGCTGGTCGACCGCTTCGGCACGCTGCTCAAGCACGTCGCCAACGGCGACGGCTTCGTCACCCGCCTCCAGATGCTGGCCCGCACCCTGCCCGCCGACCCGGACGCGCACGCCAAGGACGTCGCCCAGCGCGGCGACACCGCCTCCCCCGCCTGGCTCCAGGAGTCGTACGACCAGCTCCAGTCGATGGTCTCCACCTCCTCCGAGCAGCACCGCGCCTACCTCGTCGCCTGCATGCACTACGACCGCGAGCTGGCCGCCGAGGCGATGACGATGGCCCGCGCCGCGGCGGCCCAGCGCGGCGGCGCCTCCCGCGGCAAGCTCGACCGCGACGCCGGGCTCGCCGTCGTCATGGCCCGCGAGCTGACCGACATCTGCGCCCGCCTCGCCGAGGCCGACATCCGTGTCCGTCAGCCGCTCGGCCAGGCCCGCCTCGCCTCCCTCGTGCACTCCATGTACGACCCGGACCACCCCATCGACCACATCCAGGCGATGAGCAAGCGCAACACCTGGCCCGCCGAGCTGGACGCGATGGAGCCGACCTACCTCCAGGCCAAGACCCGCGAGTCGACGACCCGCGCCCCCTGGTGCCACGCCACCGCCTGGATCAAGGAGTGGCCACTGACCCCGGTGGGCGTCAACTTCCTCGCGCCGCTGCTGGTGCACACCCCGGACGTGATCCGCACCGTCGCGGTCTGCATGGAACTGGAGCCCACCGAGATCGCCATCGAGCGGATGCTGACGGAGAAGACCAACGACGACGCCGAGGCCAGCCGCGCCGCGAAGATGAACCGCGTCGTCGACCCCCGCGACGTCGCCCACCACGGCCGCGTCGACCAGCGCGGCGAGGACCTCGCGTCCGGCGCCGCCGGGGTCAACCTCGTCGGCTACCTCACGGTCTCCTCCCGCTCCCCCGAGGCGCTCGCCCGCGACAAGCGCACCATCCGCGCCTCGGCCGGAAAGTCCTATCTCAAGCTGGAGTGGTGCGACCGCGAGCACCACCGGGCGTTCGTCAACACCCTGCCGTTCGCGACCGGAATCCGCCGCTAAGCCGCTGGGAGGCGCGTACGTCATGGCCATGCTCGATCCGCTCGGAGCGCTCACCGACGCCTTCACCACCTTCCTGTTCGGAAAGGTGGAGACGACGCGGCTGCCCGTACGCACCTCCACGGGGCAGGCGCAGGCCGTCTACCTGCCCACCGCCGCCCCCGGTCTCGGCGACTCCGGCGTCATCATCGGCCGCGAGGTCTACAGCGGCAAGGGCTACATCTACGACCCGTTCCAGCTCTACGGCCAGCAGCTCCCGGCCCCGCACTGGCTGGTCCTCGGCGAGTCCGGCAACGGCAAGTCCGCGCTGGAGAAGACGTACGTCCTGCGCCAGCTCCGCTTCCGGGACCGGCAGGTCGTCGTCCTCGACGCCCAGGGCGAGGACGGCGTCGGCGAGTGGAATCTGATCGCCGAGCAGCTCGGCATCACCCCCATCCGCCTCGACCCGACCGCCGCCCTCAACGGCGGCATCCGCCTCAACCCGCTCGACCCCTCGATCACCACCACCGGCCAGCTCGCGCTGCTGCGGACGATCATCGAGGTCGCGATGGGCCACGGCCTGGACGAGCGGTCCGGCTTCGCCCTCAAGGTCGCCCACTCCACGGTGCTCGGCGAGTTCGGCGGCGGTGACGACGGCTCCGGCCCGCCCCGCCAGCCCGTCCTCACCGACATCGTCGAGCAGCTGCGCCACCCGGAGGCGGAGGCCGCCGAGGCGATGAACGTCGACATAGACGACGTCCGGGCGTGGGGCCTGGACGTCGCCCTCGTCCTCGACCGCCTCGTCGACGGTGACCTGCGCGGCATGTTCGACGGCCCGACGTCCGCCGGGATCGACCTCGACGCCCCGCTGATCGTCTTCGACCTCTCGCACATCGACCGCAACTCCATCGCCATGCCGATCCTCATGGCGATCGTCGGCGTGTGGCTGGAGCACACCTGGATCCGCCCGGACCGCAAGAAGCGCATCTTCCTGGTGGAGGAGGCGTGGCACATCATCAACTCCCCCTTCGTCGCCCAGCTCTTCCAGCGCCTGCTGAAGTTCGGCCGCCGCCTCGGCCTCTCCTTCGTCGCCGTCGTCCACCACCTCAGCGACGTCGTCGACGGCGCCGCCGCCCGCGAGGCCGCCGCCATCCTCAAGATGGCCTCCACCCGCACCATCTACGCCCAGAAGGCCGACGAGGCGCGCTCCACCGGCCAGGTCCTGGGCCTGCCCCGCTGGGCCGTCGAGATCATCCCGACCCTGACGCCCGGCATCGCCGTATGGGACGTCAACGGCAACGTCCAGGTCGTCAAACACCTCATCACCGAGGCGGAACGCCCGCTGGTCTACACCGACCGCGCGATGACCGAGGCGTCCGAGGTCTCCGCGGCCTCCGCCCTGCCCACGGACGAGGCCCGCGCCCTGGAAGCCGCCGCCGACGCCGAGGCCGAACAGCGCGCAGAGGCCCTGGCCCTGGCCCGCCAACTCCAGGACGAGTCGAGCGAGACGGTGGCGTGACTCCCCCGCACGACTCCCACCCGGGGGCGTACGACAACGATGACGCGCCCCCCGGCGGCCGGTACGGCCACGACCCGCGAGACGGTGATCCGGGGGCGTACGACGGCCGTACAGGGGCGTACGACGGCCGGTACGACCCGCACGGCGCCCGGTACGACTCCGGTCCGCACGGCCCCCGGTACGACGCCCCCCGCGACCCGCGGCCCGACCGCGGCCCCCGGCAGCACGGCGGCGTCCCGGACTCCCTCCTCATCGGCCTGCTGGCCTTCCTCCTCGGCCTGAGCGTCCTGATCTGGACAGCGACCGGCCTCGCCGGACTCCTCAGCCACGGCGCCTGGCCGGACGGCGTCACCTACTCCGGCACCCCCACGGCCCTGCGCCACCTCATCACCGAACCCCACGACCTCCCCGGCGCCTGGCCCGCCACCCCCAAGTCCCAACTCGCCGGCTACGGCCTCTTCTGGGGCCTCCTCATCGGCGAGCTGATGGTCCTCCTGGTCCTGACCCTCTTCGCCCTGGGGACGCTGACGCGCTACCGGGCGGTGCGGCGGGCCCGGCGGGCGGGGGCACTTCCCGGGCCGTCCCAGCAGTCCCCGACGTTCCCTAAGGGAGCGGGCGCGCAGGCGGTTCCGGGGCCGTCTCCGCGGACGACGTCGAGGGCTGCCTCGGCCTCTGATACCGGCTCAGTTCCTGGTACGGGTACGGCCCCAGGCCCGGCTTGCGGCACGGAGACGGCCACCTCTCCCCCTGTCTCTTATACACA
>NZ_VKJP01000412.1 GCF_007280575.1 Streptomyces benahoarensis
AGCGCATGCGCAGCGGCTATGGTGAAGCGGAGCGAATCGCCTTCGGATTCACGCGCCGCAACGGTCCCCATTCTTTTTTTGTTTTTTCAGGCAGAAGACGGCATACGAGATTCATGAGCGTCTCGTGGGCTCGGAGATGTGTATAAGAGGCAGCCCGCGCACCTCGTCCGCCCCGCCGCTCACCGGCCGGTCACGGCGTCGCGGCGGTGTCCTTCCCGGCGTCGGCGGCGGCGGTGGCCGGGTCGCCCGCGGGCGCGGCGGTCGCCGGTGCGACACCGGTCTTCGCGCGGCGGCCGCGCCGCTCGATCCAGGTGGCCAGGCCGGAGAGCGCCAGGCACATCGCGACGTAGATGACGCCCGTCACGATGATGACCGGAACGTAGGTGTCCGAGCCGTTGACGATGATGTTGGTGCTCATCTGGCGAGCGGTGTAGAGGAGTTCCTCGAACGTGATGATGTAGCCGAGGGAGGTGTCCTTCAGCGTCACCACCAGCTGGCTGATGATCGTCGGCAGCATCGCGCGCACCGCCTGCGGGATCAGCACCGTCGTCATGACCTGCGTCTTGCGCATGCCCAGCGCGTACGCCGCCTCGCTCTGGCCGCGCGGCACCGCCGCGATGCCCGCGCGGAGCACCTCGGCCTGCACCGAGCCGTTGTACGCCGTCAGGCCCACCACCAGCGCCCAGAACTGCGGACCGTTACCGGACAGGCCGAGCGCGTCCCGGTTGGCGAGGAGGATCACCCACAGCACGTAGATGGTGATCAGCAGCGGGATCGCGCGGAACAGTTCGACGAAACCGGTCGCCAGCCAGCGCACCGGCTTGTGGTCGGAGAGCCGTGCCACCGCCAGCAGCACGCCCAGCGCCAGCGAGAGGACCGCGGCGACCGCGAAGACCTCCAGCGTGGTCAGCACGCCGTCGCGCAGATTGGTCCGCACGTCCGCGTAGTTGAAGATGTTCCACATCCCGGGCGCGAACTGGCCCTTGGCGTTGAGCCGTTCGATGACGAAGGCGATCAGGGCCACCACCGCCACCGAACCGACGGTGCTGTAGAGGCGGTTGCGCGCCTTCGTCTTCGGACCCGGTGCGTCGTAGAGAACGCTGGCGCCGCTCATGCCGATACCTCGCTTCGATCCGCCCCGCCTGCGCGCGGCACCCACGTCGTACTGATCCGCCGTCCGGCCCCGCTCACCGGGCCACCCCCATCCGCCGCTCCAGCACCCGGAAGAGGCCGCTGATCGCGAAGGTGATGACGAGGTAGGCCAGGGCGATCCACAGGAAGATCCAGCCGATGGCGAAACCCTTGTCGCTCAGCAGCTTCGAGACGCTGAACAGTTCGGCGACGCTGAACGCGCCCGCGATGGCGGAGTTCTTCGTCAGCGCGATGAAGATCGAGCTGAGCGGTGGCAGCACCGTGCGGGTGGCCTGCGGCAGCACGATCATCCGCAGTGTCTGGGAGAACGTCATGCCCAGTGAGCGGGCGGCCTCCGCCTGCCCGATCGGCACCGTCGAGATGCCCGAGCGCACCGCCTCGCACACGAACGACGAGGTGTAGAAGCCCAGCGCCAGCGTCGCCAGCACGAACGGGCTGGTGCCGGGGATGAGGACCTGCGGCACCACGAAGAAGGCGACGAGGAAGAGCAGGGTGAGCGGGGTGTTCCGCAGCACCGTGACCCAGGCCGTCCCGAACACGCGCAGCGGCGGGATCGGGGAGACCCGGAAGCCGGCTATGAGAATGCCGAGCACCAGCGCCAGCAGCGCGCTGGCCGCGGTGATCGCCAGGGTTCCGAGGAACCCGTCACGGAACTCGGGGAAATGATCGAGGAGTACGTTCATGGGGTCTCCGCGGTTGCGGTCGGGTCGGCGGCGAAAAGGGGGCGGGGCCCGCGCGGCGCGGACGGCAGCGCGCCCCGCACACCCGGCGCGGCGGGCGTACGGGGCGCAGCCCTGGAAGTGCGGTGGAGGGCGCGTCCGCCCGCCCCGGTGGGCGGACGGACGCGGGGCCCCCTCCGAAGCGGGGCGCGAGCGCGTCAGCCTCGCGGAAGCGGCAGCTCCGGCGCGGTGTTGTCGGTGAACGGCGAACCGGACTTGCCCAGCGTGCCGTTGTACGCCGTCTTGTAGTCGCCGTTCTTGATGTGCTTCTCCAGCGCGGCGGTGATCGCGTCCTGGAGCGCCTTGTCGCCCTTCTTCAGGCCGACGCCGTACGGCTCCTTGGTGAACGGCTTGTCGACGACCCGCAGCTTGTCCTTGCGCTGCGCGGCGTAGCCCTTGAGGATCGCGTCGTCGGTGGTGACGGCGTCGACCTGGCCGTCGAGCAGCGACTTGACGCAGTCCGAGTACTTCGACAGCTCGGTGGTGTCGGCGCCGTACTTCGGCTTCTTGATCTCCTGCAGCGGCGTGGAGCCGACGATGGAGCAGACCTTCTTGCCGCGCAGCGACATCGGGCCGGTGATCGACTTGTCCTCACGGCGCACCAGCAGGTCGGCGCCCGCGGTGTAGTACGGCCCGGCGAAGTCGACCTGCTTCTTGCGCTCCTCGTTGATCGAGTACGTACCGACGTAGAAGTCCACCTGGCCCTTGGAGATGGCGGTCTCGCGGACGTTGGAGTCGATCGTCTTGAAGGTGATCTCCTTCTCGGAGAACCCGAGGTCGGCGGCGACCATCTTCGCGATCTCGATGTCGAAGCCGGAGTACGTGCCCGACGTGTCCTTGAAGCCGAGGAACGGCTGGTCAGCCTTGACGCCGACGGTGATCTGGTGCGCCTTCTGGGCCTTCTGCAGCACCGGGGAGTCGACCTTGACGCCGGACGCGGGCTTGTAGGTGCCGCTGTAGACGTCGCCACCGGCCGGCTTGTCGCCCGCCGTGCCCGACTCGCCGCCGCACGCGGTCGCCGTTGCCGCCAGCGCGAGCACCGCCGCGCACGCCGTGGCCGTCTTACGCATCCTCATGGTGAACATCCTTTGTCTACACAGGTGTTGACGGTCATCGTGGCCCGACCGCGGGCTCAGTGGTGCAGGATCTTCGAAAGGAAGTCCTTCGCGCGGTCGCTGCGCGGATTGTTGAAGAACTGGTTCGGCTCCGCTTCCTCGACGATCCGGCCGTCGGCCATGAACACCACGCGGTTGGCGGCGGAGCGGGCGAACCCCATCTCGTGCGTGACGACGACCATCGTCATCCCGTCCCGGGCGAGCTGCTGCATGACCTCCAGCACCTCGTTGATCATCTCCGGGTCCAGCGCCGACGTCGGCTCGTCGAACAGCATCACCTTGGGGTCCATGGCCAGCGCGCGGGCGATGGCCACCCGCTGCTGCTGACCGCCCGACAGCTGCGCGGGGTACTTGTCCGCCTGGGTGCCCACGCCCACCCGGTCCAGCAGGGCGCGCGCCTTCTTCTCGGCGGCCGCCTTGTCCGTGCGGCGGACCTTGGTCTGGCCCAGCACCACGTTCTCCAGCACCGTCTTGTGCGCGAAGAGGTTGAAGGACTGGAAGACCATGCCGACATCGGCACGGAGCCTGGCCAGTTCCCGGCCCTCCTGCGGCAGCGGTTTGCCGTCGATGCTGATGGCGCCGCTGTCGATCGTCTCCAGACGGTTGATGGTGCGGCACAGCGTCGACTTGCCGGACCCGGAGGGCCCGATCACCACGACGACCTCACCACGGTGGATCGTCAGGTCGATGTCCTGGAGCACGTGCAACGCGCCGAAGTGCTTGTTGACGTTGTCCAGTACGACCAACTGGTCCCCGGCCGGTGCGGGGGCCTCGGTGCTCCCGGTCCCCGATACTTCGCTCATCGGCGTGTAGCTCCGTCCTCCTCGGTTGCCAGGACCCTAGGGCGGCCCGCGACCTGCGTCATTACATCTGAGCGGAACTTGAGCATCACGATCCGGCCGCGACGGCCGGAACCCGCCGTCCCGGTTCGGGGACATCGGCGCACGGGGCGCCCGCACGGGGCGCCGGTCCGTCTCCCGCGCTCCGGAGCCGCCCCGGTGCCCCCGGGCGTACCGGCTGCGTAACGGATGGCGTCCGGGGCATGGCCAACCCTTGACGTGCACACCGTTCATCGCCGTAGATGCCGTGTGGTTCCCGCACACCGTCACCGCACACCATCACCGAGGAGGAGGCCGGGCCGATGAGACTGCTGCTCGTCGAGGACGACGACCACGTCGCCGCGGCCCTGTCCGCGGTGCTCGGACGGCACGGCTTCGCCGTCGTGCACGCCCGCAACGGCGAGGAGGCCCTCCAGGCGCTCCTGCCCGACCACGACGAGCCGTTCGCGGTGGTCCTGCTCGACCTCGGCCTGCCCGACCAGGACGGATTCGAGGTCTGCGGCCGCATCCGCCGGATCCGCGCCGTGCCCGTCATCATGGTCACCGCGCGCGCCGATGTCCGCTCCCGCATCCACGGTCTCAACCTCGGCGCCGACGACTACGTCGTCAAGCCCTACGACACCGGCGAACTCCTCGCCCGTATCCACGCCGTCAGCCGTCGCGGGACGCCCGGCCCCGCCGAGCCGCGCGTCGAGGAGAGCGGGCCCGACGACGCGCTGCGGCTGGGCGCCGTCACCGTCGAGCTGCCCACCCGCCAGGTCTCGGTGGACGGCACCGCCGTCCCGCTGACCCGTAAGGAGTTCGACCTCCTCGCCCTGCTCGCCCAGCGCCCCGGGGTGGTCTTCCGGCGGGAGCAGATCATCAGCGAGGTGTGGCGCACCAGCTGGGAGGGGACCGGCCGGACCCTGGAGGTACACATCGCCTCGCTGCGCGCCAAGCTGCGGATGCCCGCGCTCATCGAGACGGTCCGCGGCGTCGGCTACCGCCTCGTCGCGCCCGCCGCCCCCCTGCGC
>NZ_VKJP01000413.1 GCF_007280575.1 Streptomyces benahoarensis
GTCCTCCCCCTGGCCGCGTCGTCCCACCTCACCGAAAGGGAGCCCCGCGATGACCGAACAGACCGAGCGCTCCGTCCCCGCGTCCCCGCACACCGGGCCCGCCGCGCCCCCGGGACCGTCCGTCGTGGCCCGATCTGCCGTAGGGCGTCCCGGCGCGCCCGTCCGCCCCGGCGCCCCGCCGCTCACCGCACCCCGGCCACTGGCTGAACCCCGCACCTGGCCGCGGGACTTCACGGACCGGCTGACCGCGCCGCTGCCCGGCGTCCGGGCGCTGGCCCGTATCGCGCGGGAGGGCAAGCTGCGGCCCGCGCCGGAGACGATGGCGCAGATCCAGGACCTGCCGTTCGCGCCCGGCCCGCTCCCGGCCGCCGGGCCCGCCACCACCGCCGTCACCTGGGCCGGTCACGCCAGCTGGATCGTCCGCATCGGCGGGCTGACCCTCCTGACCGACCCGGTCTGGTCCCGCAAGATCCTCGGCACCCCCGCCCGGGTCACGCCCGTCGGCGTCCGCTGGGAGGATCTGCCGCCGGTCGACGCGGTGGTCATCAGCCACAACCATTACGACCACCTCGACGCCCCCACCCTCAAGCGGCTGCCCCGCACCACCCCGCTGCTGCTCCCGGCGGGCCTCGCGCCCTGGGCCCGTCGGCGCGGGTTCACCGCCGTCACCGAACTGGACTGGTGGGAGGCGGTCGAACTGCCCGCGCCCGGCGGGCCCGTACGCGTCGACTTCGTCCCCGCGCACCACTGGAGCAAACGCACCCTCCTCGACACCTGCCGCACCCTGTGGGGCGGCTGGGTGCTCACCGCGCCCGACGGCCGCCGGGTGTACTTCGCCGGGGACACCGGCTACGGCCACTGGTTCGAGGAGATCGGCCGCCGCCACCCGGGCATCGATGTGGCGATGCTGCCGATCGGCGCGTACGACCCGCGGTGGATGCTGCGGCCGGTGCACACCGACCCCGAGGAGGCGGTCCGCGCCTGCCAGGATCTCGGTGCGCGGGCGCTGGCCCCCATGCACTGGTCGACGTTCCTGCTCTCCGGTGAGCCGCCGATGGAGCCGCTGCACCGGGTCCGCGCCGCCTGGCAGGCCACCGGACGGCCCCGCGAGGACCTCTGGGACCTGCCCGTCGGCTCCTCCCGCGTCCTGCCCGGGACTGACGCCGTTTCACATCCCGCCGCGCGGCTCCCGGGCCCGTAAGGGCTGTCCCGCAATCCCTGGCGGGCGCGCGAGGGATCACGAGACAGCCCGTACCCGCCGCCACAGCGCCGGGACCGCGCCGACCAGCACCGTCAGCGCCACCGCCGCCGCCACGCCCTGCCACGGACTGCCGAACAGCGAACCGCCCGCCACCCCGATGAGCTGGTACGTCGCCGTCCAGGCCAGGCAGGCGGGCGCGTCGCCGCGGGCGAAGGTACGCAGCGGCATCCGCGACAGCAGGCACGCCAGCATCACCGGGATCCGCCCGGCCGGAACCAGCCGCGACACCACCAGCACCAGCACCCCGTGCGTCCGCAGCTGCTCCTGGGCCTGCGCCAGCCGTTCGGGCGCCGCCCGGTCGCGCAGCCGCTCCGGCCACCGCGAACCGCTCCCGGCGCGCAGCCCACGGGCGCCCAGCGCGTACAGGCCCATATCGCCGAGGAACGCCGCGACCGACGCCACCACGAAGACACCGAGCAGGGCGAACGGCGACGCATGGTGGAACGCGACCACCGCCGCCGAGCTGACCACCGCACCCGTCGGCACCACCGGCACCAGCGACCCCAGCACCACCAGCAGGAAGAGCGACGGATAGCCCACCGCCTGCTGCGTCGACTCCGGCGGCACCCCGGCCGCCAGCACCGCGCCGAGCGTCATCGCGCGACCACCGGCCGGACCCGCTCGCCGTGCGCGGGCCGGTACACCCGCACCCCGGGCGCCAGCGCCGCGGCCTGCCGCTCGAACTCCTGGCCCGGCGCGTGGAACTCGTGCGGCCGCACCGCGTCCAGCCCGATCGGCCAGTACGTGCCGTAGTGCACCGGCACGGCACACACCGGGCCGAGCAGCGCCGCCGCCCGGGCCGCGCGCCGCGCGTCGAGATGCCCGCTCCCCAGGAACGGCCCCCAGCCGCCGACCGGCAGCAACGCCACCTCGCACTCCCCGACCGCCTCCGCCATCGCGTCGTACAGCCCGGTGTCGCCCGCGAAGTACGTCCGCGCGGCGCCCTCAACGACATAGCCCAGGGCGGGCACGCGGTGCGGCCCGTACGGCAGCCGCCGTCCGTCGTGGGCCGCCGGGACCGCGGTGACCGTGACCGTGCCCGCGGGGTCCGCCGCCACCGTCTCGCCGGGCGCCACCTCCGTCAGCCGCAGCCCGTGCGCGAGCGCGACCCGCCGCAGGGCGGGCACCGCGGCGGCCGCGCCCCGGGGCACCACCACCCGGGTGCCGGGCGCGAGCCGGGCGAGGGAGGCGGGGTGCAGATGGTCGGCGTGCAGATGGGAGACGACGACGAGATCGGCGCGGGCGGCCTCGGGCGGCGGCAGGGCGCCGCGCCGCCGCCGCAGATGGGCCAGGCGGCGGGCGAACAGCGGATCGGTGAGCACCCGCACCCCGGAGTCCTCGATCGTCGCGGTGGCATGCCCCCACCAGGTGATCTCCACCGGCACCGCGGACCTCCCGACTCCCGGCGCCGGGCCGACTCCCGCACGCCGCCCATCGATCCTGCCTCATCCGCGCCCCGCGCCCGGCCCCGGGGCCAACGGGATGAAAGCCCGCAGATCCTTCCCTTCTCATCCATTACGGGGTCAAGGCCGGGGACCGGTGCGTATATGACACGCTGGGGCGGACGCCCGTGCCGCCGGCCCGGGGCCGGAGCGGAAGAGGGGAAGGCCGTGACCGGGCGGTGGAGAACCCTCGGCGGCGCCGTGCTGCGCATACTCGCCGTCTGGGCGGTGTCCAGCCTCACTCTGCTGCTCCTCGCCGCGGTGCTGCCGGACTTCCGCCTCCAGTCGCCCGGCGGCGACAGCCTCACCCGCACCGCGCTGACCGCCGTCCTGGGCGCCGGCGCCTTCGGCCTCCTCGGCGCGCTGGTCTGGCCGCTGCTGGTCCGCGCGTTCCTGCTGGTCCCCGCCCTCGTCCTGGGCCTGCTGGTCTTCTTCCTCAACGGCTCGCTGCTGCTCGTCGCCCTCGCCCTGCTCCCCGAGGGCCGCGGCCAGGTCGCCCCCGAGACCGCCGTGATCGTCGCCGCCGTGATGTCCGCGACTTCCTCGGCCACCTCCGCCTTCCTCGCCGTCCGCAACGACGAGGCGTACCGCAGACGGCTGGTGCGGCTCGCCGGACGCCGTGCCCGCCGCGCCGGGGCCGCCGGGGCGCGTACCCCCGGCACCCTCTTCGTCCAGCTCGACGGCGTCGGCCACGACGTGCTCCGCGACGCGAGTGAGGGCGAGCGGCCGCTGATGCCGACCGTGGCCCGCTGGCGCGCCGACGGCCACCACCTCACGCCCTGGCACACCGACTGGTCCAGCCAGACCGGCGCCAGTCAGCTCGGCATCCTGCACGGCACCAACCACGACCTGCCCGCCTTCCGCTGGTACGAGAAGGAGAGCGGCCACACCCTCGTCAGCAACCGGCCCACCAGCGCCGCCGAACTCCAGCGCCGCGCGGTGGCCCGCACCGGCGACCCCGGGCTGCTCGCCGACGACGGCGCCAGCCGCGGCAACCTCTTCAGCGGCGGCGCCGACCAGGTCGCCCTCGTCATGTCGGTCGCCGCCCGCCGTGGCCGCGCCACCCGCTCCCGCGCCGGATACTTCGCCTACTTCTCCGACCCGGCCAACGCCACCCGCACCGCCGTCTCCTTCGCCGCCGAACTCTTCCGCGAGACCGGCCAGGCGCTCCGCAGCCGCCTGCGCCGCGAGACACCGCGGGTGGGACGCGGCGGCCTCTACCCCGTCCTCCGCGCCTTCGCCACCGTCGTCGAACGCGATGTGGTGGTCGCCGCGATCGTCGGCGACCTCCTCGCCGGACGCACCGCCGTCTACGCGGACCTCGTCGCCTACGACGAGGTCGCCCACCACTCCGGGCCGCGCCACCGCGACACCCACCAGGTGCTCCGCAGCCTCGACCGGGCCCTCGCCCTCCTCGCCCAGGCCGCCCGGCACGCCCCGCGCCCGTACCGCATCGTGCTCCTCTCCGACCACGGGCAGAGCCCCGGGGCGACATTCCTGGAGCGCTACGGACTGAGCCTGGGCGACCTCGTACGCGCCGGGTGCGGGCTGCCGGTGCCGCGCCGGGTGCGGCGTACCCACAGTGGCGCCGAAGCGCGGGAAGCGGCGCGCGCCGCGCTGGGCAGGCCCGAGGACACCGACGGCCACGGCGCCGCCTCCCAGCCGGTGGTGCTGGCCTCCGGCAACCTCGGCCTGGTGTCGTTCCCGGACATGCCAGGCCGGGTCACCCGCGAGGAGCTGGACCGCCGCAACCCGGCACTCCTTGGCACCCTCGCCCACCACCCCGGCATCGGCTTCCTGCTGGTCCGCTCGGCGGAGCACGGCGCGGTGGTGCTCGGCCCGGCCGGCGCCGAACACCACCTCGACACCGGCCGGATCCTCGGCGCCGATCCGCTCGCCCCGTTCGGCCCGGGCGCGGCCGACGCGGTGCGCCGCACCGACGGCTTCCCGCACGTCGCCGACATCATGGTCAACTCCGCCTACGACCCGGCCACCGGCGAGGTGCACGCCTTCGAGGAGCAGATCGGCTCGCACGGCGGCCTCGGCGGCGACCAGAGCCGCCCGTTCCTGCTGGCCCCCGCCGACCTCTCACCCCCGGTCCCGTCTCTTATACCCA
>NZ_VKJP01000414.1 GCF_007280575.1 Streptomyces benahoarensis
CTTTTTTGCCATAGATCACTTCAGCCGCACTACGCTGGCCTTCATTTCCTCCCGTTTTTTTTTTTTTAATGATACGCCGACCCCCGATATCTACACCTATTAAGTCGTCGGCAGCGTCAGATGTTTATAAGAGACAGCCGCCCGCTCGGCGACACCGCCCCCGCCCCGCAGGTGTCCCTGGAGGAGGCGCTGGACCGCTGCGATCTGATCGTCGAGGCCGCGGGCCAGGGCGTCGTCCGCGCCCACGGCGAAGCGGTCCTCACCGCCGGGGCCGATCTGCTGATCGCCTCCACCGGCGCGCTCACCGACGACGCCCTCACCGTCCGGCTGCGCGCCGCCGGACCGGGCCGCGTCTACTTCACCGGCGGCGCCGTCGGCGGCCTCGACCTCCTCCAGGCCGCCCGCGCCCTCGGCCCGCTCACCGACGTCACCCTCACCACCACCAAACTCCCCGCCACTCTCGAACAGCCCTGGATGGACGCGGAGTTGCTGCACCGGCTGCGGACCGCCACCGGCCCCGTCGAGGTGCTGCGCGGCACCGCCCGGGAGATCCCCGCGAAGTTCCCCCGCTCCACCAACGTCGCCGCCTCCGTCGCCCTCGCCGTCGGCGACCCGGACGCCGTACGGGTCAGCGTCGTCGCCGACCCCGCCGCCCGCCACACCCGCCATGTCGTCGAGGCGTCCGGCGGCCACGGCAGCTACCGCTTCGAGGTCCGCCACCTGCCCGACGAGGCCAACCCCGCCACCAGCCAGGTCGTGCCGTACGCGGTGCTGCGCAGCCTCGCCGCCCTCGCCGGACGCCCCGGGATGATCCTGTGAACGCCCCCTACGACCCCGCCGGACTGCATGTGGCGGAGACCGGCGCCGACGGGCCGACGCTGCTGTGCCTGCACGGCATCGGCTCCTCCTCCGCCGCCTTCGCCCCGCAGTTCGCGAGCCTCGGCGACCGGCTGCGGCTGTTCGCCTGGGACGCCCCCGGCTACGGCGCCTCCGCCGACCCCGAAGGCCCCCTGGACCTCGACGGCTACGCCGACACCGCCGCCGCCCTGATCCGCGCCCGAGGCGGCCCGGCCCACGTCCTTGGCGTCTCCTGGGGCGGCGTCATCGCCCTCCGTCTCGCCGCCCGCCACCCGGACCTCGTCGCCTCGCTGATCGTCGCCTCGTCCAGCCCCGGCTCCGGCACCGACGCGGAGAAGGCCGCCGCGATGCGCACCCGCGCCACCGAACTCGCCGCGCTCGGCCCCCGCGCCTTCGCCGAACGCCGCGGCCCCCGCCTGGTCTCCGACGCGGCGCCCGCGGCCCTCGTCCGCCGCGTCACCGACACCATGGCCACCGCCGTCCGGCTGCCCGGCTACGGCCATGCCGCCGAGGCGATGGCCGCCACCGACCTGCGCGGCGAACTGCCCGGCATCGCCGCGCCCACCCTCGTCCTCTGCGGCGACCTCGACCGCGTCACCGGCCCCGGGGCGAGCCAGCTCCTCGCCGGTGCGCTGCCCCGGTCCGCGTACGTGATCGTCAAGGACGCCGGTCACCTCGCCAACCAGGAGCGGCCCGAGGCGTTCGACGCCTGGGTCCTCTCCCACCTCCGCATCACCGCCCGCCTCGGCGCCTGACCCCGACCCCGTACGAAGAAAGGCAGTTCCGCCATGCCCCTCACCACCGACGCCTACGACAACGGCGACGACCTCGCCGCCTACACCGACTCCCTGATCGCCACCAAGGACTCCCGCGACCCCGACTGGGACACCCTCGCCTTCCAGACCAAGGCCGGTGAGCAGTACCGCCGCGCCCAGATCCGCTACGTCGGCTCCGGCGCCACCGGAAACCACGACGGCGACCACCGCATCCTGCCGTCCGGCGGCTTCACCTTCTCCACCATGCTGCTGCCGCCCGGCGCCGAGGGCCCCGAGCACACCCACCACGACGTCGAGGAGGCGTTCTTCGTCCTGGAGGGAGAGGTCCGCGTCGGCATCCACCGCGGCGAGGACGAGGCCGAGTACCGCACCCTCGGCTACCGCGACATGATCGTCGTCCCCGCCGGGGTGGCCCGCAGCCTCAAGAACGAGGGCGACACCGACGCGCTGTTCTGCGTCGTCATCGGCACCCGCAAGCCACAGGTCCCCACCTACCCCGCGCACTCGCCGATGCACGGCGTCACCCGCGACTGATGGCCGCCCCCGCAACCGGCACCGTCGTCGTCACCGGCGCCGGCCGTGGCCTGGGGGAGGCCATGGCCCGCCGGGCCGCCGAGGACGGCCACCGCGTCGTCGTCGCCGAACTCGACCCCGCGCGCGGCGCCGCCACCGCCGCCGCGCTCCGCGCCGACGGCCTCGACGCCCACTTCGTCCGCTGCGACGTCGCCGACCCCGCCTCCGTCGACGCCCTCGCCGCCGCCACCGCCGCACTGGGCCCGCTCCACGGCCTGGTCAACAACGCCGGGCTCGCCAACGGCGTCGGCGGCAAGGAGTTCCACGACCTCACCGTCGAGGAGTGGGACCGCCTGATGACCGTCAACGCCCGCGGCCCCTGGCTCGTCGCCCGCGCCCTGCTCCCGCAACTCCTGGCCACCGGCACCGGCCGCGTCGTCAACCTCGCCTCCGACGCCGCGCTCCACGGCTCCCCACGGCTGGCCCACTACATCGCCTCCAAGGGCGCCGTCATCGCCCTCACCCGGGCGATGGCCCGCGAACTGGGCGACAAGGGCGTCACCGTGAACGCCGTCGCCCCCGGCCTCACCGCCTGCGAGGCGACCGAGAACGTCCCGGCCGAACGCCATGAGCTCTACCGGCTGGGCCGGGCCGTCTCCCGCCCCCAACGCCCCGACGACCTCATCGGCCTCGTGGCCTTCCTCCTCGGCGAGGAGTCCCGCTACCTCACCGGGCAGGTCATCGCGGTCAACGGCGGCTTCACGATGCACTGACCGAAAGCACACTCAACTCCCTTGGTTTTCAAGCGCGTTGCAGCATCACCGAACCCGGAAGGACCCCTCATGGACCTCGGCCTCGCCGACCGCACCGTACTCGTCACCGGCGGCACCTCCGGCGTCGGCCTGGCCACGGTCCGCGCGCTGCTCGCCGAGGGCGCCCGCGTCGCCACCTGCGCCCGCACCCCCGACTCCCTCACCGCGCTCGCCGACGGCCTCGGCGCCGGACCGGACCGGCTGCTCACCGGCGCCACCGACATCCGCGACGCCGACGCCACCGCCGCCTTCGTCCGCCGCGCCGCCGACCACTTCGGCGGCCTCGACGGCCTCGTCAACAACGCCGGACAGTCCCGGATGAAGCGCCTCGCCGAGACCACCGCCGAGGACTGGCGCGACGAACTTCAGCTGAAGTTCGCCGGCGTCCTGCACACCCTGCACCCCGCCCTCCCGTTCCTCCGCGCCTCCGACGCGGCGGCCGTCGTCAACATCAACGCCGTCCTCGCCAAGGAACCCTCACCCCGCCTGATCACCACCAGCGCCGCCCGCGCCGGGATCCTCAACCTCTCCGCCTCCCTCGCCCGTGAACTCGCCCCCGACGGCATCCGCGTCAACTCCGTCTGCCTCGGCCTCATCGACACCGGCCAGTGGACCCGCCGCCACGCCGCCTCCGGCACGGAGCGCAGCTACGAGGAGTGGCAGGCCGAACTCGCCGCCGACCGCGGCGTCGCCCTCGGCCGCCTCGGCCGCGCCGACGAGGTCGCCTACGCCGTCCTCACCCTCCTCGCGCCCCGCGCCTCGTACATCACCGGCACCGCCCTCGACGTCTGCGGCGGCGTCGCCCGCTCCGCCGCCTGACCCGCACCCACCGGGAGCCCGCACCATGCCCCAGCACAACGGCGGCGATCTGCTCGTCGCCCTCCTGCGCGACCTCGGCGTCGACACCGTCTTCGGCGTCGTCAGCGTGCACAACCTGCCGCTCGTCGAGGCCACAGGCCGCGATCTGCGGTTCGTGCCCGTCCGCCACGAGGCCACCGCCGTCAACGCCGCCGACGGCCACGGACGCGCCCGCGGCGGTATCGGCTGCGCCCTCACCAGCACGGGCACCGGCGCGGGCAACGCCGCCGGTTCGCTGATCGAATCCCTCGCCACCGGCAGCCGCGTCCTGCACGTCACCGGCCAGATCGACAGTCGCCACCTCGGCGCCGGACGCGGCTACATCCACGAGACCCGCGACCAGCTCGGCATGCTCCGCGCCGTCAGCGCCCACGCCGCCACCGTCCCCGACGCCGCCCGCGCCGCACGCGTCCTGCGCGACGCCGCCGACCAGCTCCTCGGCCCGGCGGGCGGCCCCGCCAGCGTCGAATGGCCCATCGACCTCCAGTACGCACCCCAGGACCCGGCGGCACTGCCCGCCGCGCGCCCCACGCCGCCGCCCGTCCGGCCCGCGCCCGACGCGCTCGACGCCGCCGCCGACGCCCTGGCCGCCGCCCGCCGCCCCCTCGTCTGGGCCGGCGGCGGCGCCACCACCGCCGGCCCCGAACTCGCCGCGCTCCTCGACCGGACCGGCGCCGGACTCCTCACCTCCAACTCCGGCCGCGGCGCCATCCCCGAGACCGACGACCGCTGCATCGGCAACTTCGCCACCACCCCCACCGGCCGCGCCCTCCTCGCCGACGCCGATCTGCTGCTCACCGTCGGCACCCACTTCCGCTCCAACGAGAGCGCCGACTGGAGCCTGGAACTGCCCGCCGTCCACCTCCAGATCGACCACGACCCGGCCGCCCTCGGCCGCGCCTACCCGGCCGCCCACCCGCTGCACGGCGACGCCGCTGTCTCTAATACACATCTCCGAGCCCACGTGACGCTCATGAATCTCGTATGCCGT
>NZ_VKJP01000415.1 GCF_007280575.1 Streptomyces benahoarensis
GGGCGGGGCGGAGACGGCGCATGGGGCCGCCGCATGGGGCGGGACGGAGCGACGGCGTGGGGCGCGCCGCATGCGGCGCGCCCCACGCACCGGGCACACGCCCCACGCACCGGGCACACGCCCCACGCACCGGGCACAGCCACCACCACGAGCGACCGCCCCGCCCCCTCCCTCAACCCGAAGAGCCGGCCCGAGGCTCCAGGCCCCGGACCGGCTCCACGGCCTCGCCGTACGCCCCGTCCGCTCTACGCGAACACCGCCAGGCTCTTGGCCCTGCCGCCCTGGTTCTCCACCAGGGCGAGGAAGGTGCCGTCCGGGTCGAAGGCCGCAACCGGGCCGTCGGTCTCGAACAGCGGCATCGGGATCCGCGCGCCGTTCACCAGCAGCCGGGACTGCGCCACGGTGACGTCCCAGCGGATGAAGGCGGCAGCCGCCGCCTCACCGATCGGCATCACCGGCAGCCCCGCGCCCTCGGTGTCGTCCACCGCGCCCTGCAACTGCTCCAGGGTCCGCGCCCGGTCGAGCTTGTACGGCCCGACGCGGGTACGCCGCAGCGCCGTCAGATGGCCGCCGACGCCCAGCCCCTCGCCCAGGTCCCGGGCGAGGGCGCGGATGTACGTCCCCGAGGAGCAGGTGACCGAGACCAGCAGGTCGGTCACCGGGGTGCCGTCCTCCGCCTCGGCCTCGTGCACGGAGTGGACCACGAACGACGAGACGGTGACCGGCCGGGCCGGGATCTCGACCTCCTCGCCGTCCCGCACCCGCGAGTACGACCGCTTACCGTCGATCTTGATGGCGCTGACCTTCGACGGGACCTGCATGATCGCGCCGGACAGCACGGCAACGCCCGCGTCGATGTCCGCCCGCACCAAGCCGTGCGCTGCCTTCGACGCGGTGATCTCGCCCTCCGCGTCATCGGTGACGGTGGTCTGCCCGAGCCGCACCGTGCCGACGTACTCCTTCTCCGTCAGCGCGAGATGGCCCAGCAGCTTGGTGGCCCGCTCGATGCCGAGGACGAGGACGCCCGTCGCCATCGGGTCAAGGGTCCCGGCGTGGCCGACCCGGCGTGTCCGCGCCATGCCCCGCATCTTCGCCACGACGTCGTGCGACGTGAAGCCGGACGGCTTGTCGACGATGACAAGGCCGTCCGGCCCGGTGTTCTTACGCTTCATTCTGCGGCTGCGCCCTCATCGTCCTCGTCGTCGCCCGGCTTGCGGTACGGGTCGGCCTCGCCGGCGTACTGCGCGCCCGACGACACCTCGCGCACCTTGGCGTCCGAGGCCCGCGCCTTGTCGAGCAGGTCCTCGATCGTCTTGGCGTTCTCCGGCAGGGCGTCCGCGACGAACGTCAGCGTCGGCGTGAACTTCGTCCCGGCCGCGGCGCCGACCGCCGAGCGCAGGATGCCCTTGGCGCTCTCCAGGCCCGCGGCGGCGCTGGCCCGGTCCTCGTCGTCGCCGTACACCGTGTAGAAGACCGTCGCCTCCCGCAGGTCGCCGGTGACCCGGGTGTCCGTGATGGTCACGTGCGTACCGAGGCGCGGGTCCTTGATTCCGCGCTGCAGCTTCTGGGCGACCACCTCCCGGATGAGGTCCGCCAGCTTCTTCGCCCGCGCATTGTCGGCCACTGGTCCGTCTCCTTCGTATCTTCCACAATTGTGCTTCCACCGGCGTCCGTCCGCCCGGCCGTCATGACCAGTCGTCGTCGCCGTGCAGCCGTCGGCGTACCGACAGCAGCTCCACTTCGGGCCGTGCGGCGACCAGGCGCTCGCAGCGGTCCATCACCTCGGTGACATGCCCCGCGTCCCCGGAGACCACCGCGAGGCCGATGGTGGCCCGGCGGTGCAGATCCTGGTCCCCGACCTCCGCGACGCTCACCGCGTACTTGCGGTGCAGCTCGGCGACGATCGGGCGGACGACGGAGCGCTTCTCCTTGAGCGACCGTACGTCGCCGAGAAGCAGATCAAAGGACAGTGTCCCTACGTACATGTACGACGGGTAGAGCCACCCGTGGGGCCTCGGAATCGCGAGTCCTTCGCACCGTACACGCAACGGCCGGGGCCGATCGACGGAAATACGCTCCGCCGACCGGCCCCGGGTCCGCCCGCCGCCCGGCCGCCCCGAAGGGGGCCGGGCTCCGCGCGGACAGTGCGCTACGTGATCAGCCGCGCGGCTTCTCGCGCATCTCGTACGTCGCGATGACGTCGTCGATCTTGATGTCGTTGTAGTTGCCGAGGTTGATACCGCCCTCGAAACCTTCGCGAATCTCGGTGACGTCGTCCTTGAAGCGGCGCAGACCGTGGATGGTGAGGTCTTCCGCGACCACCTTGCCGTCGCGGACGAGGCGCGCCTTGGTGTTGCGCTTGACCTCGCCGGAGCGGATGAGGACACCCGCGATGTTGCCGAGCTTGGACGAGCGGAAGATCTCGCGGATCTCCGCGGTACCGAGCTCGACCTCCTCGTACTCCGGCTTGAGCATGCCCTTGAGGGCCGCCTCGATCTCCTCGATCGCCTGGTAGATGACCGAGTAGTACCGGACGTCGACGCCCTCGCGGTCGGCCATCTGCGTGGCACGGCCTTCGGCGCGCACGTTGAAGCCGATGACGATCGCGTCGGAGCCGGACGCCAGGTTGATGTCGGACTCCGTGACCGCACCGACACCGCGGTGCAGCACCCGGATGTCGACCTCTTCGCCGACGTCGAGCTGGAGCAGCGAGGACTCCAGGGCCTCGACCGAACCGGACGCGTCGCCCTTGATGATGAGGTTGAGCTGCTGCACCTCGCCCGCCTTGAGCACCTTGTCGAGGTCCTCGAGGGACACCCGGCGGGTGCGCTTGGCGAAGGCGGCGTTGCGCTCGCGCGCCGCGCGCTTCTCGGCGATCTGACGGGCCGTACGGTCCTCGTCGACGACGAGGAAGTTGTCGCCGGCGCCCGGGACGTTGGTGAGACCCAGGACCAGGACGGGGGTCGACGGACCCGCTTCCTCGACGTTGTTGCCCTTGTCGTCGAGCATCGCGCGGACGCGGCCATAGGCGTCGCCGACGACCATGGTCTCGCCGACGCGCAGGGTGCCGCGCTGGACCAGGACGGTCGCCACGGCGCCACGGCCGCGGTCGAGGTGGGCCTCGATCGCGATGCCCTGTGCGTCCTGCTCCGCGTTGGCACGCAGGTCCAGCGAGGCGTCCGCGGTCAGGACCACGGCCTCCAGCAGCTGGTCGATGTGGAGACCCTCACGGGCGGAGATGTCGACGAACATGGTGTCGCCGCCGTACTCCTCGGCCACCAGACCGAACTCGGTGAGCTGACCGCGCACCTTGGTCGGGTCGGCGCCCTCGACGTCGATCTTGTTGACCGCGACCACGATCGGCACGTTGGCCGCCTTGGCGTGGTTCAGGGCCTCGATCGTCTGCGGCATGACACCGTCGTTGGCCGCCACCACGAGGATCGCGATGTCGGTCGACTTGGCACCACGGGCACGCATGGCGGTGAACGCCTCGTGACCGGGGGTGTCGATGAAGGTGATGCGGCGCTCTTCGTCGTTGACCTCGGTCGCGACCTGGTACGCACCGATGTGCTGCGTAATGCCGCCGGCCTCGCCCGCGATGACATTCGTCTTGCGGATCGCGTCCAGCAGGCGGGTCTTACCGTGGTCGACGTGACCCATGACGGTCACGACCGGCGGACGGGAGACGAGCATCTCCTCGCCACCCTCGTTCTCGCCGAACTCGATGTCGAAGGACCCGAGCAGCTCGCGGTCCTCCTCCTCCGGGCTGACGATCTCGACGACGTAGTTCATCTCGCTGGCGAGCAGCTCCAGCGTCTCGTCGGAGACGGACTGGGTCGCGGTCACCATCTCGCCGAGGTTCAGCATGACCTGGACCAGCGATGCGGGGTTCGCGTTGATCTTCTCGGCGAAGTCGGTCAGCGAGGCACCACGCGACAGGCGAACCGTCGCGCCGTTGCCGCGCGGCAGCATGATGCCGCCCACCGACGGGGCCTGCATGGCCTCGTACTCCTGGCGCCGCTGCCGCTTCGACTTACGGCCGCGACGCGCGGGACCGCCGGGACGGCCGAACGCACCCTGTGTGCCACCACGGCCACCGGGGCCGCCGGGACGGCCGGCGAAACCGGGACGGCCACCGAAGCCACCGCCACCGGGGCCACCGCCACCGGGACGACCGGCGAAACCGCCACCGCCGCCACCCGGGCGACCGCCGCCGCCACCACCGGGACGACCGGCGAAGCCGCCGCCACCACCGGGACGACCGCCGCCGCCACCACCGGGACGACCGGCACCGCCGGGTCCACGGCCACCGCCGGGGCCCGGACGCGGGCCGGCGGCCGGACGCTGCGGCATCATGCCCGGGTTCGGACGGTTACCGCCGCCGGGACGCGGGGCACCACCGGGGGCCGCACCCTGCGGACGGGGCATGCCACCGGGGGTCGGACGGGCGCCGCCCTGACCCTGACCCTGGGGACGGGGGCCGCCCTGGCCGCCGCCCTGCGGACGGGGACCACCGGGACCACCCTGGCCGCCGGGGCGCGGCGCGCCACCGGGACGGGGGGCCTGCGGACGGGCCATGCCCGTGGAGCCGCCGGAGGTGAAGGGGTTGTTGCCCGGACGCGGGCCGGACGGACGGCCGCCACCGGGACGCGGGGCACGCTCGCCACCGGGACGCGGGGCGTTGCCGCGGCCCTGACCACCCTGGCCGCCCTGCGGCGCGGGGCGCGCCGGACGCGGGCCGGGGGTGGCGCCGGAGCGCGGGCCGGGCTG
>NZ_VKJP01000416.1 GCF_007280575.1 Streptomyces benahoarensis
CTCGTGGGCTCGGAGATGTGTAGAAGAGACAGCGGGGGACGCAGCGGGCCGACTCCGACTGGGATCTGGGCGTGTACTACCGGGGCCAGGTGGATCTGCGGGCGCTGGGGGCGCTGGCGGCGGAGGTCGCCGGTGGGCCCGTCGAGGTGTTTCCGCCAGGTGCGTGGGGGCCGTGGGTCAACGGCGGGGCGTGGCTGACGCCGGTCGGTGGCGGGGCGCCCGTGGACTGGATTCTGCGGGATGTGGACCGGGTGCGGCGGGTGTGGGAGGAGTGCCGCGAGGGGCGGTACGAGATCGGGGAACAGCTCGGGCATCCGCTCGGGTTCTGGTCCCCCGCGTATCCGGGTGAGGTCGCGCTGGGACGCGTACTGGCCGATCCCGGCGGCGAGTTGACGGAGCTGCGGGGCGCGACGCGGGTGTATCCGGAGGCCCTGCGGACGGCGCTGTGCGGGCGGGCGGTGTGGGACGCGGAGTTCTCGGTGACGATGGCCGCGAAGGCGCCCGGGCGCGGGGACGTGCTGCACGCGTCGCTCTGTCTGTCGCGGGCGGTCGGCGCCCTCGTCCAGGCGCTGCACGCGCACCACCGTGTCTGGTGCGTCAACGAGAAGGGCGCCCTCGCGGCGGCCGCGGCGCTGCCCGGCACACCGCCGGAGTTCGCCCGCGACGCCGCCGCGCTGCTCGGCGGCCTCGGCACCGAGGAGGAACCGCTGCGCCGGTCGCTGGAGCGGGCGCGGCGGTTGGTGGCGCGGGTGCGGGAGGCCGTGGGCGGATAGCGGGCGGCCCCGTACGGCAGCGGCTGCGCGTACGGCAGCGGTCCGTGCTCGACGCGGGCGGCCGCGCCGGGCGGGAACGCGTGCGGGCCGGGTAAAGGCGTGCGGGCCGGGTAATGGCCGGGCTTCGGGGCGAGGCCAGGCTCCGGACGAGCCCGTCGCCCGGCCCCGGACCCCCTGCCGCCCCTCTCACCCCACCTCGGTCACCGGGAACAGCGCCTCGTCGCCGTCCTGCTCCGCGGACTCGAACGCCAGCAGCCGGCGCTTGTTGTCGAGCCCGCCGCCGTAGCCGGTGAGGCTGCCGTTGGCGCCGATGACGCGGTGGCAGGGGACGATGATGCTGACCGGGTTGCGGCCGTTGGCGAGGCCGACGGCGCGGGCCGCGGAGGGGATGCCGAGGCGTTCGGCGAGCTGCCCGTAGGTGACGGTCGTGCCGTACGGGAGGGTGCCCAGTTCGGCCCAGACGCGGCGCTGGAACGGCGTGCCGCCGAGGTCCAGCGGCAGGTCGAAGACGGTCAACTCGCCGCGGAAATAGGCGTCCAGCTGCGCGATGGTGTCGGCGAAGGGCGCCTCGGCGGGGTCGGCGCGGCGGCCGAAGGTCTCCAGCGGCGGGCGGTGGCGGTGGTCGGTCATGTAGACGCCGCAGAGCGCGGGCCCGGTGGCGACGAGGGTGAGCGGGCCGACGGGCGTGCCGTCGAGGACGGTGTGGGTGCGGTCGGCGGGCGGCGCGGGGGTGGTTCCCGGGGGCGTGGGTGTGGTCATGGCTTACCGTCTCAGTCGGTCGGGGTGGTGGTGCCGGGTGCGGGCCGGTCGGGGCCGGACCGGGGCGGTCAGGTTCGTGGCGAAGGGGGCGGGCCGCCGGTCAGCCGGCCGGGAGGACGTTGATCGGATGGTCCTCCGTGGCCCAGAGGTACTGGACGGCGTAGGCGCGCCAGGGGCTCCAGGCGGTGGAGTGGCGGATGAGGGCCGCGGGGGTGCCGGGCAGGCCGAGGGCCATGGCGGCGCGGCGCAGGCCGAGGTCGGTGGGGGTGAAGGCGTCCGGGTCGCCCAGGGCGCGCATGGCGATGCATTCGACGGTCCAGGGGCCCACGCCGGGCAGTGCGGCGAGGCGGGCGCGGGCCTCGGCGCGGTCGCCGCCGACGCCGAGACGGAGCGCGCCGTCGGCAAGGGCGGCGATCAGCCCGGTGAGGGTGGCGCGACGGGTGCGGGGCATCGCCAGCTTCTCCGGGTCGAGTCCGGCGAGCGCCTGCGGGGTCGGGAAGAGGTGGGTGAGGCCGCCCTCGGGGTCGTCGACCGGTTCGCCGTGGGCGAGGACCAGCCGTCCCGCGTGGGTACGGGCGGCGGCGGTGGAGACCTGCTGGCCGAGGACGGCGCGGACGGCGAACTCGTCGGCGTCGGCGGTACGCGGCACGCGCCGTCCGGGGGCCGCGTCGACCAGGGGGGCCAGCACCGGGTCGTGGCGCAGCTGGCCGTCGACCGCCTCCGGGTCGGCGTCCAGGTCGAGCATCCGGCGGCAGCGGGCGATGGCGCCGGTCAAATCCCGCAGGTCGGTGAGGGAGAGACGGCAGTCGATGTGGTCGGGGCGCGGGGTGAGCGCGACGATGCCATGGCCGTACGGGAGGCGGAGGGTGCGGCGGTAGGCGCCGTGGCGCCACTCCTCGACGCCGGGGACGGCGGTGGCCGCGAGGTGGCCGAAGAGGTTGTCGGGGCAGAGCGGGCGGCGGAACGGCAGCCGGAGGGTGAGGGTGCCGGGCAGCGCGGGGCGCGGGCCGGGGGCGGCGCGTTGCCGCAGTTCGCCGGGGGCGAGCGCGAAGACCTCCCGGACCGTCTCGTTGAACGTACGGATGCTGGCGAACCCGGCGGCGAACGCCACCTCGGCCATCGGCAGCGCCGTCGTCTCGATCAGCAGCCGGGCGGTCTGCGCGCGCTGGGCGCGGGCCAGGGCGAGCGGTCCGGCGCCCAGTTCGGCGAGGAGCTGCCGCTCGATCTGGCGGGTGCTGTACCCGAGGTGCGACGCGAGTCCGGGGACGCCCTCGCGGTCGACGACGCCGTCCGCGATCAGCCGCATCGCGCGGGCGGTGAGGTCGGCGCGTTCGTCCCACTGCGGGGAGCCCGGCGCGGCGTCGGGGCGGCACCTTTTGCAGGCGCGGAAGCCGGCCTGCTGGGCCGCGGCGGCGCTCGGGTAGAAGCGCATGTTCTGTGGTTTGGGCGGCACCGCGGGGCAGCTGGGGCGGCAGTAGATCCGGGTGGTGAGCACGGCGGTGCAGAACCGGCCGTCGAAGCGGGCGTCCTTGGACCGCACGGCGCGCAGACAGCTCTCGGTGTCGGTGTGCATGCCTCCAGGATTGCCCGCCGGCCGGCACGGTGCTGGCGGAAATCCGACATCAGCGTGCGCCTGCCGGGGCCGATGCCGAGCCGGGTCGGGGACGGTTGTGGCCGAGCGGCTGACGGCCCGGCCCTCCCCCGGCCACCGGCGGATGCCGCGCCCGGTCACGCCCCGTCGGCCCCCGCGAACCGGTCCAGCGCGCCGATCACCGCGTCCCGGGTCGCCGCGCTGCCCTTGTGCCCGGCGTCGTCGATGACCGTCAGCTCCGCGCCGGGCCAGGCGCGGGCCAGTTCCCAGGCGGTCTCCAGCGGCGTACTGAGGTCGAGCCGCCCGTGAACGAGGACGCCGGGGATACCCGCGAGGCGGACCGCGTCGCGCAGCAGCGCGCCCTCCTCCAGCCAGGCGCCGTGCGAGAAGTAGTGCGCGCAGAGCCGTACCAGCGCCTGCCGCGCCGCGGAGGGGCGGCCGCCGTACACATCGGGCGCGCCGTGCGGCTCCAGGGAGAGCACCGTGTCCTCCCAGGCACACCAGCGGGTCGCGGCCCGCTCCCGTACCGCCGGGTCGGGGTCGGACATCAGCGCGGCGTACGCGGTGAGCAGGCGCTCGTCGCGGTCCGCTTCCGGGACGCCTTCGCGGAACCGCTGCCACTGCTCGGGGAAGAAGCGGCCGACGCCCCGGTAGAGCCAGTCGGTCTCGCGGCGGCGGGTGGTGGTGACGCTCGGGATGACGATCTCCGAGACGCGGGACGGGTGGTGCTCGGCGTAGGCGAGGATCAGCGTCGAGCCCCAGGAGCCGCCGCACAGCAGCCAGCGGTCGATGCCGAGGTGGGTGCGGAGGTGTTCCATGTCGGCGACGAGATGCGCGGTGGTGTTGTGGCGCAGGTCGGTCGCCGGGTCGGCGGCGTGCGGGGTGGAGCGGCCGCAGCCGCGCTGGTCGAAGAGGACGACGCGGTAGCGCGCCGGGTCGAAGTTCCGGCGGGCGCCCTCCGTGCAGCCCGAACCCGGTCCGCCGTGCACGACGAGGGCGGGCTTGCCGTGCGGGTTGCCGCAGACCTCCCAGTACACGAGGTTCCCGTCGCCGACGTCCAGCATGCCCCGGTCGTACGGTTCGATCGGCGGGTACGGCTCGGTCATGGTGTCCCTCTCGTGGTCCGGTCGGTGGCCGGGGACGGGCGGGTCAGGCGCCCATGCCGCCGGGGCCCTTGTAGGCGGTGTAGGCCGTTCCCAGTTCGGTCACGTCCACCGAGGCGTGCACCACCGTGCCGGGCGGCACCGCGGCGGTGTGGCGGCGCAGCACGTCCAGGACGGCGGCGCCCAGCGCCCGCTTGGCGACCTCCGTGCGGCCCGGCAGGATCGCGCACTCCAGGTGGACCAGCGCCTGTCCGGGCTGGTCGTCGCCGACGACGGTCTCCTCGACGCGCTGGAAACGGGTCCGGCAGCCACCCACCGTGATGCCGTCGTCGGTCTCCGCCGCCACCGCGTGCAGCTCCCGGGCGAAGGCCCGGCGGTCGAGGACGTCGTCCAGGGACGCGTCGTAGGAGACGAGGATCTGCGGCATGGGGAAACTCCTGATCGCGGTGCGGGCCACGTAGACAGTGCCACAGGAGGGTGGCGGGGTGGTACCGCATAGGGGGCGGACGTCGGGCCGGGCCACCCGGTCCCCCGGCC
>NZ_VKJP01000417.1 GCF_007280575.1 Streptomyces benahoarensis
GCCCTCGGCCGCCCCCACCGCCACCGACCTGGCCGCCCAGGGCGCCGCGCTCAAGGCGCGGCAGAAGGCGCGGAACGCCACGCCGGTCAAGCTGTTCCTGCGCCGGGTCGCGAACATCTTCGTGCCGTTGATCCCCGCGCTGATCGGCTGCGGCATCGTCGCCGGGATCAACGGGCTGCTGACCAACCTCGGCTGGCTGCCGTCCGTCGTACCGGCACTGGCGGCGGTCGCCTCCGGCTTCATGTCGTTGATCGCCGTGTTCGTCGGTTACAACACCGCGAAGGAGTTCGGGGGGACGCCGGTCCTGGGCGGGGCGGTGGCCGCGGTCATCGTCTTCCCCGGCATAGCGAACATCACGGCGTTCGGGCAGAAGCTCTCCCCTGGGCAGGGTGGTGTCCTCGGCGCGCTCGCCGCCGCGCTGCTCGCCGTCCAGGTGGAGAAGTGGTGCCGCCGCCGCGTCCCGGAGGCGCTGGACGTCCTCCTCACGCCGACGCTCACGGTGCTGCTCACGGGCCTGGTGACGATCTACGGCCTGATGTTCGTCGCGGGCGAGGTGTCCCACGGCATCGGCACGGTCGCCACCTGGCTGCTGGCGCACGGCGGGGCGCTCGCCGGTTTCGTCCTCGGCGGGCTCTTCCTGCCGCTGGTCATGCTCGGGCTGCACCAGGCGCTCATCCCGATCCACACCACCCTGATCGAGCAGCAGGGGTACACCGTTCTGCTGCCGATCCTCGCGATGGCCGGTGCGGGTCAGGTCGGCGCCGCCCTCGCCGTCTACCTCCGGCTGCCCCGGAACACCTCGGTCCGCCGCACCATCAAGTCCGCTCTCCCGGCCGGTTTCCTGGGCGTGGGCGAGCCGTTGATCTACGGCGTCTCGCTGCCGCTGGGCCGCCCGTTCATCACGGCGTGCGTCGGCGGGGCGTTCGGCGGCGGCTTCATCGGCCTGTGCAACCAGCTCGGTGACGCGGTCGGCTCCACCGCCATCGGCCCGTCCGGCTGGGCCCTGTTCCCGCTGGTCAAGGGTGTCACCGGCATCGGCACGACGCTCGCGATCTACGGCATCGGGCTCGTCGTCGGCTATGTCACCGGCTTCCTGGCCACGTACTTCTTCGGCCTCAGCCGCCAGATGCTCACGGAGCTGAACGCCGCGCCGGAAGCCCCGGAAGGCGCGGAAGCCCTGGAGAGCGGGTCGTCTCCGGAAGCCGCCGGGAGCGGTCCGTCCCCCGATGCCGCGCCGGAAGAGGACCAGGTGGCGACGCTCAACTCATCGGACCGCGATCGACTCCTGTGGAGCCCGTCGACGGTTTGCCCTCCCAGCGGTGGAGGTTCGTGCGCGTCGGCGAGTAGCGACGGCTGACGGCTTCCCGCGCGCGTGTCCGGGTCCGGCGGTTCCGGTTCCGGCAGCGGACCGCCCACGCAGCGAACCGCCCACACGCCCCGGCCACCCGCGAACCCCCGTGCCGCGCACGCCCCCGACCAGTACCCTTCCCCGCGAAGCATCCTCACAGGACGGGGAGTTGGGGGACATGACGCGCGACACCTTCCGCACACCACCGGACCAGGTCCCACCGGACCGCCCCACCCCGGAGCGCACCGCCCGCGCCGCCCTCAGCCGCGTCATCGAACCGGGCGACCCACGCGCCGGACGCTGGCTGCGCGAACTGGGACCCGTCGCCCTGTGGCACGCCCTCACCGGCGACGGGCCGCCACCCAGGGGCGGGAGCCGCGCCGCGTTGGACGGCCTGCGCCTGCGGGCCGCCCGCGCGGACCCCGCGGCCGACCTCGCCACGGCAGCCGCTCTCGGGGCCCGGTTCCTCTGCCCCGGGGACGACGAATGGCCCGGTCAGCTCGACGACCTCGGCGACACCCGCCCCACCGGCCTCTGGGTACGCGGCGGCGCGAACCTCCGCCTGTGGGCCCTGCGTTCCGTCGCCCTCGTCGGCGCCCGGGCGTGCACCGAGTACGGTGCCCACCTCGCCGCCACCCTGGGCGCCGGGCTCGCCGACCGCGGCTGGACCGTCGTCTCAGGGGCCGCCTACGGCATCGACGGAGCGGCCCACCGCGGCACCCTCGCCGCGGGCGGCGCCACCCTCGCCGTCCTCGCCTGCGGCATCGACCGCGCCTACCCCTCCGGCCACACCGAACTGATCCACCGCCTCGTCCAACAGGGCCTCATCGTCGGGGAGTTACCACCCGGCGCGCATCCCACCCGCAGCCGGTTCATCCAGCGCAACCGCGTGATCGCCGCCCTCACCCGCGGCACCGTCGTCGTCGAAGCCGCACTGCGCAGCGGCTCCCTCGTCACCGCCCGCCGCGCGCAGACCCTGGGGCGACTCACCATGGGCGTACCGGGGCCCGTCACCAGCGCACTCTCCGCCGGTGTGCATCAACTCCTGCGCGGCGAGGCCACGGTGGTCACCTGCGCCGACGAAGTCGTCGAGCACGCCGGTGCCATCGGCGACCTCGCCCCCGAACCACGCGGCCCGGTGCTCGCCCGCGACCTCCTCGATCCGGCCACCGCACGCGTCCTGGAGGCCCTGCCACCCCGCGGCACCGCGGCCCTCACCGACGTCGCCCATGAATCCGGCCTCTCCCAGGACGTCACCCACAGCAAGCTCCACGAACTGTGCACGCTCGGATTCGTCCGGAGATCCGGTATGCGCTGGGAGTTCGTACGGCAGGCCGATGCCCCCACCGGTTCCCGGCGAGGCGGTACGTGACCTGGCGCGAACGGGTGAAAAGGTGAGGACAGAACCGCCGAATCCAGATTTGGCATGCTTCAGCAGGCCAAACCGCACCGCAAGGAGAGGTCGATGTGGCGCACGGGACGCGAGAGGCCCCGTCGGCCACGCCTCTTCGGCCGGTGGCCCACCTTCCCGACGCGCCGCGCGCAACGCCGCGGCGTGCCGTACGCGGTAACCCTGGGGTGCGGGCAGCGGAACGTATCTGCGTACACCCGAACCGCACTCCCTCGCACACAGCGACGCTTCAGTCACGCTACGCTCACATCCGACCAGCCCGCCCACCCATCCACCCGTGTCTCGGCAGAACGGCTCAAGGCGACGAATGCCCCAGCACACCTCCGGTTCTGACCGCGCGGCAGTACCACCTGCCGCGCGCGCCGGCGTGCGCCCCGCCGCCCCCAGCGCGCTCGACGATCTGTGGCGCTCCTACAAGCGAACCGGCGACGAACGCCTGCGGGAACAGCTGATCCTGCACTACTCACCACTCGTCAAATACGTCGCAGGACGCGTCAGTGTCGGCCTGCCCTCCAACGTTGAACAGGCCGACTTCGTCTCCTCCGGGGTCTTCGGACTCATCGACGCCATCGAGAAGTTCGAGCCCGAACGGTCCATCAAATTCGAGACCTACGCGATCACCCGCATCCGCGGCGCGATGATCGACGAACTGCGCGCGCTCGACTGGATCCCCCGCTCCGTACGGCAGAAGGCCCGCGCCGTCGAACGCGCCTACGCGACCCTCGAAGCCCAGTTGCGCCGCACCCCGTCGGAGTCCGAGGTCGCCCGCGAAATGGACATCTCCCTGGAAGACCTTCACGGCGTCTTCAGTCAGCTCTCCCTGGCCAACGTCGTCGCCCTCGAAGAGCTCCTGCACGCCGGGGGTGAAGGCGGCGAACGCCTCAGCCTGATGGACACGCTGGAGGACACCGCCGCCGACAACCCCGTCGAGATCGCCGAGGACCGCGAACTGCGACGGCTGCTCGCCCGCGCCATCAACACCCTGCCCGACCGCGAGAAGACGGTCGTCACCCTTTACTACTACGAGGGCCTCACCCTCGCCGAGATCGGCAACGTCCTCGGCGTCACCGAGAGCCGGGTCAGCCAGATCCACACCAAGTCCGTGCTCCAGCTGCGCGCCAAACTCGCCGACGCGGGACGGTGAGCGGGGCGGGCGCCCGCGGCGGCTTCGCGGGGTGTCGAGCTGGCTCCGCCATACGGGCCATCCGTCCGGCTGGACTGCCGTCGGTGCCGAGTCGGCCGTCGGGAGGTGTGGGCCCCACCCGCCTCCGTAGCGGTGCGGCCCGCCGTGGAGCCGACGCGGAGTGCCGCTCGGCGCCGCCCATCCGTAGAGTGGTCAGGTGCCCAGGATTCGAGCGGCCTCAGTGGCCGAGCACCGAACGATGCAACGCGGCGCCCTCTTGGACGCCGCCCGCACCCTGCTGTCCGAAGGCGGAACGGAAGCCCTGACCTTCCCCGCACTCGCCGAGCGCACCGGCCTCGCGCGGTCGTCCGTATACGAATATTTCCGCTCCCGCGCCGCCGTCGTCGAAGAGCTGTGCGCCGTCGACTTCCCGGTATGGGCGGCGGAGGTCGAGGCGGCCATGGAGCGCGCCGACACCGACGAAGCGAAGATCGAGGCATATGTACGACGCCAGCTCGCCCTGGTCGGCGACCGGCGGCACCGCGCGGTCGTCGCCATCTCGGCAGGAGAGCTGGACGCCGGGGCGCGGGAGAAGATCCGGGCCGCCCACGGCGGACTCATCGCCATGATCGTGGAAGCGCTCGCCGGCCTCGGCCACGCCCAGCCCCGCTTGGCCGCCATGCTCCTCCAGGGCGTCGTCGACGCCGCCGTCCGCCGCATCGAACTCGGCGCCGCGGAGGATCCCGAAGAAATCACCGAGGCAGCGGTCGCAATGGTCCTGCGGGGGGTGCGGGGCTGAGGGGGAG
>NZ_VKJP01000418.1 GCF_007280575.1 Streptomyces benahoarensis
GGGGGCCCGGCGGCGTGCGGGCCGGGGCGGCTGCCGCCGCCGTGCGGCCACTTGCGCATCCGGAGGCGGAAGGACGGCTGCAGCGTCGCGTACTTGTGCGTCGCCATCCGGCCCGCCCGCTGGGCGTTGACCCGGGCGAGGAACAGTACGCCCAGGGCGACCAGTGCCAGCAGAACGACCACGGTCAACGCGATCTGCATCGTGCTCACCTCACTCGGGCCTCATGGACCGGGTCGCGGCTCAGGGCCCGTGGGCCTCGGCGGAGCCGCATGGACCTCGGCCCGCGCGGCCCGTCCCCGGTCACTCCACCGTAACCCCAACTTGCCCAACATCGGGCGAAATGTCCGGAGCGAGGGCCGGTACCCGCGAGACGACGGCGGGCGGGCGACGGCACGAGGCGGACGCCACGGGCGCCTCGGTCGACCGGAAACGATCTCCCCGGACCCTCCCTGTTCACAAACTTCTACATACCTGTAGATTTTACCTACGCATGACCAAACCGGCCGTCGGCCGGCCGGGCATGACGGTGCCCGCGTCGGCGGACCGCACCCGTCCGCCCGTCCGGCACACGGAACAACGGACGACGACGACAAGGAGATCCCGATGGCCCTGTGGGACCGGATCAAGGATTCCGCCCAGACGATGCAGAACCAGCTCGTCGCCAAGAAGAACGACCTCAAGAGCGGCGCCTTCCGGGACGCCGGCATGGCGATGTGCGCGCTGGTGGCGGCGGCCGACGGCACGATCGACCCGTCCGAACGGCGCCGGGTGGCGCAGCTGATCGCCTCCAACGAGGTGCTGCAGAACTTCGCGGCGGACGACCTCCAGCGCCGTTTCGACGGCTACCTGGACAAGCTGACCGCCGACTTCGACTTCGGCAAGGTCGCCGTGATGCAGGAGATCGGCAAGGTGAAGAAGAAGCCGGTCGAGGCGCGTGCGGTGATCCAGATCGGCATCGTCATCGGCGGCGCGGACGGCGACTTCGACAAGACCGAGCAGGCCGTGGTGCGCGAGGCATGCTTCGCACTGGACATCAACCCGGCCGAGTTCGACCTCTGACGGCTCGGGGCCGGGCCCGTAAGGGTCCGTCCGACCCGGAAACGGCGTAGGGGCAGGCCCGTACGGGACCGGCCGCTCCGGAAACGGCTCGGCGTCGGACCCGTAAGGGATCGGCTGCCCCCGCACACACCACCGCCCGGTCCCGTACGGACTCCCCGTACGGGACCGGGCGGTGCGGCGACCGGCTCCCCGGTCACACGGCTCGGCGGTGCCTCACACATTCACGCCGAAGTCGGCGGCGATGCCCGCGAGGCCGGAGGCGTAGCCCTGGCCCACGGCGCGGAACTTCCACTCGCCGCCGTGCCGGTACAGCTCACCGAAGACCATGGCGGTCTCGGTGGAGGCGTCCTCGCTCAGGTCGTAGCGGGCCAGCTCGGCGCCGTCGAGGCGGTTGACCACGCGGATGAACGCGTTACGGACCTGGCCGAAGCTCTGGCCGCGGCTCTCCGCCTCGTGGATGGAGACCGGGAAGACGATCTTCGCGACCTCGGCGGGGACCTCGGCGAGGCCGACGTTGATCGACTCGTCGTCGCCCTCGCCCTCACCGGTCAGGTTGTCGCCGGTGTGCTGGACCGAACCGTCCGGGCTGGTCAGGTTGTTGTAGAAGACGAAGTGGCGGTCCGAGACGACCTTGCCCGCCTCGGTGCAGAGCAGGGCACTCGCGTCCAGGTCGTAGTCGGCGCCCGTCGTCGTCCGCACGTCCCAGCCGAGTCCGACGGTGACCGCGCTCAGGCCCGGCGCCTCCTTCGACAGCGAGACGTTGCCGCCCTTGGCCAGCGAGACTCCCATGGTTTACCTCCAGGTGATGTGCCGGTCCGCGCACCTGGGCGGACGCGCGCCGCGCACGGACCGGCGTATCGGGTTCAGAGCTATGAGGGTTATGAGGTGGGCACGGCGCCGCACCGCCGGCGCCCGGGCGAACGGGCGGGACACATGCGGCGCACCGAGCTAAAATCTACAGGACTGTAGAAGTTGGTGCGGCGAACCGGCACCGGTCCCGTACGGGGCGTTCCCTACGGCTCATCCCGTACTGATCCTTCCCTACGGCTCATCCCGTACTGATCCTTCCCTACGGCCCATCCCGTACGGGGCGGTACGGGGCGTCCCCTACGGCCTGGCCCCGGGGCCGTCGCCGGAATCCGGCCGCTCGGTACGGACCGCGGTCGCGGTCGTAAGATGCCCCGACGTCCCGGCCCCGGGACGCCCGGCACGGCGGGAGGCGACGGCATGGGCGGGAAACCCTTCGGAAGAGCGCTCGGCGCGCCCTCCGGACGCGGCGGATCCGGCGGTTCCGCGGGCGCCTCCGGCGGTTACGGCGCGGGCGGCCCGGAGCGCGCCCGCCGCCGTGGCCAGGGCGAGTTGGAGGCGCAGGTCCTGACCGCGCTGCACCACGCACCCGAGCCGGTTTCCGCCGCCTGGGTGCAGGAACGACTCGGCGGCGACCTCGCCTACACGACGGTGATGACCATCCTGTCCCGGTTGCACGCCAAGAAGGCCGTCACCCGGGAACGGTCCGGCCGCGCCTACCTCTGGACGCCCGCCGCCGACGAAGCCGGGCTCGCGGCGCTGCGGATGCGCCGGGTCCTGGACGGCGAACCGGACCGGGACGCCGTCCTGACCAGCTTCGTCTCGGCCCTGTCCGCCCACGACGAGCAGGTGCTGCGCGCGCTGCTGGACGGCGCCGACCCCGGTGGCCCGGCGCCCGGCAGGGACTGACCGGTGGGCTTCTTCGTCTTCCTCCCGCTGGTCCTGCCGCTCACCGCGCTGCCGATCGCCAAGCTCGCCGGCCAGCACCTCCACCCCCGCGCCTCGACCCGCCTGCTGACCCTGCTGTCCGCCGTCCTCGCGGTGTGCAGCACGCTCTGCCTGGGGCTGCTGATGGTCGTCGGGACCGCGCAGCTGCCTGGCAACCCGCTGCCGGACGGCTGGTCCGACCCGGAGGTCCGCGCGGCGGTGCCGGGCGCGGAGATCGCCGGGATCGCCGCCATCGCCGCGCTGGCCGCGGCGGCCGTGGCGGGCGCGGGAACGCTGCGCCGCCACCGCCGCATCCGGGCGCGCGCCCACGACGCGCTGGCCGCGCTGCCACCGGGCCACGACCCCGCCGTCCTCCCGGACGCGACGCCGTACGCGTACGCCGTACCGGGCACACCGGGCCGCCCGGGGCGGGCCGCCCGGCCCGGACGGGTCGTGGTGTCGCGGGGGATGCTGGACAGCCTGGACGGCGCCGAGCGGCGGGCCCTCTTCGCGCACGAACGCGCCCATCTGGACTGCCACCACCACCGCTATCTGCTCGCCGTACGGCTGGCCGGATGCCTCAACCCGCTGCTGTTGCCGCTCCGTCCGGCACTGGCGTACGCCACCGAGCGCTGGGCCGACGAGGAGGCCGCACGCGCCGTCGGCGACCGCCGGGTGACGGCGCACGCGGTCGGCAAGGCGGCGCTCGTGGGCCGGGCGGGCGCCCCCCATCCGGAGATGGCGCACTTCGCCGCGGCGGAGACCGGTCCGGTGCCGCGCCGGGTGGCGGCGCTGCTCGCGCCCGTACCGCCCGCCCGCGGCTGGCCGCACGCGCTGACCCCGACCGGTCTCGCCGCCCTCGTCGCCGCCGCGGGCACCGCCACATCGGCCCTCGCCTCCCTGAACTCCACGATCGCCCTCTTCCTCATCCTCAAAGCCGCGACGCCTCTCTGAGCCTTGGGCCCCTAAGGGGGGCGCGCCTCGGTCTCTCCCCAGTAGCGCGCGTCAGGGGCGGGCCCCTAACAGTGCGCGTACGGGGGCGGGCCCCACGGGTACGCGTACGGGGCGCGCCCCAGGGACGGCGCCCGGAGCCGGGCCCGAAGGACTCTCGTCAGGTCCCGCAATCCCACCCCAGGAAGTTCTACAAAGCTGTAGATATTGCCGGTACGCTGAATGTCCACACGGCGGTAACAGGCGTTTTCGGAGGGGGAGATGGCGACGAGGTGCTCACTCCCGAGCTGGGACTGCCTGCCACCGGAAGCAGAGGTGCGATGGGTTTACCAGCCCGTCGAGGTCCACTACCCGGACGGCCGCTGGGCGGTGGGCCGGATCACCGCGTGGTGGACGGACGAGGACGGCGCCCAGTGGTGCCGGATGCGCATGACGCCCGGCGGTCAGCCGCCCCGATGGTTCCGGTACGACCCGGACACCATCCACCTCCTCCCCAGCTCCGGAATCTGACCCACCGGCACCGGGGAGCGGCCCTGCCCCCGGGGCGTGCGCACCGTTCCCCGCACGCCCCCCGCGCGCCGCTGCTCCCGATGGCCACAGGGGTGCGGTCCGGCCGCGCGCCCGCCCCCGTTCGCGCCGTCACGCCCGCTCCCACCGCGCCGAGCACGGCGCCGCGCCCGCCGCATCCGGCCCTCCCACCACCGTCCCCGCCGTCCGCGACGGCCCCCGGCACGGCGTTCCCCGACGTAGCATCCGCAAAGCGAGAGGGGCCAACGGCGTGCACGACAGGCAGAGTTCCCGGGGCGGTGCGCCCCTGCGGCCAGGTTCCGCGCGCCGCGACGCCCCGCCCGACCGAGACGCCCCCGGCGCTGTCACTTATACACATCTGACGCTGCCGACGACTTAATAGGTGTAGATCTCGGGGG
>NZ_VKJP01000419.1 GCF_007280575.1 Streptomyces benahoarensis
TTATAAGAGACAGGGGGCGGGCGTGCGCCCGGGGCGGTGTTCGCCTTTCCTGCTGGCCGTTTCCCTCTTCATCCGGGCTCGATGCACGGACACCTTGATTTTCCGTATCCGTGGACGCCGGTCTCCCGCCCCGTCACAACTCCCCGTCGAGCGGCAGCCGGTGGACCCCCGGCAGGTACTCGTCCAGCTCGCCCGGGGTGAAGCGGGCCATGCCGACGACGTGCCAGAACTCGCCGGTGACCTCGCCCTCGTACTTGTAGCCGCCCTCGGGGGTCAGCGCCGCCCAGCCGCCGGCGACGCCGATGAGCGTGGCGTGCGGGGTGGGCGGGCCGTCCGGTGCGGGGACGTTCCACAGGCGGACGGTGCCGTCCTCGCCGCCGCTGGCCAGGCGGGTGCCGTCGGGGCTGAAGGCGAGGGAGAAGATGCGTCCGGTGTGGCCGGTGAGGCGGGCGACGCGGGTGCCGGTGCGGGCGTCCCAGAGGCAGATGACGCGGTCGTCACCGGCGGTGGCGAGCAGCGGCAGCCGGGGGTGGGCGACGGCCGCCCAGAGGCGGCCGTGGTGCCCGGTCAGGACGTGGCGGGGTGCGCCGTCGCGCCAGATGAGGGCGGTGCCGTCCCAGGAGGCGCTGGCCAGCCAGTCGCTGTCGGCGCCGAAGGTGACGGCGTAGACGCGGTCGGCGTGGCCGTCGAGTTCGGCGGTCATCCGGCCGCTCTCCTGCTCCCAGAGGCGGACCCGTCCGTCGTCGCAGCCGGTGGCAAGGGCGGTGCCGTCGCTACGGAAGGCGATGGACCGCACCCGGCCCCGGTGGTCGGCGAGGGTAGCGATATGGGCGCCGGTGGCGCGCCACCACAGGCGGACGGAGTCGTCGTCGTTGGCGGTGGCGAGCAGCGTGCCGTCGGCGCTGAACGCCTCGGCCCAGGTGTGGTCGGTCTCCACATCGATCTCGCGCAGATATTCGCCGGTCACCGCGTTCCAGAGGTAGACGTCGCCGTCGTTGCTGGCGGTACCCAGTATCGGACCGGCGGGGCTGAAGACGCCGGAGATCAACCGGTCGCCGCGGCCGGTGAGTTCGGCGGTGCGGCGGCCGGTGCGGGCGTCCCAGAGGCGGACGATGCCGTCGTTGCCGCTGGTGGCGAGGCGGGCGCCGTCGGCGCTGAACGCGACGGTGTTGACCCGGCGGCCGTGGCCGCGCAGGATCCGCTGGCCCTGCCCGGTGTCGGCGTCCCAGATCTGCGCGCCGCCGTCGTTGCCGACGGTCACGAGCTGGCTGCCCTGCGGGCGGAACCGGCAGGCCCAGGCGGAGCCGCGGTGCTCGACGGGCTGCTGCCGCAGCAGGCTGATGGCGCGGTGGCCGCCGCTCAGCGCGACGCGCCACAGCCGGACGGTGCCGTCGCTGTCGCAGGCCGCCAGGAGCCGTCCGCCGTTGCCGAACATCACCTGATAGACGGCGCCGGTGCACCGCTCCAGGGCGCCCGCGGGCGCGCCGACGACCGGGTCCCACAGCCGTACCTGGCCGTCGGTGTCGCCGCTGACGAGGAGGTTCCCCTCGGGGTGGAAGTCGAGGGTGTAGACACGGCCGGTGTGGCCGGTGAAGGTGTGCAGCAGCCGGCGCCCGGCCAGATCCCAGACGCGGACCGTGCCGCGGCCGTCGGCGCCGTGGTCGCCGGTGGCCAGCAGGGTGCCGTCGGGGCTGAACCGGGCGCGGAACACGGCGTGTTCATGGCCGTCGAGGGTGCCGGTGCACTCTCCCGTACGGGTGTCCCAGATGCGGAGGTTGGCGGCGGCGTCGCCGGTGACGAGGGTGCGGCCGTCGGCGCTGAACACCGCGGTGTAGACGGGGGCGGTGTGGCCGGGCAGCTGCTGGAGCGGTTCGCCGGTGGCGGTGTCCCAGACGGTGACCAGGCCGTCGGCGTCGCCGGTGGCGAGAAGGGTGCCGGCGTCGTCGAGGGAGACCGGCCAGACGCCGCCGGGGTGGATGTCCAGGCGGTGCATCTGGCGTCCGGAGACCGGGTCCCACAGGCATACGGTGCCGTCGGCGCCGCCGGTGACGAGGACGCGGGAGCGGAACTTCACGGCGTAGACGCGCCCTTCGTGGCCGTGCAGGGTGCGCAGCGCGCGGCCGGTGTCGGCGGCGCAGACCAGCACCCCGCCGTCCTCGCTGCCCACCGCGAGGAGTTCGCCCTCGGGGCTGTACGAGAGGGGTTCGGGCAGCCGGCTGGTGCGCATGTCGAAGCCGTACGGGACGCCGACGGCGGCGGGGCGGAAGCCGACCTCGACGGGCATGCCGGGGGCGAGGGCGGCGGTGCGCAGTTCGGGGGCGGCGCGGACCTGCGGGTCGATGAGCGGGTCGATGAGCGCGGCGCGGTGCCAGCGGCTGCGGGTCAACACGGCGCCGCGCAGATCGGCGCGGGTCAGGCGGGCGCCGCGCAGGTCGGCGCCGGTGACGTCGGCGCCGGAGAGGTCGGCGTGGTCGAGGCGGGCGCCGTTGAGGCGGGCGTCGCGCAGTACGGCGCCGGAGAGGTTGGCGCCGATGAGGCGGGTGTCGGTGAGGTCGGCGCCGGTGAGGTCGACGCCGGAGAAGTCGCGGCCGGAGAGGTCCTCGCCGGAGAGGCGGGCGGCGCGCAGATCGGCACCGGCGGGGACGCGGAGCCGGTCGATGACGCGGATGGCGTTGGCGCGCGCCGCGTCGCTGACGCCGGGCCCGGGGGCGTTGAGGACGGTGCGGACCCAGGCGGTGGACAGGTCGTGGTCGGCGAGGTCGCAGAAGAACTCGACGGCCAGGGCGCTCAGCGGGCGGGCGGCGAGCAGGGCGCTGTCGCCGTCGGCGAGGCGGTCGGCGGCCTCGCGGGCGATGAGCCATTCGACGACGGAGCCGTGGATGAACTGGAACAGGCCGTCGTCGGTGCGGATCAGCAGCGAACCGGCGCCGACCGCCTGGGCGCTCTCCTGGGTGGTGAGGGTGGTCCCGGCGAGCCCCGCGAGGGCGGTGGCGACGGTGTCGGTCAGCTCGTCGAGGTGGAGTGCGCTGCGGCCGGCCTCCCACAGGCGGCGGGCGAGGGCGGTGACCGCGGCCCAGAGGTGGTCGAGGGTGAGGCCGGGGGCGGCGCCGGGACCGCCCTGACCGCGGCGTTCCTCGTGGGCGAGCCAGGCGGTGAAAACGTCCTCGTAGAGCCGGGCGGGGCTCAGGGCGCGTCCGGCGCCCGCGACGGCGCGCAGCTGGTCGGGGTCGAGGTCGGCGACGAAGCTCAGCAGCCGGGGGTTGGCGCAGAGGGCGAGCAGGTCGGGGATGTTGCCGAGGAGTTCGAAGCGGCGGGCGGCGGTCTCCTCGTCGCCGTAGCGGTTGACGAGGTAGGCGCGGATCTGCTCGGGGACGAAGCCCTCGACGGCGAGAATGCGGCGCTGCGAGAGCAGTCCGACGCGTTCGCCGAGCGCGGTGAGGACCTGGTCCTGGGACTTGAAGTGCTGGGTGCGGCTGCTGACCACGATCTTGGCGTTGTCGACGGCGGCGTTGAGGAGTACCTGGAGGTGGTCGGCGGCGCGGTCGTAGCTGACGCGGTTGACGAGTTCGTCAAAGCCGTCGAAGAGGAGGACGACGCGGCCCTGGCCGAGCATGTAGCGCAGGGCGCGCAGGTCGATGGTGTCGACATCATGCCCGGCGAGGTGGGCGGCGACGAGCCCTTCGAGGCTGTGGGCGCGGTCGAGGGTGTGCAGCGGGATGAGCAGCGGGATGAGGTGTGGGAGGCGTTCGGGGATACGGCGGGCCAGCTCGCGCAGGGCGAAGGTCTTGCCGTGTCCGAAGTCGCCGAGGAGCAGCAGGAAGCGGCCGTAGTCGGTCTCCAGGAGCTGGAGCATCTCCTCGACGAGGTGGTCGCGGGCGTCGGCGTCGGGGCGTTCGGCGTCGCGGTAGCGCTGCGGGAGGTAGAGGTCGGGGGCGTAGCGGTCGTCGCTGCTCAGCCGGGCGGTCTGGGCGGTGACGTAGGAGCGCAGGTCCAGCAGGCCCTGGAATTCGAGGAAGCTGCGGACGCGGACGCCGCGGCGCCCGGCGCGTTCGCGGAGCGCCTGCTCGGGCGGCGGCCCGTCGTGGACCAGTTCGGCGTCGGAGCCGGTGTCGGTGGCGAGCGCCTGGGCGAGGAAACGGTCGAGTTCGGCGTCGGTGGGGGTGCCGGGGTGGACGGCGATGCGCTGCTGGCGGATGACGCCCTCGTCGCTCCAGGTGACCATGATCTGGGTGAGGTCGTCGGCGGTGGCGCGGGGCACGTCGCGGAGGCGGACGCCTTCCTGGCGGGCGCGGCAGACCTCCTTGACGCGTTCGGCGAGGGAGTCGGCGGGCTCGCCGGGCGGGGTGAAGAGCCGTCCGGCGCCCTGCCAGCTGACGGGGAAGACGGTCGGTTCGGTGCCGCCGTCGCCGGTCCAGCGGGTGACGCCGTCGGCGGTGACGTGCAGCAGCTCGAACCCGGCGGGGGCTGCCGAACCGTACAGCGACAGGGCGCCGTTGGGGAGCGGGAGATGGTCGTGGGACGGCTCGCCGCCGGTGGTGCGGGGGCCGCCGCTGGGGCCGTGCAGGACGAAGTGGAGGCGGGGCGCGGCGAGCCGGGTGAAGGTGTCGACGTCGCGGAGGGTGCCGGGGCCACCGGGGGCGTCCTGGGGGC
>NZ_VKJP01000041.1 GCF_007280575.1 Streptomyces benahoarensis
CCCGCCGTCCCGCCGCTGTCGTCCGTCAGACGGTGGCCGGAACGGTGGCCGGGGCGCGGCGGCGGGGCTCCGGGGCCGTCAGGCGGTCGGCGCCGGGCGGGACGGGGACGGCGGCGAAGAGGGCGTTCTGCTGCTCCTGGAGTTCTCGCGCCCGCTCGGGCGAGGTGCCGGGCAGCCGCTGCTCCTCGTACAACTTGTGGGTCTCCAGTTGGGCGGCCTTGCTCTCGGGGGTGTGGAACTGCACCTCGAAGAGCTGGCCGGAGCGGGGCGCGCGCCAGCCGGAGTTGACGGCCTTGTAGCCGGTCCGCCGCTGCCAGGTGTTGGACCACTTGGTGCTGTCGTTGCCCCAGGAGGACAGCAGCGCGGAGGCGGCGGTGACGCCCGCGGTGTACCGCTTCCCGGGCCACTGAAGGGTGAAGCGCACCGCGTCGTTGATCCGGGAGAGGGACTGGCCGACGGTGCGGCCGCGCTCCTCGCCCATCCAGGTGGCGACCTTGCGCTTGAGCGAGTCCGGGGACTTCAGCCGCTGGTCGAAGCCGACCAGTTCGGCGTGGCTGAGCCGGGCGGCGGCCCGGATCTGCGGGCTGATGGAGCGTTCGGCCGTGCGGGCGCGGGCGGCGTACGCGTCGACCGCCGCGTTGTCGGCGGCGTCGAGGTGGAGGCCGTCCTGATTCCAGCCGCCGCCGGGGGCGGTGCGGTGGAGCGCGTCGTTGCTGACGGCGGTGGTGCGCGGCGTGACGGGACCGGCCGCGGCCGGGTGGGCGGCGCCCAGACCGAGCGCGGCGGCCAGGGCCGCGCCGGTCAGGGCCAGGGTGAGGGGGCGGAGTGCGGTCATCGGAGTGCGGTGTCTCTCGGCGAGCGCCGCACGGTGCCCGGGTGGCGGGGTGCGGCGGATGGCGAGAGGCGCAACGGTCCGCGCGGGCCGCCGGTGTCTGCCGACGCACCCGATGGGGTGGAACGCGACCGGAACCCGGCGGCCCGCGGCGCGAACCGGCCGCCCGCGCGCGCCTGAGGGACTCCGGTGCGCCGCCGCGTACGGCCTTCACCGCACGCCAAGGGCCGCCCCTCCCGAGCGGTGGGAGGAGCGGCCCAAGCCAGGCGCGTTACGGAGCGGTCGGCCCGTCAGGGAGAGTCACGACGGTGTACCGGCGGGAGTGGGTGCCGGGGCGCGTCGCGGACGGGTCGTGCTCCGTGGGGGGTGCCGGTCTCAGAGGACGCGGACGGCACCGGTGGGCTGGTCGTAGCTGAGCGGACGCTCGACCACGCCGGTGCTGGAGTTCTGCGCGCCGATGAAGTTGCCGTTCCCGACGTAGACACCCACGTGGTAGGCGCTGCCCGCGCCGCCCCAGTAGAGGATGTCGCCGACCTGGAGGTTGCTCAGGCCGACCTGGGTACCGGCGGTCGACTGCGACTGCGAGACGCGCGGCAGCTCGATGCCGATCTGCCGGAACGCGGCCTGGGTGAGGCCGGAGCAGTCGTACGCGGAGGGGCCGGTGGCGCCCATGACGTACGCCTTGCCGACCTGGGCGCGGAGGAAGGAGAGCAGCGTGGCGGTGGAACCGGTGGCACCGGTGGACGGTGTGGAGTCGGTGGAGCCGGAGCCCGAGGAGTCACCGCCCGTCAGGCTGGTGCGGTCGGCGGAGCGGGAGGCCCGCGCCTGCACGGCCTCGGCGGCCTTCTTCTTCGCCTCCGCCGCCTTCTTCTTGGCCTCGGCGGCCTTCTGCTCGGCCTCGGCCTTGTCCTTCTTCGCGGCCTTGGCGGCGGACGACACCGCCTTGTCCTGCGCGGCCTGACGCTCGTAGGACTCCGCGACCTGCTGGGCGGTGTCGGCGCTCTCGGCGAGGTCGGCGGTGAGCGCCGTCGTGATGGTCGGCAGCTCCTGCGTCTCGGCCACCGGCTTGTCGGCGGCGTTGGCCGGAACGGTGGCGCCGGCCACCGCGAGGGTGAGGAAACCACCGGTCACGCCCGCACGCAGGGCCCGCGAGGACGCGGAACGGCGGGGCTTCCGGTGGCTGGGTATGAGTGCGTTCGGGGACATGGCACCACGGCTATCAAGAGTCACAGGTTGCTGCCAACAAAGGTGGCCTGCGCCACACTTGACGCGTACATGATGAATGAAAGGGACTTATTGCCACTCGTAGTGCCACTCGAACGGTGTCCGAAAATCGCGATCATGCACCTACGCACGGCTTTTGCAGTCGATGTGGGTGCGCGGAGGCGCCTATCACCTCTGCGGACGCCACGCCAAGGCTTCCCGGAGGTCAAGGAGTTATGGCGCGAAACCGCGTGGGATAGCTCACTCGTGAGTGCCCGTTATGTTCCCGTGACCCGTCCGCACCCCGGCGCTCGTGAAGGCGTGCACGTACGGGCCATCACGAGCGGATCACAGGACGGTCACATCACCGGCCGTGCGGCTTATAGCAGTTGAGGGCGTCCAGCACCAATTTGCTTGTGCAGCCACCGTCTTGATAGTGACGCAACCGCTTTGACCAGCGGTAACCCGTATGAATGTCACCTCTCGTGATCACTCGCGCGCTTCACGTGTGTAGATCACCGCTCATCCGACTTCATGATCCTTCGTCAGGTGGTGGAGATCACAAAGGCGTTGACGTACCCCGTGTCGCAGATCACAGGATGACGGGCATAAGATGCAGGCGGTCCGGGCTTGTGAACTGCCTCACATGCGCACGATCTCTAGTGGGGCGAGCCCGGGCGGACCGCCATCCAGTCATCGTCGACTGAAGGGAGCGAGGACGGTGAACGCCTATGCGCCCATCCTCGTACTGGGAGCCCTCGGGGCAGGCTTTGCGATCTTCTCCGTCGTGATGGCCACGCTCGTCGGACCCAGGCGCTACAACCGGGCCAAGCTCGAAGCGTACGAATGCGGAATCGAGCCGACCCCGCAGCCGGCCGGCGGCGGTCGCTTCCCGATCAAGTACTACCTGACGGCGATGCTCTTCATCGTCTTCGACATCGAGATCGTCTTCCTCTACCCCTGGGCCATCACCTTCGATGCCCTGGGGCTGTTCGGGCTCGTCGAGATGCTCCTCTTCGCGCTCACCGTCTTCGTCGCCTACGCCTATGTATGGCGTCGCGGCGGCCTGGAATGGGACTAGGGGTCACCCATGGGACTTGAAGAGAAGCTGCCCAGCGGCTTTCTGCTGACCACCGTCGAACAGGCCGCGGGCTGGGTACGCAAATCCTCCGTCTTCCCCGCCACCTTCGGGCTCGCCTGCTGCGCCATCGAGATGATGACGACCGGCGCCGGGCGCTACGACCTCGCCCGCTTCGGCATGGAGGTCTTCCGCGGCTCACCGCGCCAGGCCGATCTGATGATCGTGGCCGGGCGGGTCAGCCAGAAGATGGCGCCGGTGCTGCGGCAGGTCTACGACCAGATGCCGGATCCGAAGTGGGTGATTTCCATGGGGGTTTGCGCATCATCGGGCGGGATGTTCAACAACTACGCCATTGTTCAGGGTGTCGACCACATTGTTCCTGTTGACATCTATTTGCCGGGATGCCCGCCGCGCCCCGAGATGCTGCTGGATTCCATCCTCAAGCTGCACCAGAAGATCCAGGAGACCAAGCTCGGCGTCAATCAGCGGCAGGCGGCCCGCGAGGCGGAGGAAGCCGCGCTCAAAGCGCTCCCGACGATCGAGATGAAGGGACTGCTGCGGTGAGCGAGCAGGACGACCCCAACGCGCCCGGCCAGAACGTCCCGGCGCAGCGCGACGACACCGGCGACCTCATCGCCACCCGCCGCGGCATGTTCGGCCCCGCCGCCGGCGGCGACACCTCCGGCTACGGCGGCCTCGTCCGCACCGTACGGCTGCCCGGCGCGAGCGCCCGGCCCTACGGCGGCTGGTTCGACGAGGTCGCCGACGAGCTGGAGGGCGCCCTGGAGGAACAGGACCTGGTCCCCACCGCCGTCATCGACAAGACCGTCGTCGACCGCGACGAGCTGACCTTCCACATCGAGCGGGAGTACCTCCCGGCCGTCGCCCGCACGCTCCGCGACGACCCCGCGCTCCGCTTCGAGCTGTGCACCGGCGTCAGCGCCGTCCACTTCCCCGACGACAAGGGCCGCGAGCTGCACGCCGTCTACCACCTGCGCTCGCTCACCCACAACCGGCTGATCCGGCTGGAGGTCTCGGCCCCCGACGCCGACCCGCACATCCCGTCGGTCGTCGACGTCTACCCGACCAACGACTGGCACGAGCGCGAGGCGTACGACTTCTTCGGCCTGATCTTCGACGGCCATCCGGCGCTCACCCGGATCATGATGCCCGACGACTGGCAGGGCTTCCCGCAGCGCAAGGACTACCCGCTCGGCGGCATCCCCGTCGAGTACAAGGGCGCCCAGATCCCGGCTCCCGACCAGCGGAGGTCGTACAGCTGATGACTCCTTCCCCTTCCCCCGCCGCCGCGTCCGCCGCCCCCGGGCCGCGCGAGACGACCGAGGGCGCCGTCTACACCGTCACCGGCGGCGACTGGGACGAGATCGCGACGGCCGCGGCAGCGTCCGACGACGAACGCATCATCGTCAACATGGGCCCCCAGCACCCCTCCACGCACGGCGTGCTGCGGCTCATCCTGGAGATCGACGGCGAGACCGTCACCGAGGCCCGCTGCGGTATCGGCTACCTCCACACCGGCATCGAGAAGAACCTCGAATACCGGAACTGGACCCAGGGCACGACGTTCGTCACGCGCATGGACTACCTCACGCCGTTCTTCAACGAGACGGCGTACTGCCTCGCGGTGGAGAAGCTCCTCGGCATCACCGAGCAGATCCCCGACCGGGCCACTGTCCTCCGCGTCATGCTCATGGAGCTGAACCGGCTCTCCTCCCACCTCGTGGCCATCGCCACCGGCGGCATGGAGCTGGGCGCCACCACCATCATGATCTACGGCTTCCGCGACCGGGAACTCATCCTCGACCTCTACGAGTTGATCACCGGCCTGCGGATGAACCACGCGTACATCCGCCCCGGCGGCCTCGCCCAGGACCTCCCGCCCGGCGCCGTCGACCAGGTCCGCGCCTTCATCAAGAAGATGCGCAAGAACCTCCCCGAGTACGACAAACTCGCCAGCGGCAACCCCGTGTTCAAGGGCCGCATGGAGGGCATCGGCTACCTCGACCTGGCCGGCTGCCTGGCCACCGGCGCCACCGGCCCCATCCTCCGCGCCGCCGGCCTCCCGCACGATCTGCGCAAGACCCAGCCGTACTGCGGTTACGAGACCTACGACTTCGAGGTGCCGACCGCCGACACCTGCGACGCCTACGGCCGCTTCCTGATCCGGCTGGAGGAGATGCGCCAGTCGCTGCGGATCGTCGAACAGTGCCTGGACCGGCTGGAGCCCGGGCCCGTCATGGTCGCCGACAAGAAGATCGCCTGGCCCGCGCAGCTCGCCCTCGGGCCCGACGGTCTCGGCAACAGCCTCGACCACATCAAGAAGATCATGGGCACCTCGATGGAAGCCCTCATCCACCACTTCAAGCTGGTCACCGAGGGCTTCCGGGTCCCCCCGGGCCAGGCGTACACCGCCGTGGAATCCCCCAAGGGCGAACTGGGCGTGCACGTCGTCAGCGACGGCGGCACCCGCCCCTACCGCGTGCACTTCCGCGACCCGTCCTTCACCAACCTGCAGGCCATGGCGGCCATGTGCGAAGGCGGCCAGGTCGCCGACGTCATCGTCGCCGTCGCATCCATCGACCCCGTGATGGGAGGCGTCGACCGGTGACCGAGAACGCTGCGACGAGCCTGGGCATGCCCTCGCTCCCCGCCCCCGACTACCCGGACGACGTCCGCGCCCGGCTGGAGGCCGACGCCGCGGAGGTGATCGCCCGCTACCCCGACTCCCGCTCGGCGCTGCTGCCGCTGCTCCACCTCGTCCAAGCCGAGGAGGGGCACGTCACCCGCACCGGCATGCGCTTCTGCGCCGACCGGCTCGGGCTGACCACCGCCGAGGTCACCGGCGTCGTCACCTTCTACTCCATGTACCGGCGCACGGACGGCGGTGACTACCAGGTCGGCGTCTGCACCAACACCCTCTGCGCGGTGATGGGCGGCGATGCCATCTTCGAGCAGCTCCAGGAACACCTCGGCATCGGCAACGGCGAGACCACCGAGGACGGCGCCGTCACCCTCGAACACATCGAGTGCAACGCCGCCTGCGACTACGCGCCCGTCGTGATGGTGAACTGGGAGTTCTTCGACAACCAGACCCCGCAGTCCGCCAAGCGACTTGTCGACGACCTGCGCGCCGGACGCACCGTCGAACCCACCCGCGGCGCCCCGCTCTGCACCTTCAAGGAGACCTCCCGGATCCTCGCCGGTTTCCCCGATGCGCGCCCTGGCGCCGTCGAGGCCACCGGCGGCGCCGGGCCCGCCTCCCTCGTCGGGCTCCGCCTCGCGAAGGGCGAGACGGCACCGGGCCGCGGCGCCGACCACGTCATCGCCCCGCGCGCCACCGCCGACGGGGACGACCACACTGGCGAACCGCCCCCCGGCGAACCGCCCTCGGGCGCCCCCGGGGAGCAGGCGCCCCCCACGCACCCCAGCTCCCACGACGCACCCCGGAAGACCTCGGCCTCCGACGAGCAGCACCCGACCGGGCCCGAAGCCGAGGAGGGGAAGTGATGACGGTGGCAGCCGAGGTCGACGAAACCAGCCCGCAGAAGATCCTCGCGCCGGTGCTGTCCGCCTTCTGGGACCAGCCCGGCTCCTGGACCCTGGACACCTACCGCCGCCACGACGGCTACGCGGGGCTCCGCAAGGCCCTTGCCATGGCGCCCGACGACGTCATCGCCTACGTCAAGGACGCCGGGCTCCGCGGACGCGGCGGCGCCGGATTCCCCACCGGCATGAAATGGCAGTTCATCCCGCAGGGCGACGGCAAACCGCACTACCTCGTCGTCAACGCCGACGAATCCGAACCGGGCACCTGCAAGGACATCCCCCTCCTCTTCGCCAACCCGCACTCCCTCATCGAGGGCATCGTGATCGCCTGTCACGCGATCCGCTCGCACCACGCCTTCATCTATCTGCGCGGCGAGGTCGTCCCCGTCCTCCGCCGCCTGCACGAGGCGGTGCGCGAGGCGTACGCGGCGGGCTTCCTCGGCAAGGACATCCTCGGCTCCGGCCTCGACCTGGACGTCGTCGTGCACGCCGGCGCCGGGGCGTACATCTGCGGTGAGGAAACCGCGCTGCTCGACTCGCTGGAGGGCCGTCGCGGACAGCCCCGGCTGCGTCCTCCCTTCCCCGCGGTGGAGGGCCTGTACGCCTGCCCCACCGTCGTGAACAACGTCGAGTCCATCGCGTCGGTTCCCGCCCTCATCCACCGCGGCAAGGACTGGTTCCGCTCGATGGGCAGCGAGAAGTCGCCCGGCTTCACGCTCTACTCCCTCAGCGGCCATGTCGCGAGCCCTGGCCAGTACGAGGCGCCCCTCGGCATCACGCTGCGCCAGCTCCTCGACATGAGCGGCGGTATGCGCCCCGGCCACCGCCTGAAGTTCTGGACCCCCGGCGGCTCCTCCACCCCGATGTTCACCGAGGAACACCTCGACGTCCCCCTCGACTACGAGGGCGTCGGTGCCGCCGGATCGATGCTCGGCACCAAGGCCCTCCAGTGCTTCGACGAGACCACCTGCGTCGTCCGGGCCGTCACCCGCTGGACGGAGTTCTACGCCCACGAGTCCTGCGGCAAGTGCACCCCCTGCCGCGAGGGCACCTACTGGCTCGTCCAGCTGCTCCGCGACATCGAGGCGGGCAAGGGCCGCCCCGGCGACCTCGACAAGCTCAACGACATCGCCGACAACATCAACGGCAAGTCGTTCTGTGCCCTCGGCGACGGCGCCGCCTCGCCGATCTTCTCCTCCCTCAAGTACTTCCGCGAGGAGTACGAGCAGCACCTCTCCGGCAGGGGCTGCCCCTTCGATCCCGCCAAGTCGACCGCCTGGGCCGACAACGACGCTCACCTGGGGGTGAACGCATGACCGTCACCACGAATGCCCCCCACAACGGGGGCGGCGAGGCGGCGAAACCGCCCGAGGACCTCGTCACGCTGACGATCGACGGCGTACAGCTCTCCGTCCCCAAGGGGACCCTGGTCATCCGCGCCGCCGAACTCCTCGGCATCGAGATCCCGCGCTTCTGCGACCACCCGCTGCTCGATCCGGCGGGCGCCTGCCGCCAGTGCATCGTCGAGGTCGAGGGCCAGCGCAAACCGATGGTCTCCTGCACCATCACCTGCACCGAGGGCATGGTCGTCAAGACGCAGCTCACCTCGCCGGTCGCCGAGAAGGCCCAGCGCGGCGTCATGGAGCTGCTGCTCATCAACCACCCGCTGGACTGCCCGGTCTGCGACAAGGGCGGCGAGTGCCCGCTGCAGAACCAGGCCATGCAGGTCGGCGCCCCGGAGAGCCGCTTCGAGGGCCGCAAGCGGACGTACGAGAAGCCCGTCGCGATCTCCACGCAGGTCCTCCTCGACCGGGAACGCTGTGTGCTGTGCGCCCGCTGCACCCGCTTCAGCAACCAGATCGCCGGCGACCCGATGATCGAGCTGATCGAGCGCGGCGCCCTCCAGCAGGTCGGCACCGGCGACGGCGACCCGTTCGTCTCGTACTTCTCCGGCAACACCATCCAGATCTGCCCGGTCGGCGCCCTCACCTCCGCCGCCTACCGCTTCCGCTCCCGCCCCTTCGACCTCGTGTCGTCGCCGAGCGTGTGCGAACACTGCGCCGGGGGCTGCGCCACCCGCACCGACCACCGCCGCGGCAAGGTCATGCGCCGTCTCGCCGCCGACGACCCCGAGGTCAACGAGGAGTGGATCTGCGACAAGGGCCGCTTCGCCTTCCGGTACGCGCAGCAGCGCGACCGGCTGGAGAGCCCCTTCGTCCGCAACGCCGACACCGGTGAGCTGGAGCCGGCCAGCTGGCCCGAGGCGCTGGCCGCCGCCGCCCGCGGTCTCGCCGCCGCCCACGGCCGCACCGGCGTGCTGACCGGCGGCCGCCTCACCGTCGAGGACGCGTACGCCTACGCCAAGTTCGCCCGTACCGTCCTCGGCACCCACGACATCGACTTCCGGGCCCGCGCGCACAGCGCCGAGGAGGCCGAATTCCTCGCCTCGCGCATCGCCGGGCGAGGGCTGGACCTCGACGGAAGCGGCGTCACGTACACCGCGCTGGAGAAGGCGCCCGCCGTCCTCCTCGCCGGGATCGAGGCCGAGGAGGAGGCGCCCGGCGTCTTCCTGCGGCTGCGCAAGGCGCACCGCAAGCACGGTCAGCACACCTACGGGCTCGCCCCGTACGCCACCCGCGGCCTGATCAAGACCGGCGGCACGCTGCTGGCCGCCGCCCCCGGCACCGAGGCCGAATGGCTCGACGCGCTCGCCGGGGGCGTCGGCCTCGACGGCGACGGGCGCGAGGCCGCCGAGGCGCTGCGGGCCGACGGTGCCGTCCTCGTCGTCGGCGAACGCCTCGCCACCGTGCCCGGCGCGCTGACCGCCGCGGTCCGCCTGGCCACCGCCACCGGCGCCCGCCTGGTGTGGATCCCGCGGCGCGCCGGGGAGCGTGGCGCCGTCGAGGCGGGCGCCCTGCCCGGGCTGCTGCCCGGCGGCCGCCCCGCCACCGACCCGCGGGCCCGCGAGGAGACCGCCGCCCTCTGGGGCGTCGCCGATCTGCCGCACGGCCACGGCCGCGACACCGGCGAGATCGTCGAGGCCGCCGCCACCGGCGAGTTGGGCGCCCTCCTCGTCGGCGGCGTCGAGGTCGCCGACCTGCCCGACCCGGCCCGCGCCACCGCCGCCCTCGACGCCGTCGGCTTCCTCGTCAGCCTGGAGCTGCGGCCGTCCGCCGTCACCGACCGCGCCGACGTCGTCCTCCCCGTGGCCGCCGTCGTCGAGAAGTCCGGCACCTTCCTCAACTGGGAGGGCCGGGCCCGGATGTTCGAGGCGGCGCTCAAACCGGACCAGATGACCCGGCGCCACCTCCAGGCCGACGCCCGGGTCCTCCACATGCTCGCCGACGCCCTCGGCACGCCCCTGGGACTGCCCGACGTGCACGCCGTCCGCCGGGAACTGGACCGTTTCGGCGGGCGCCGCGGCCCGTACGCCGCCGACCCGCTGGCGACCGGCCGCCCGGCGCCCCGGCCCGAGCCGGGCGAGGCGGTGCTCGCCGGGCACCGCCTCCTGCTCGACCAGGGGAAGCTTCAGGACGGCGACGAGGCGCTGGCCGGCACCCGGCACCCGGCCGAGGCGCGGCTCTCCGCCGCCACCGCGCGGGAGACCGGCGTCGCCGCCGGCGATCTGCTGGCGGTCACCGGCCCGTCGGGCACCGTCCGGCTGCCGCTGCACATCACGCCGATGCCCGACCGGGTCGTCTGGCTGCCGCTGAACTCCACCGGCGGTGGCGTGGCGGCCGACACCGGCGCGCGCCCCGGTGAACTGGTCACGATCGCCGCCGTCCCCGGTGCCCCGGCGACGGCCGAGGAGGTGGACGCATGATGCCGCAACTCGCCCTCGGCGGCCCGGCGCTGGCGCAGGAAGACCTGTCGATGTTCGGCCGCGACCCGTGGTGGCTCATCCTCATCAAGGCGGTCTTCTGCTTCGCCTTCCTGATGCTGACCGTGCTGTTCTCCATCGTCTGGGAGCGCAAGGTCGTCGCCTGGATGCAGCTGCGCATCGGCCCCAACCGCCACGGCCCGTGGGGCATGCTCCAGTCGCTCGCCGACGGCATCAAGCTGATGCTCAAGGAGGACCTGGTCGTCAAACGCGCCGACAAGGCGGTCTACGTCCTCGCGCCCGTCGTCGCCGCCATCCCCGCGTTCATGGCCATCGCGGTGATTCCCTTCGGCCCCGCGGGCAACGAGATCTCCATCTTCGGCCACCGCACCCCGATGCAGCTGACCGACCTGCCCATCGGCGTCCTCTACATCCTCGCGACCGCCTCCGTCGGCATCTACGGCATCGTCCTTGCCGGCTGGTCGTCCGGCTCGACGTATCCGCTGCTCGGCGGGCTCCGCTCCTGCGCGCAGATGATCTCCTACGAGATCGCGATGGGCATGTCGTTCGCCGCGGTCTTCCTCTACTCCGGCTCGATGTCGACGTCGACGATCGTGGAGTCGCAGCAGAGCCGCTGGTACGTCCTGCTGCTGCCGGTCTCCTTCATCGTCTACATCGTCGCGATGGTCGGTGAGACCAACCGTGCGCCGTTCGACATGCCGGAGTCCGAGGGCGACCTCGTCGGCGGCTTCAACACCGAGTACTCGTCCATCAAGTTCGCGATGTTCATGCTCGCCGAGTACATCAACATGGTCACCGTCTCCGCCGTCGCCATCACCCTCTTCCTGGGCGGCTGGCGCGCCCCGTGGCCGATCTCCACGTTCTGGGAGGGCGCCAACCACGGCTGGTGGCCGCTGCTGTGGTTCACCCTCAAGGTCCAGCTGCTGCTGTTCTTCTTCATCTGGCTGCGCGGCACGCTGCCCCGGGTCCGCTACGACCAGTTCATGAAGCTGGGCTGGAAGGTCCTCATCCCGGTCTCGCTGCTCTGGCTGATGCTCGTCGCCACCGTCCGCGTCCTGAAGAACGAGGGCCACGACTTCCAGCAGATCGTCCTGTACGTCGCCGGAGCCGCCGTCGCCCTGCTGCTGATCTCCCTCGTCGCCGACTTCTTCCGGCGCGGCGCCGAACCGGACGGCAAGGAGCCGGACGGCGCGGAGGACGGCGCCTTCGACCCGATGGCGGGCGGTTTCCCCGTCCCGCCGCTGCCCGGACAGGAGGTGCCGCCGGTGCCACGCCGACGGCCGCGCCAGGAGCGCGAGTTGATTGTCAGTGGCCGGGTGGACACTGTCAGTGACGTAGAGGGATCCGATGGAAAGGGGGGCGACGGTGCCTGAGTTCCAGAACCCTGTGGCCGGCTTCGGCGTGACCTTCAAGGCCATGTTCAAGAAGCGGCTCACCGAGCAGTACCCGGAGGAGAAGAAGCCGACGGCGCCCCGCTTCCACGGCCGCCATCAGCTCAACCGCCACCCGGACGGCCTGGAGAAATGCATCGGCTGCGAGCTGTGCGCCTGGGCCTGTCCCGCCGACGCCATCTACGTCGAGGGCGCCGACAACACCGAAGAGGAGCGCTACTCCCCGGGCGAGCGTTACGGCCGCGTCTACCAGATCAACTACCTGCGCTGCATCCTGTGCGGCCTGTGCATCGAGGCGTGCCCGACCCGCGCGCTGACCATGACGAACGAGTACGAGCTGGCCGACAGGTCCCGCGAATCGCTCATCTACACCAAGGAGGAGCTGCTCGCGGGCCTGGAGGACACCATGGTCGACACCCCGCACGCGATCTTCCCTGGGATGACGGAGAAGGACTACTACAGCGGCCTCGTCACCGAGGCCGCCCCCGGCACGGTCCGCCAGACCGCCCACAGCAAGGGCGAGATGCCGCAGGAAGCGGCCCACACCACCGGGGAGAACGAACCGGCCGCCCCGGAGGTGATCGAACGATGAACTCCCTCGCCGCCGCGGCCTCCACCGGCGAGGCCGTGCAATTCTGGATCCTCGGCACCGTCGCCGTCGTCGGCGCGCTCTCCACGATCCTGATGAAGCGGGCCATCCACAGCGCCCTCTCCCTCGCCGGCACCATGATCGTCCTGGCGGTGTTCTACCTCGCCAACGGCGCCTACTTCCTCGGCGTCGTCCAGATCGTCGTCTACACCGGCGCGATCATGATGCTCTTCCTCTTCGTCGTGATGCTCGTCGGTGTCACCGCCGCCGACTCCCTCAAGGAGACGCTCAAGGGTCAGCGCTGGCTCGCCGCCGTCCTGGGGATCGGCTTCGGCATCCTCCTCATCGCCGGTATCAGCAACGCCTCCCTCAAGGAGTTCAACGGCCTCGGCGACGCCAACGCCGGGGGCAACATCCAGGGGCTTGCCGCCCTCATCTTCACCAAGTACGTCTTCGCCTTCGAGGTCACCGGCGCCCTGCTCATCACCGCCGCGGTCGGCGCGATGGTCCTCACCCACCGCGAACGCACCGAACGCACCTCGTCCCAGCGGGAGCAGTCCCTGACCCGCGTCCGCGAGGGAAAGCAAGTCACGCCCCTCCCTGCACCCGGCGTCTACGCCCGTCACAACGCCGTCGACATCCCGGGCCTGCTGCCCGACGGCACCCCGTCCGAGCTGACCGTCAATCCGACGCTCCGCGAGCGCGGCCAGATCCGCGACGTCTCCCGGGAATCCCTCGCCGAGCTGAAGGCCCTGGAACAGCGCTCCCAGGAATGGCTCGGCCGCGGCGGCTCCGAGCCCCCGGCCGCCCCGACCACCACACCGGCGGCACCGAAGGAGGAAGCCGGCAAATGAACCCTGTCCACTACCTCTACCTCGCCGCCCTGCTGTTCACCATCGGCGCGGCCGGCGTGCTGATCAGGCGGAACGCCATCGTGGTGTTCATGTGCATCGAGCTGATGCTCAACGCCTGCAACCTCGCCTTCGTCACCTTCTCCCGCCTGCACGGCAACCTCGACGGCCAGATCATCGCCTTCTTCACGATGGTCGTCGCCGCCGCCGAGGTCGTCGTCGGGCTGGCGATCATCGTGACGATCTTCCGCACCCGTCATACGGCCTCGGTCGACGACGCCAGCCTGATGAAGCTGTAAGGGGTCGCACAAAGTGGAGAACTTGATCGCGCTGCTCATCGCGGCACCGCTGGTCGGTGCGGCCCTGCTGCTGTGCGGCGGAAAACGCCTCGACCGCACCGGCCACTGGATCGGCACGCTCCTCGCGGTCGCCTCCTTCGCCGTCGCCGCCGTCCTCTTCACCGACATGCTCGGGCGGACCGCCGATGACCGCGCCCTGCACCAGCACCTGTTCACCTGGATCCCGGTCGGCGGCTTCCACGCCGACCTCGCCTTCCAGCTCGACCAGCTGTCGATGACCTTCGTCCTGCTGATCACCGGGGTCGGCTCGCTGATCCACCTCTACTCGGTCGGCTACATGGCGCACGACGAACGGCGCCGCCGCTTCTTCGGCTACCTCAACCTCTTCCTCGCGGCGATGCTGCTGCTCGTCCTCGCCGACAACTACCTTCTCCTGTACGTCGGCTGGGAGGGCGTCGGCCTCGCCTCGTACCTCCTCATCGGCTTCTGGCAGCACAAGCCCAGCGCCGCCACCGCCGCCAAGAAGGCGTTCCTCGTCAACCGCGTCGGCGACGTCGGCCTCTCCATCGCGATCATGCTCCTGTTCACCACCTTCGGCACCTTCGCGTTCGGACCGGTCCTCGACGCCGCGGGCACGGCCACGTCGGCGGGCGAGGGCAAGCTCACCGCCATCGCGCTGCTGCTGCTGCTGGCCGCCTGCGGCAAGTCCGCCCAGGTGCCGCTGCAGTCCTGGCTCGGTGACGCGATGGAGGGCCCGACCCCGGTCTCCGCCCTGATCCACGCCGCGACCATGGTCACCGCGGGCGTCTACCTCATCACCCGCTCCGGGACGGTCTTCGACGCCGCGCCCGCGGCCCAGACCGCCGTCGTCGTGGTCGGCGCCGTCACGCTCCTCTTCGGTGCGATCGTCGGTTGCGCCAAGGACGACATCAAGAAGGCCCTCGCCGGGTCCACGATGTCGCAGATCGGCTACATGATCCTCGCCGCCGGGCTCGGCCCGATCGGCTACGCCTTCGCCATCATGCACCTCGTCACCCACGGCTTCTTCAAGGCCGGGCTCTTCCTCGGCGCCGGTTCCGTGATGCACGGGATGAACGACGAGGTCGACATGCGGCGCTACGGCGGGCTGCGGAAGCACATGCCGGTCACGTTCGTCACGTTCGGCCTGGGCTACCTCGCCATCATTGGGTTCCCTGGTCTCTCCGGCTTCTTCTCCAAGGACAAGATCATCGAGGCGGCGTTCGCCAAGGGCGGCACCGAGGGCTGGATCCTCGGCGGCGCGGCCCTCCTCGGCGCCGCGATCACCGCGTTCTACATGACCCGCGTCATGCTGATGACCTTCTTCGGCGAGAAGCGCTGGGATCCGGACGAGGTCCATCCGCACGAATCCCCGAAGACCATGACGATCCCGATGATCATCCTCGCCTTCGGATCGGTCTTCGCGGGCGGCCTGTTCAGCGTCAACGAAGCCTTCGTCCACTGGCTGGAGCCCGTCACCTCCCTCGCGCACGGCCATCCGCCGCTCGGCGCGACGGCCACCACCGCCGCCACCGTCGTCGTCCTTCTCCTCGGCGTCGCCGCCGCCTGGCTGATGTACGGCCGTAAGCCCGTACCGGTCACCGCGCCCCGCGGCTCGGTCCTCACTCGCGCCGCCCGCCGCGATCTCCTCCAGGACGACTTCAACCACGTCGTCCTGGTCCGCGGCGGCACCCACCTCACCGACACCCTCGTCCGCCTCGATCACACCCTCGTCGACGGCGCCGTCACCGGCACGGCCGTCGCCATGGGCGGACTCTCCGGATGCCTGCGCCGTCTGCAGAACGGCTTCGTCCGTTCCTACGCCGCCCAAATGGTCGGCGGGGCCGCCGTCCTCGTCGCCGTGACCCTGCTGATGAGGGGTGTCTGACCCATGGCAGATCTCTCGTTCCCGCTGCTGACCTGCGCCGCGGCGCTCCCGGCGGTCGGCGCCGTCGCCACCGCCGCGCTCCCCGCGGCCCGGCGCACCGCCGCCAAATGGGTCGCGCTGCTCTTCTCCGTCGCCACCTTCGCGCTGGCCCTGGTCATCGCGTTCCGCTTCGACCCCGGTGCCAAGGGACCGTTCCAACTCACCGAATCCCACGCCTGGATCGCCGACTTCGGCGTCCGCTACGAACTCGGCGTGGACGGCATCGCCGTCGCCCTGATCGCCCTGACGGCGCTGCTCATCCCGTTCGTCATCCTCGCGGGCTGGCATGACGCCGACCCCTTGGAGGAGGCTCGGCCCAACCGCCGCTGGCGCCCCACCCAGGGCTTCTTCGCGCTGATCCTCGCCGTGGAGGCGATGGTGATCCTCTCCTTCGAGGCCACCGACGTCTTCCTCTTCTACCTCTTCTTCGAAGCCATGCTCATCCCGATGTACTTCCTCATCGGCGGCTTCGGCGACGGCGCGAGTGGCGCCGACGAGGGCGAGGCGGCGGCCCGGCGGGCGAGCGCCGCCGTGAAGTTCCTGCTGTACAACCTCGCCGGTGGCCTCATCATGCTCGCCGCGGTCATCGGCCTCTACGCCGTCACCGCCGACCAGCTCGGCACCGGCACCTTCTCGCTCCAGCAGATCGTCGAGGCCCGCGCCTCCGGCCATCTCACCCTCGGCACCGGCACCGAACGCCTGCTGTTCCTCGGCTTCTTCTTCGCCTTCGCGGTGAAGGCGCCGCTGTGGCCGCTGCACACCTGGCTGCCGGGCGCCATGGGCGAGGCGACCTCACCCGTCGCCGTGCTGATCACCGCGGTCGTCGACAAGGTCGGCACCTTCGCGATGCTCCGCTTCTGCCTCCAGCTCTTCCCCGAGGCCAGCAGCTGGGCCACCCCGGCCATCCTCGTCCTGGCCCTGATCAGCATCCTCTACGGCGCCCTGCTCGCCGTCGCCCAGCGGGACATCAAGCGCCTGATCGCGTACGCCTCGATCTCCCACTTCGGCTTCATCATCCTGGGCATCTTCGCCATGACCTCCCAGGGCCAGGGCGGCGCCACCCTCTACATGGTCAACCACGGCATCTCCACCGCCGCGCTGATGCTGGTCGCCGGGTTCCTCATCAGCCGCCGCGGCTCCCGCCTCATCGCCGACTACGGCGGGGTGCAGAAGGCCGCGCCGCTGCTCGCAGGCACCTTCCTCATCGGCGGCCTGGCCACCCTCTCGCTGCCGGGGCTCGCCCCGTTCGTCAGCGAATTCCTCGTCCTCGTCGGCACGTTCAGCCGCTACCCGGTCATCGGCGTCATCGCCACCGCTGGCATCGTCCTCGCCGCGCTCTACGTCCTCGTCCTCTACCAACGGACAATGACGGGCCCGCCCAAGGACGAGGTCCGCGCCCTCCCGGATCTGCGCGTCCGTGAGCTGGTCGTCGTCGGTCCGCTGATCGCCCTGCTGCTCTTCCTCGGCGTGTATCCCAAGCCGCTGACCGACCTCGTCAACCCCGCGGTCGACCACACCCTCTCCGTCGTGGACAAGCAGGACCCCAAGCCCGAGGTGCGGGTGGACGCGGTGCCCGGGCACCAGCGGGCCGGTCACCCCGCTCACCACCACGATGCGGAGGCCGCGAAGTGAACCCTGTGACGGATGTCCACACCCTGTGGACAACGGCGGCCGAGGTGCCCGGGAGGATCCCGGCCCCGCATATCGAGTACGCCCAGATCTCCCCGACCCTCATCGTCTTCGGCGCCGCGATCGTCGGCGTCCTCATCGAGGCGTTCCTGCCCCGCCGCAACCGCTACACCGCCCAGCTCCTGCTCTCCGTCGTGGCGCTGGCCGCCGCATTCGCCGCGGTCATCGGCCTCGCCGCGGGTGGCTTCGCCACGACGAAGGCGCACCTCGCGGCGATGGGCGCGCTCGCCGTCGACGGCCCCGCGCTCTTCCTCCAGGGCACCATCCTGCTGGTCTCCCTGGTCGCGGTGTTCACCTTCGCCGAGCGCCGCCTCGACCCGGCGGCCCACGGCAAACGCGTCGACTCGTTCGCCGCGCAGGCGGCCGCCGTCCCCGGTGGCGCGGCCGAACAGGCCGCGGTCAAGGCCGGGTTCGCCACCACCGAGGTCTTCCCGATCCTGCTGTTCGCCGTCGGCGGCATGCTGATCTTCCCCGCCGCCAACGACCTGCTGACCCTCTTCGTCGCCCTGGAGGTCTTCTCCCTCCCGCTCTACATCCTCTGCGCGCTCGCCCGCCGCAAGCGCCTCCTCTCCCAGGAAGCCGCCCTCAAGTACTTCCTCCTCGGCGCGTTCTCCTCGGCGTTCCTCCTCTTCGGCATCGCCCTGCTCTACGGCTACGCCGGAACCGTCACGTACGCGGGCATCGCCGAGGTCGTCGCGGACGGTGCCAAGCAGATCGACCCGGCCCTCGCGGGCACGATGGGCAACGACGCGCTGCTGCTCATCGGCGGCGCACTCGCCCTGATGGGCCTGCTCTTCAAGGTCGGTGCCGTCCCCTTCCACATGTGGACGCCCGACGTCTACCAGGGCGCTCCCACCCCGGTCACCGGTTTCATGGCCGCCGCCACCAAGGTCGCCGCCTTCGGCGCGCTGCTGCGGCTGCTGTATGTGGTCCTGCCCGGGATGCGGTGGGACTGGCGGCCGGTGATGTGGGGCGTCGCCATCGTCACGATGCTGGGCGGCGCGATCGTCGCCATCACCCAGTCCGACATCAAGCGGCTGCTGGCGTACTCCTCCATCGCGCACGCCGGGTTCATCCTGGCCGGTGTTCTCGCGACCACCCGGGACGGCATCTCGTCCGTCCTCTTCTACCTCGCCGCGTACTCCTTCGTGACGCTCGGCGCGTTCGCCGTCGTCACCCTCGTCCGCGACGCCGGGGGAGAGGCGACGCAGCTGTCCAAGTGGGCGGGTCTTGGCCGTCGTTCACCGCTGGTCGCCGCGGTCTTCGCGGTGTTCCTGCTGGCCTTCGCCGGTATCCCGTTGACCTCCGGTTTCGCCGGGAAGTTCGCCGTCTTCAAGGCGGCGGCGCAGAGCGGCGCCGGGTGGCTCGTCGTCATCGGTGTGCTGTCGTCGGCCATCGCCGCGTTCTTCTACATCCGGGTGATCGTGCTGATGTTCTTCCACGAGCCGAAGGCGGACGGTCCGACCGTCGCGGTGCCCAGCCCGCTCACCACGACCGCCATCGCCATCGGTGTCGTCGTCACGCTGGTGCTCGGTCTGGCGCCGCAGTACTTCCTCGATCTCGCGGGGCAGGCGGGCACCTTCGTCCGCTGACCCACCGGTGGCGGCTTCGGTCCCGCTCACACGAACGGCCGCCGCCCGGCCCCTTCCGCAGGGGCCGGGCGGCGGCCGTCGTACGGACCGGGCTCAGCCGCCGTTCGGGGCGCCGCTGGGCAGCTCCGGCAGATCGGGAACCTTCACCTTGCCGTCCTCGGAGCGCTGGAACTTCTCCGTCGGGCCGCCCTCCCAGCTGACGGTCAGGCTCTTGCCGTCCGCACCGGGCTTGAGCCGGCCCATCGTGCGGCCGGTGTCCCCGTCGGTGCACTTCAGCGCCACCATCGACATACCGGCCATCGACTGGATCTTGCCCAGGCACCCGGCCTTGTGGCCCCGGCTGAGGGCGGCCGTGCCGTTCTTGAACACCAGGATGAGCGGGTCGCCGCCCTCCTTGGTCTCCCAGGCGCCCTCCAGCGCCGCGCCCTCGGCGGGCTTGCCGCCCGCGTCGGGTGCCGACGGCGCGGTCGTCTCCTGCTTGCCCGGAGTGTCCTCGGAGTTGCCGCCGCTGCTGCCGCAGCCGCTGAGCAGCATCGCGGCGAGGGCGGCCGCTCCGGCGATCTGCGCTGCCTTGCGCACCTACGTCTCCTCGATCGGTGGGGAGGGGAAAGCCGTGAGGCTAGCAGGAGCGGTGTGGAGGCGAGGTGACGATCTTGCGCCCGCCTCCGCCACCTCTTCTGCCGTTGCCCACGCGGCCGTTGACCGTGGGGTCATGGGGCGGGCGGCATGGCCGGCGCGGGGAGGATGCGGCCGGTGACCTCGCCCAGGCCGATGCGGGCGCCGTCCGGGCCGGGGGCCCAGGCGGTCAGCGTCACCTCGTCGCCGTCCTGGAGGAACGGGCCCTTGCCCTCGGTGAGTTCGAGGAGGCAGCCGCGCTGGTCCGGCTCGGGGCCGGAGACCGTACCGGAGGCATAGAGGTCGCCGGTGCGCAGGGACGCGCCGTTGACGGTCATATGGGCCAGCTGCTGGGCGGCCGTCCAGTACATCGAGGCGAACGGGGGCCGGGAGACGGTCTCGTCCTTGATCCGGACCTCGATGCGCAGGTCGATGCCGCCCGGTTCGGCCGTCGCGTCGTCGAGGTAGGGCAGCAGCGGGAAGTCGCGGGCGGGCGGGACGGTGCGGGCGTCGTCGAAGGCGTCGAGCGGGGTGATCCACGCGGAGACGGAGGTGGCGAAGGACTTGCCGAGGAACGGGCCGAGGGGGACGTACTCCCACGCCTGGATGTCGCGCGCGGACCAGTCGTTGACGAGGCAGACCCCGAAGACGTGCTCGCGGAACGACTCCAGGGCGACCGGCTCGTGGAGCGTGGAGGGGGTGCCGACGACGAAGCCGACCTCGGCCTCTATGTCGAGACGGCCGGAGGGGCCGAACGTCGGCGCCGCGTCGGCGGGGGCCTTGCGCTGGCCGTTGGGGCGGACGACGGGGGTGCCCGACACCACGACGGTCCCGGCGCGGCCGTGGTAGCCGATCGGCAGGTGCTTCCAGTTCGGCGGGAGGGCGGCGCCGTCCGGGCGGAAGATCTTGCCGACGTTGGTGGCGTGGTGCTCGCTGGCGTAGAAGTCGACGTAGTCGGCGACGTCGAAGGGGAGGTGGAGGGTGACGTCGTCGAGGGGGTGCAGCAGGGGGGCGACGGCGGAGCGGTGCGCGGGATCGGTCAGCGCGGCGCGGACGGCGGCCCGGACCTCGGTCCACACCGGCCGCCCGGCGGCCAGCAGTGGGTTGAGGGTCGGCGCGGCCAGCAGCTCGGCGTGGGCGGGACGGAGGGGCTCGGGCAGCGCGCTCAGATCAAGGACGTACCGGCCGTAGCGGACGCCGAGGCGGCGCAGCGCGGGCGCCCCGGCGGTGCTGAACACGCCGTAGGGCAGGGTGTGCGGGCCGAAGGGGTCGCCTTCGGGGAGGTCGAACGGGCTCTGCTCGGGCATGACAGCTCCTCGCGTTCGTCGTCACCGGCGGGCGCGGCGCGGCGACCCCGCCCGCCCGGCCGGTGGCCGTGGGGTCGATCAGCAGACTACGGCCCGTCCGGCGCTCGCCGTGGGCCCTGTGGACAACTCCCCGGATGCCTGCCCAGGTGGGGGAAGCGGGGCGAGGCGCGCAGCGGGACCGGGCATCGGGCGGACGCGGCCCGGACGCACGTGGCGCCCGCACGCGCGCGCTGCCCGTGCGGGCGCGGAGCCGCCCCCGCCCATGCCGCCCGGGCCTGTGCGACCGTACGGGCGCGGAGCCGCCCCGGACGCGCAGGGCCCGCGCATCTGCTCCGGGCCGCCCGCCTCGCCCCTCGGGCCCGCCCCGGCCCTGCCCGCCGAGGGGCACGCGCCCGCCCCATCCACGTCATATCGGGGAAAAAGGGGCCATGGAACATATCGGGCACAGGGCTGGTCGGCTGCCGATGGGGTTCGGGGGGCGGGCGCTCACGGTGATCGAACTGGGACCGGATACGCTGGCAGGCGGTGGAGACAGCGACAGATCGACATTCCGTTTGATCGTCAGCAGACAGGAGTACCCCTCGTGACCGTCGTCGGGCCCTTCGGGCTGAGCGTGCGGGACCAGGCTCTTGAGGCCGATGTCCAGGCCGGGTTGGCGGCTGTCGAGGAGGGCCTGCTGGAGGCCACCAAAAGCGACGTGCCGTTCATCACCGAGTCCGCACAGCACCTCGTCCGCGCGGGCGGCAAGCGGTTCCGGCCGCTGCTCGTCACGCTCGCCGCGCAGTTCGGCGATCCGTACGCCCCCGGTGTGGTGCCCTCGGCCGTCGTCGTCGAGCTGACGCATCTGGCGACGCTGTACCACGACGACGTGATGGACGAGGCGGACGTGCGCCGCGGCGTGGCCAGCGCCAACGCCCGCTGGGGCAACTCCCTCGCCGTCCTGACCGGCGACTTCCTCTTCGCGCGGGCCTCGCACATCCTCGCCGACCTCGGGCCCGAGGCGGTCCGCATCCAGGCCGGGGCGTTCGAGCGGCTGGTGACCGGCCAGATCCTGGAGACCGCGGGGCCGCGCGACGGGCGTGACCCGGTGGACCACTACCTCGACGTCCTCGCCGGGAAGACCGGTTCGCTGGTCGCCGTGGCCTGCCGCTTCGGCGCGATGATGTCCGGCGCCGACGAGACGGCCGTCGACATCCTCACCCAGTACGGCGAGCGGCTGGGCACCGCCTTCCAGCTGGCCGACGACGTGCTCGACATCGCCAGCGACTCCCACGAGTCCGGCAAGACGCCCGGCACGGACCTGCGCGAGGGCGTCGCCACCCTGCCCGTGCTGTATCTGAGGGCCCGCGCCGAGAGCCCGTCCGGCACCGCCGAGGACCGCGCCCTGTGCGAGCTGCTCGCCGGTGATCTCACGGATGACGCCCGGCACGCCGAGGCGCTCGCCGCGCTCCGCGCCCACCCCGCGCTCGAACAGGCCCGCCGCGACACCGTCCGCCACGTCCAGGAGGCCCGCGCCGTGCTGGCGCCGCTGCCGGACTGCATGGCGAAGACGGCGCTGGAGAGCCTCTGCGACGCGGTGGTGCACCGGGCGGGCTGACCGGAGCGGGCGGCAACGGCGCGACAGGGCCGGTCCCCGGGACCAGCCGATCCGCCTCGCCCCCAGCCTCCGTCAGGGTGCGCGTCACCCTCCCGGAGTAGGTGTGCCGTCGTGCGCTGACCGGATGTCATACCCCAGCAGGAGGACGGGTTGGCTCCGTGGGTTGACGCGGTGTGCCGGTCGTTTTGGTGGGATGGGAGTCACCACAACGCGGCGGTACGGCCACGAAGGGGCCCGGGGGCCGGTGCGCAGCGCGGGCCCGCCGCTCATGACCGGAGGTAGGCAACATGCCACGGAACGAACCGACAGACGCCACCGCAGGCAGCCAGGGCCCGGAGGCGGACGTCCCGGTGCGGCGCCGCAAGGCCGTCCGGTACGGCGTCCCGGTCGCGGTGGCGGGGGTGGTGGCGGCGACGGTCGGGCTGGTCCCGGCGTTCGCCGGATCCGGCTCGCCCGACCTGCCGAAGATCACGGCGCAGCAGCTCCTCGCCAAGATGGCCGCGTCCGACACCCAGCAGCTGTCCGGCACCGTCCGCGTCACCACGGACCTGGGCCTGCCGTCGCTGCCGGGCGCGGGCGGCGCGATGCCGGGCTTCGGCGGCGCGGGCGGCTCCGGCGAGGGCGACGGCAGCGGTGCCCCGCAGTCGCCGCGGAACAAGCTGATGGAGCTGGCGTCCGGCGCCCACACCCTGCGGATAGCGGCCGACGGCCCCACCAAGCAGCGCGTCACCTTCGTCGACGGCGGATCCGAGTACAGCCTCATCCGCGACGGCGACCGCACCTGGGCGTACGACGGTGGCAGCAACACCGCCGTCCGCTCCGGGCGTCCCGCGGGCGCCGCGCACGGCCCGCGGCCCGGTGCGGGTCTGCCGCGGGACCTGGCCGGGGCCACCCCGCAGGACCTCGCCCGGCAGGCGCTGAAGGCCGCGGGGGACACCACGTCCGTCACCGTCGGCTCCACCGCGAAGGTCGCCGGGCGGGACGCGTACCAGCTGGTGCTGACGCCGAAGCAGTCCGGTTCGACGGTCGGGTCGGTCCGGATCGCGGTGGACGCCGCCAACGGCGTGCCGCTGAAGTTCTCGCTGCTGCCCCGGAGCGGGGGCGACGCCGTCGTCGACGCGGGCTTCACCACCGTCGACTTCGCCCGCCCGGCCGCCTCCTCGTTCGCCCCGCCCCGCGACGCGAAGATCGTCGACGGCGCCCGCATACCCCAGGGGAAGGGCCACGGCGGTGGTCTCCAGGGGCCGCACGGCGGCAAGGACTTCAAGGGCTTCAAGGAGTTCCGCGGCGAGGAGGGCGCGCGGAACGCCGCGGGCCCGCACGGTGTCACGGTCCTCGGCAAGGGCTGGACCGGCGTCGCCGTGCTCAAGGGGACCGGCTCCCTGCCGACCGGCAAGGGCGGTGCGGCCGCGTTCCTCGACAGCCTCGGCGACACGGTCCACGGCGACTTCGGCTCCGGCCGGGTCTTCAGCACCCGCCTGGTCAACGCCCTGCTGACCGACGACGGCACGGTCTACGTCGGCGCTGTTGACAAGCAGACCCTCGTCAGCACGGCGAACACGGCCCACGCCGCCAAGTAGGCCTCAGGGGCGCCCGACGTCAACCGGCGCGCTCCTGGGCCGGAACGGCCCAGGAGCGTAAGGGCCCCGCGCGCCCGCCCTAGCCCAACGACTCATCCGCAGCCGCCGGAAGCGGGTCCGGGCCTCCCGCTTCCCGGCGCTCCGGGCCCCCGGTCGCCGCAGCCGCGCCCTCGGAGACCGCGGCGGAGGCCCGGCGCCTCGCGGCCGCCACCGCCGCTCGTGCGGTGTGGGCGGTCCGCAGCGCGTCCCAGGTCAGCAGCGCCAGTGCCAGCCACACCAGGGCGAAACCGGCCCACCGCTCCGGCGGCATCGACTCGTGGAAGACCAGCAGGCCCAGCGCGAACTGGAACGTCGGCGCCAGATACTGCAGCATCCCGATCGTCGTCAGCGGCAGCCGGACCGCCGCGGCGCCGAAGCAGATCAGCGGCACCGCCGTCGCCACCCCACACCCCGCGAGCAGCAGCGCCGTGCCGATGCCGCCGCTCACGAACGCCGAGTCGCCGCGTACGCCGAGGAAGACCAGGAAGACCACCGCGGGCACGAACTGCATCGCCGTCTCCGCGGCGAAACCGTCCACGCCGTCGAGCTTGATGCCCTTCTTCAGCAGGCCGTACGTCGCGAACGAGAAGGCCAGGACCAGCGAGATCCACGGCACCCGGCCATAGGCGACGGCCATCACGAGCACCGCGAGGGTGCCCACGCCCACCGCCGTCCACTGCAACGGCCGCAGCCGCTCCCGCAGCACCAGCACCCCGAAGGCGATGCTGACCAGCGGATTGATGAAGTACCCGAGCGACGCCTCCAGGACGTGCCCGGCGTTCACCGCCCAGATGTACAGGAACCAGTTGACGGAGATGACCGCCGCGCACGCCGCGATCAGCGCCATCCGGCGCGGCTGCCGCAGCAGCGGACGCACCCACGACCAGCGGCGCAGCACCGCCAGGATGAGCGCGGCGACCGGCAGCGACCACGCCATGCGGTGCGCCAGGATCTCGGCCGGTGACGCGGCGTCCAGCAGATGCCAGTAGAGCGGCAGCAGCCCCCACATGCCGTACGCCGCGAGACCGTACGCGAGCCCTGTGCGCTGCGTGTTCCCAGACTCCAAGGGGCCCTCCCGTTGCTGCCCGGCCGCTCCGGGCGTGCGGCGCCGACCCTGTGACGGTAGCGCCGCGCCACCCGCCTGTCATGTGCGTATCGACATACGGTCATGACCACCGGGCGGCGCCTCCGCACACCGCCCGCCACCGGCGAACACCCTGGTCACGGCCTCGGAACGCGCCGGTGCCCCCACCGGGCGAGCCGGGTGGCTCGCGCCCGTGGGGGCACCGGGGAGAACGCGCGGGCGCGGACCTCAGCCGACGACCGTCCAGGCGTCGTTACCGGCCAGCAGGGCGCCGAGGTCGCCCTTGCCCTGCTGCTCGACGGCGGCGTCCAGCTGCTCGGCCATCAGGGTGTCGTAGACCGGGCGCCCGACGTCGCGCAGCACACCGATGGGGGTGTGGTGGAGCGTGTCCGGGTCGGCGAGGCGGGAAAGCGCGAACGCGGCGGTGGGCGACGGGCTGTGCGCGTCGTGCACGAGGATGCCGTCGGTGCCCTCCTCCTGTACGTCGATGACCCGCAGGTCGCCGGTGGCCGGGTCGCGGACCACGCCCTTGGAGCCGAGGCCGTCCGGGGCGGGCACGCCGAACCGGATCGGCTGCCCGTGCTCCAGCCGGATGACGGCATCCTCCGCCTTCTCCTTGTCCTTGAGGACCTCGAAGGCGCCGTCGTTGAAGATGTTGCAGTTCTGGTAGATCTCCACCAGCGCGGTGCCCGGGTGGTCGGCGGCGGCGCGCAGCACCGAGGTGAGGTGCTTGCGGTCGGAGTCGACGGTGCGGGCCACGAACGACGCCTCCGCGCCGAGCGCCAGCGACACCGGGTTGAACGGTGCGTCCAGCGACCCCATCGGAGTCGACTTGGTGATCTTGCCGACCTCGGAGGTGGGGCTGTACTGGCCCTTTGTCAGACCGTAGATCCGGTTGTTGAACAGCAGGATCTTGAGGTTGACGTTGCGGCGCAGGGCGTGGATGAGGTGGTTGCCGCCGATGGACAGCGCATCGCCGTCGCCGGTGACGACCCAGACGGACAGGTCGCGGCGGGAGGACGCCAGGCCCGTGGCGATCGACGGGGCGCGGCCGTGGATGGAGTGCATCCCGTAGGTGTTCATGTAGTACGGGAAGCGGGAGGAGCAGCCGATGCCGGAGACGAAGACGATGTTCTCCTTCGCCAGCCCCAGGTCGGGCATGAAGCCCTGGACGGCGGCGAGGACGGCGTAGTCACCGCAGCCGGGGCACCAGCGGACCTCCTGGTCCGACTTGAAGTCCTTCATGGACTGCTTGGCCTCGGCCTTGGGCACCAGCGCCAGCGCCTGCGGCCCGGCCGCCGGCCCCGGGATCGTCTCAGTCATTGATGGCCTCCTTGAAGACCTCGGCGAGCTGCTCGGCCTTGAACGGCATTCCGCTGACCTGGGTGTACGAGCGCGCGTCCACCAGGAACTCGGCGCGCAGCAGGGTGGCGAGCTGGCCGAGGTTCATCTCCGGCACGATCACCTTGTCGTAACGCGCCAGGACCTCGCCCAGATTCCGCGGGAAGGGGTTGAGGTGGCGCAGATGGGCCTGCGCGATGCGCTGCCCCGCGCCCCGGACGCGCCGCACCGCGGCGGTGATCGGACCGTACGTCGAACCCCAGCCCAGTACGAGGAGGTCCGCGCCCGCGCCGTCCTCACCGGCCGGGTCGTCGACCTCCAGGCCGGGCACCTCGATACCGGCCACCTTCGCCTGGCGGGTGCGGACCATGAAGTCGTGGTTGGCCGGGTCGTACGAGATGTTGCCCGTGCCGTCCTGCTTCTCGATGCCGCCGATGCGGTGCTCCAGACCGGGCGTGCCGGGGAGAGCCCAGGGGCGCGCGAGGGTCTGCTCGTCGCGCTTGTACGGCCAGAAGACCTCGGTGCCGTCCGCCAGCTGGTGGTTGGGCCCGGTGGCGAACTGGACGCGCAGGTCGGGGAGTTCGTCGATCTCCGGGATGCGCCACGGCTCGGAGCCGTTTGCGAGGTAGCCGTCGGAGAGCAGGAACACCGGGGTGCGGTAGGTCAGCGCGATCCGGGCGGCGTCCAGGGCGGCGTCGAAGCAGTCCGCGGGGGTCTTCGGCGCCACGATCGGCACCGGCGCCTCGCCGTTGCGGCCGTACATCGCCTGGAGCAGGTCGGCCTGCTCGGTCTTGGTCGGCAGGCCCGTGGAGGGGCCGCCGCGCTGGATGTCGACGATCAGCAGCGGCAGTTCGAGGCTGACGGCGAGGCCGATGGTCTCCGACTTCAGCGCCACACCGGGGCCGGACGTCGTCGTCACCGCGAGCGAACCGCCGAACGCCGCGCCCAGCGCCGCGCCGATGCCCGCGATCTCGTCCTCGGCCTGGAACGTCCGCACGCCGAAGTTCTTGTGCTTGGACAGCTCGTGCAGGATGTCGGAGGCCGGGGTGATCGGGTACGAGCCCAGGTAGACCGGCAGGTCCGCCTGACGGCCCGCGGCGACCAGCCCGTAGGAGAGCGCCAGGTTGCCGGAGATGTTGCGGTACGTCCCCGTCGGGAACGCCTTCGACGCCGGGGCGACCTCGTACGAGACGGCGAAGTCCTCCGTCGTCTCGCCGAAGTTCCAGCCCGCCCGGAAGGCCGCGACGTTCGCCTTGGCGATGTCCGGCTTCTTCGCGAACTTCTCCGCCAGGAACTTCTCGGTGCCCTCGGTCGGCCGGTGGTACATCCACGACAGCAGGCCCAGCGCGAACATGTTCTTGCTGCGCTCGGCCTCCTTGCGGGAGAGTCCGAAGTCCTTCAGCGCCTCGACCGTCAGTGTGGTCAGCGGCACCGGGTGGACGCGGTACGCCTCCAGCGAACCGTCCTCCAGCGGGCTGGTGGCGTAGCCGACCTTCGCCATCGGGCGCTTGGTGAACTCGTCGGTGTTGACGATGATCTCCGCGCCGTGCGGCACGTCCGCGAGGTTTGCCTTCAGGGCGGCGGGGTTCATCGCCACCAGGACGTCGGGGGCGTCGCCCGGGGTGAGGATGTCGTGATCGGCGAAGTGCAGCTGGAAGCTGGAGACGCCGGGGAGGGTCCCGGCGGGCGCGCGGATCTCGGCGGGGAAGTTCGGCAGCGTCGACAGGTCGTTGCCGAAGGACGCGGTCTCCGATGTGAACCGGTCGCCCGTGAGCTGCATGCCGTCACCGGAGTCACCCGCGAACCGGATGATCACCCGGTCCAGACGCCGGATCTCCTTGTCTGTGCCCCCGTCACCAAAGGAGCGCTGTTCCCCGACGTGCGCTCCGTCGGCCTGTTCGGCTGTGCTGCTGACCTGGCTGGTCACTGCTTCGGACCTCCCTAGAGGGGTACGGCTCCCCGCCGGAGGGCGGGATCGGGACGTGTCGTGCCGACCGGACGGTCCCCTCACCATCGTACGGGGGTAAGGGTCGCCTTCCCTGAGTCGATCACATGGTGGACGTCGCCATGAGATGATGGCTGGTTGCGAATTGTCATGAAAACACTGGTTCCGTCGCCCTCGCCGGGGACGCTCCGGGCTCCGGTGATGGTCCGACATTGGTGGTAGGACCCCGGACCTACGTCTCCGGGGGCGCGCGGCGCATGCCTGGTCCGGGGCGGGGTGGCGGGGGCGTCACGGCCGGAGATAGGTGAGGACGGCGAGCACCCGACGGTGATCCCCGTCACTCGGCGCCAGGCCCAGCTTCAGGAAGATGTTGCCGATGTGCTTCTCCACCGCGCCGTGGCTGATCACCAGCTCCCGGGCCACGGCCGCGTTCGTCCGGCCCTCCGCCATCAGGGCCAGCACCTCCCGCTCACGCGGTGTCAGCCGGTCCAGCGCCTCTTGCCGACGGCTGCGGCCCAGCAGTTGTGCCACCACCTCGGGGTCGAGTGCGGTACCGCCGTCCGCGACCCGCACCACCGCGTCGACGAATTCCCGCACCTCGGCGACGCGGTCCTTGAGCAGATAGCCGATGCCGCGGGTCGAGCCGGCCAGCAGCTCGGTCGCGTACTGCTCCTCGACGTACTGCGACAGCACCAGCACACCGACCTCCGGATGCGCCCGCCGCAGCGTGAGGGCGGCCCGCACCCCCTCGTCGGTGTGGGTCGGCGGCATCCGTACGTCGGCCACGACCACGTCGGGCGGTGTACCGGCGGCGGCCAGTTCGCCGACCGCCGCGACCAGCGCGTCACCGTCGCCGACACCGGCCACCACGTCGTGCCCGCGGTCGGTCAGCAGCCGCGTCAGTCCCTCCCGCAGCAGCACCGAATCCTCGGCGATGACCACCCGCACCCTGTCCTCCACGTCGCCCGTCTCTCCCGAAGCGCCCACGCGCCGCCGCCCCGCTCCACCCCGGTGCGGCACCTCAGCATCCCAGCCTGTCTCTTATACACCTCTGACGCTGCCGACGACTTAATAGGTGT
>NZ_VKJP01000420.1 GCF_007280575.1 Streptomyces benahoarensis
GGCCTGCCCCTCCGCCGCCGGACCGCCCCCCACCCCGTTCCCGCTAGGCTCTACGTCATGTCTCGCATCGACGGCCGCACCCCCGAACAGCTCCGCCCCGTCTCCCTCGAACGCGGCTGGAGCAAGCACGCCGAAGGCTCCGTCCTCGTCTCCTTCGGCGACACCAAGGTCTTCTGCACCGCCTCCGTCACCGAGGGCGTACCCCGCTGGCGCAAGGGCACCGGCGAGGGCTGGGTCACCGCCGAGTACGCGATGCTGCCCCGCTCCACCAACACCCGCGGCGACCGCGAGGCCGTCCGCGGCAAGATCGGCGGCCGCACCCACGAGATCAGCCGCCTCATCGGCCGCTCGCTGCGCGCCGTCATCGACTTCAAGGCCCTCGGCGAGAACACCGTCGTCCTCGACTGCGACGTCCTCCAGGCCGACGGCGGCACCCGCACCGCCGCCGTCACCGGCGCCTACGTCGCCCTCGCCGACGCGATCACCTGGGCCCAGCACAAGAAGATCGTCAAGGCCGGACGCAAGCCCCTGACCGGCACCGTCTCCGCCGTCAGCGTCGGCATCGTCGACTCCGTACCGCTCCTCGACCTCTGCTACGAGGAGGACGTCCGCGCCGAGACCGACATGAACGTCGTCTGCACCGGCGACGGCCGCTTCGTCGAGGTCCAGGGCACCGCCGAGGCCGAGCCCTTCGCCCGCGACGAACTCAACGCCCTCCTCGACCTCGCCGTCACCGGCTGCGCCGACCTCGAAGCCGCCCAGCGCGAGGCCCTCGCCCACACCCTCTGAGCCCCGGCCCTTCCCGCCGGGCCCCGGCCCGCTCGTACCGTCCGGCCGCGTCCCCTCCCGGGGCGCGGCCGGAGGCGTAGCCACCAGCGCCTCGCGGCAACCAAATTCCCCCGCCCCGCGTTTCTCCCCCTCACTGCTTTACCTGTTCATGACTTTGGGGAGGAACCGTCCCATGACCCTGCGTACCCGTAGCACCCGCCCGCGCCGACGACCCGCCGCCACCGCCCTCGCGGCCCTCGCCGCCGCGGCGCTCGCGATGCCCGTGCTCACCGCCTGTAGCGCCGTCGACAAGGCGATGGACTGTGCCCACACCGCCGCCGCCGTCGCCAACGGCGTCGACAAGCTCCAGCAGACCGCGCAGAACGCCGCCGACCACCCCGAGCAGACCGAGAAGGCCCTCGACGGCCTCGACCGCGACCTCAAGGGCATCGGCGACGCCACCGGCGACCCCGACCTCACCAAGGCCCTGAAGCGCATGAACGACGGCATCGACAACGCCCGCCAGGCCATGCAGGACGGCAAGAACCCCGACCTCCAGCCGCTCGCCGATGCGGCCGGGGAACTGACCAAGGTCTGCACCCCGGGATAATCACTCCCCATGCAGCACACAACCGAGCAGCGGCCCGCCGCACCCCGCCGCCTCATCCTCGCCACCCGCAACCCCGGCAAGGTCACCGAACTCCGCGCGATCCTCACCGCCGCCGGTCTCGACGTCGAACTCGTCGGCGCCGACGCCTACCCGGAGATCCCCGACGTCAAGGAAACCGGCGTCACCTTCGCCGAGAACGCCCTGCTGAAGGCGCACGCCCTGGCCCGCGCCACCGGCCACCCGGCCGTCGCCGACGACTCCGGCCTCTGCGTCGAGGTCCTCGGCGGCGCGCCGGGCATCTTCTCCGCCCGCTGGTCCGGCAGCCACGGCGACGACCGCGCCAACCTCGACCTGCTCCTCGCCCAGCTCTCCGACATCGACGACGCCCACCGCGCCGCCCACTTCGCCTGCGCCGCCGCCCTCGCCCTCCCCGACGGCACCGAACGCGTCGTCGAGGGCGCCCTCCCCGGCACCCTCCGCCACACCCCGTCCGGCACCGGCGGCTTCGGCTACGACCCGATCCTTCAGCCTCTCGGCGAAACCCGCACCTGCGCCGAACTGACCCCCGACGAAAAGAACGCCATCAGCCACCGCGGCAAGGCGTTCCGGGCACTGGTTCCGGTGGTGCGGGAGCTTCTGGGCTGAGCCCGTACGCAGGGAAATGGCCTGCGAACCGAAGCTTCGATTCGCAGGCCATTCAGGGTGCGGCGGAAGGGATTCGAACCCTCAAGCCCTTTACGGGCCACAGATCCTAAGTCTGCTGCGTCGCCACTGCGCCACCGCCGCCAGCCGCCTTCATCGTACCGGCAGTTGTTCGCCGTGTGCGGCCGCCTCTGCACCAGGTACTGGTGATCGCGTGGCAGTTGGGACACGGCAACCGCAGATTCTCCCGCCGGTCGTCACTCCAGTCCCCGCTGATGTGATCGATCTCCAGCGTCATGGGCTTCCCCCGCCATTCAGATCCGACACCGCACCTCGCGCACTGCTCGGGCGCACCCGCCTCTCGGAGTGCCCGCCGTAGCTGGCGGTTCGGCGGCGTGACGTCGACGCCGCGGCCTCCAGCCGCTCCCGCGTATACGGACTCACCGGCATGCTGCCCCCTAGGTAGCGGCGCACCAGGCCCACCCCGCGCACCCTCTCGCTTATCGAACTGAACAACGATCGAATCTGCGATCGGATACGGGCGGTGCAAGAAGCGCCCCGCCAACGTGAAGAGGGCCGGGGAATCCCTCCCCGGCCCCTCCCCATGCGCCACCCCTCAGAACTTCGGCTCCTGGTTCTGGGCAGTGATCATTTCGACCGCCTCCTCCTTGGTGGCGACCGAGGGCGGGGAGCCCGCCAGGGGCTGCTGGGCGGTTTCCTCCATGCAGGCGACGGCGATGACGCCGACGAGGGCGGCGCCCATCGTGTAGTAGGCGGGGACCATGACGTTCCCGTCGAAGGCGCCCATCAGGGCGGTGATCACCAGCGGGGTGGTGCCGCCGAAAAGCGAGACGGCGAGGTTGTAGCCGATGGAGAGCGAGCCGTAGCGGACGTCCGTGGGGAAGAGGGCCGGGAGGGCGGCGGACATGGTGCCCAGCAGGCAGACGAGGGAGAGGCCCAGGAGGGCCATGCCCGCGATGACCGCGGCGAGGCTGCCCTGCTTGACCAGCAGGAAGGCGGGGATGGCGGTGATGAAGAAGCCGAGCATGCCGCTCATCAGCAGCGGTTTGCGGCCGTAGCGGTCGTTGAGCCGGCCGACGGTGGTGATGATCAGCATCAGCGCGATCATGGTGGCCAGCAGGATCAGCAGGCCGTGTGACTCCTTGTAGTGCAGGGTGTCGGTGAGGTACGTCGGCATGTACGACAGCAGCATGTAGTCGGCGATGTTGTACGCGCCGACGAGGGCGATGCAGAGGATCAGCGTGGGCCACTGCTGGGCGAAGATCTCGCTGATCTTCTTCCTGGGGGCGTTCTCGGAGAGGTGCGTGAACTCCTCCTCGGCCTCGGCGGGCGAGCCGGTGGCGGAGTGCGTCTGGGACGCCTCCAGCTTCTGGAAGGCGGGGGTCTCGTCGAGGCGCAGCCGCAGGTAGAGACCGACCAGGCCGAGCGGTCCGGCGACCAGGAACGGGATGCGCCAGCCCCAGTGGAGCATCGCGTCGGCGCCGACGGTGCTGTTGAGGATCAGCACGATCCCGGCGGCGCCGGTGTAGCCGATCAGAGTGCCCATCTCCAGGAAGCTGCCGAAGTAGCCGCGCTTCTTGTCGGGCGCGTACTCGGCGATGAACGTGGACGCGCCGCCGTACTCGCCGCCCGTCGAGAAGCCCTGGACCAGCCGGAAGAGGATCAGCAGGACCGGGGACCAGAAGCCGATCGCCGCGTACGAGGGGATCAGGCCGATGCAGAAGGTGCCCGCCGCCATCATGATCATGGTGAGGGCGAGGACCTTCTTGCGGCCGACGCGGTCGCCGAGGGGGCCGAAGAAGGCGCCGCCCAGGGGCCGGACGAGGAAGGCCACGGCGAAGGTGGCGAAGGACGACAGCAGGCTGATGGTGCCGCTGCCGTTGGGGAAGAAGACCTTGCCGATGGTGACCGCGAGATAGCTGTAGATCCCGAAGTCGAACCACTCCATGGCGTTACCGAGGGCGGCCGCCTTCACGGCCCGCTTGACCACGCGCTCGTCGGTGATGGTGATGTCGGTGCGCCGCAGTTTGGGATTCCTGCGCCGGGCTATGGCACGGAAGAGCGCACGGTGGCGCTTGAGGGCTTCCGGATCGTGTTCGGAAGCGGGGTCTGCTTCGGTGCTGCCGGTCGGCACGAGGCGGTCCTCTCGTTCAGAGCGCGAAGTGCGCGGGGATACGACGGGTGCGCCTGCGCAGTCGAGCGCGGATCAAACCACCATGGCTCCGGAAGGGGAGGTACGTCACCCCGGCTGAGCCGTCCGGGGAAAGCCATGGTGGCCTGGGGTTTCGAGGTCCGCGAGCGGGGGCTCTCCGAACCCGGTCGGCGGGGCGTTGTTACAGAACTGGTACGAAGCCGCGCGGTCATCGCCGTGTGCGGGCAATCAGCCCGTGCGGGGGGTGCTGCCGGTCGGCACGAGGCGGTCCTCTCGTTCAGAGCGCGAAGTGCGCGGGGATACGACGGGTGCGCCTGCGCAGTCGAGCGCGGATCAAACCACCATGGCTCCGGAAGGGGAGGTACGTCAC
>NZ_VKJP01000421.1 GCF_007280575.1 Streptomyces benahoarensis
GTGCCATGTGGTGGGGGAGGCGGGCGGTGGCCAGTCGGCGAGGTCCCGCCAGGCGTCCTGGCCGCCGATGTGGACGCGTGCCGGGGTGGGGCGCAGGCCGGAGCGGTCGGCGCACAGGTGGGCGCGCAGCCAGGCGAGGCTTTCGGCGAAGACGGTGGGCCAGCCTTGACGGAGGGCGGAGGTGTGGGTCCAGGGGCCGACGAGCAGGGCGGTGTCGCAGCCTGCCCGGCGGAGCCGGTCGTACTGCGCGAAGGTCTGGTCGGCGAGTCCGTCGTGCCATCCGGTGATCAGCGCTGTGGGGACGTCGAGCCGTTGTGCGGGTTCCGCCGGTGAGGCGCCGTACCAGTAGGGGTCTTCGGGGTCGGGGTGGGCCAGCGCCGCGTCCAGCCAGGGAAGTTCGCCCAGGGTGGAGGTGTATGCGCCGCGCAGGGGCCGCGCGGTGACGATGTCGCCCAGGCGGCGCTGCAGGCGCAGTGCGGCTCTCAGGAACGGCGCCGTGCCCCGGTGCTGGTAGGCCATGCCGACCCCGACGGCGAGGGCGTTCTCCAGATGCACCGCGCCATCCGTGTGGAACAGGGCATGGGGGTCGTGCAGTCCTACCTGCACCACCATGGCCTTGAGCTCCGGTGGTGGATCGAGGGCGAGGGCCCATTGGACGTAGCCGAGGTAGCTGGGACCGATGGTCCCCAGCGTTCCGTTGAACCAGGGTTGCCCGCGCAGCCAGTCCACCGTGGCCCGGCCGTCAGCGGCCTCGTTGCGCCACAGGTCGAACGTGCCGCCCGAACCGCCGGTGCCGCGGCAGCTCTGCAGCGCCACGTGGAAGCCCTGTTCGGCGAGGAGCAGTCCGTACAGAGGGGACCACGGCAGGCCCCGGCCGTAGGGCGAGCGGACCAGGAGGGTGGGGAAGTCGCCCTCCGCCCGCGGGAAGTAGTGGTCGGTGACCAACGCACTGCCGTCGCCGCCCGGCACCACCAGCCCCGGCTCCCATCCGGCCTCGAACCGCCGCTTCGGCAGACCGCGCCAGGTGGCCCTGAGCATCCGCGAGGACAGCGGAGGCTTCCCGGCAGGCGGCACCCAGGCCGTTCCACCCCCGGCACCGTGCATGCGTGACGACATCGTCTCCCCCTTCGTTCATTCTTCATTCCGTACGTTGTACGAGAATAGAGGATGCTTGGATGACCTCCGCAAGAGCCACCCCACCAGGCAAGGAAGACGAGACCGTGCTCAACGGCGCACAGCCCGGCCCCGCGGGCACCGACCCCGAACAGCTCTGGCTACGCCCCGCCGAACCCCGCCGCGGCCGCAGGCCCTCCTTCAGCCGGGAGGCGATCATCGCGGCGGCCGTCGCCCTGGCGGACGCGGAAGGGCTGGACGCGGTCACGATGCGCCGGGTGGCCGCCGAGGTCGGAGCGGGCGTCATGTCGCTCTACAGCTACGCCCCCGACAAGGAGACGCTGCTGGAGCTGATGGTCGACCACGCAGCCGGCGAACTCACGGTCATGGCCCCGCCCACCGGCGACTGGCGCGCCGACCTGAAAACCCTCGCCCACCTGCAACGCACCCATATGCTCCACCACCCCTGGCTGCCCGCCACGCTCACCACCCGCCGTACCCCGGGCCCCAATACCCTGGCCTTCCTGGAACATGCACTCGCCGCGCTGCGCCCCACCGGCCTGGACGGCGCGGTCAAGCTGGAGGTTTTCGCTCAGCTCACCGCGTTCGTGGCCGGTCACGTCACCCACGAGATCGCGCAGGCCGCCCTCGCGCACTCCCCGGACCGGGCCGCAGCCGAGTCCCGCTACCTCGCCGCCGTCGCCGCCGACGGCTCCCACCCGGAACTCGCCGAAGCCCTTTCCGCCGCGGGCCGCCCCCTTGACGCCGAAGCGACGTTCAGCCGGTTTCTGGGACGTCTGCTCGACGGGCTGGACGCCGGTTGATCCGACCTGTTCGCCGGGATCGTCCGCTGTCTCAACATCGCCGCCGACGCACTGCCGAGCTCGTGGGCCCGTCTACGCTCGGGGCGCCGGCGGCCGCAGGAGCAGAAGGGGGAACGGGAATGACGGAGAGACGAGTGGTCATCGTGACGGGCGGGGGGACGGGCATCGGCGCGGCCACCACCCGGTTGCTCCGAGCCGAGGGACATCACGTGGTCATCTCGGGACGGCGTTCCGAACCTCTCCGACGCCTGGAACGGGAGACCGGTGCGCTGGCGCATCCCTCCGATGCGGGCGACCCGGAAGTCGCCGACGGCCTGGTCCACGCCGCGCTGGCCGCTTACGGACGACTCGACGGAGTCGCGCTCAACGCAGGTATCGGGCGGAGCGGGGCGGTCGGGGACCTGTCACCGGAGGGACTGGGACGAGGTGATGCGAACGAACGTCACCGGCCCGTTCCTGCTCCTGCGCGCCGCGATCCCGCACCTGCTGCGGGCGCGCGGCGCGGTGGTCGCCGTGGCGTCGGTGTCCGCACTCCGCAACGGCCCGGGCGACGCGGTGTACGCCACCTCCAAGGCGGCCCTGCTCCAGCTGTGCCGTTCCCTCACCGTCGACTACGGAGGCCAGGGGCTGCGCGCCAACACGGTCTGCCCCAGTTGGGTGCGGACCGAGATGGCCGACCGGCGCATGACCCGCTTCGCCGCAGAGGCGGAACTCGCCGACCACAGCGTTGAGTCGGCGTACGACGAGGCGACCAGGGCCCTTCCCATGGGACGGCCGGGCGAAGTCGCGGAAGCGATTTGCTGGCTGCTTTCTCCGGCGGCGTCCTTCGTCAATGGCGCGGTGCTCACCGTCGACGGCGGGGCGGCGGTCCTCGACCCTGGAACGCTCGCGTTCGACTTCCGCCTCACGCCACGCGGCGACGCGGGATCCGCGGACATCTCCACACCGGCTTTCTGACGGCCCGCTGCGTCCCACCGTCCAGGACGGGGGCTGAGGTCACCGGACGGGGTCGTTCACCCCGGCCGGTACCGCGCCGTATGGACGGCGTTACGGCCAGGCATCGACGGCCGGCTTCCGGACCTCCCGCCTTCGGACCTGCCGCCCCTGGGCGTCCGCGCGGGCATCCCGCCCTCTTCCCGGTACCCGTTCCACTTGGAACACTCCACTGTCTGTTCCACCCCGCACCGCCTGCCACCACGCCGCCTGACCACGGCACCCCCACACACCAAGAGGTACAGGCCCATGCCAGAACTCAACCGCCGCAGGTTCCTTCAGATAGCCGGTGCGACCGCGGCGCTGTCCGCCCTGTCGGGAAGCATCGCCCGCGCCGCGTCCATACCGGCCCGCCGCAGCGCCGGCACCCTCAAGGACGTCGAGCACATCGTCGTGCTGATGCAGGAGAACAGGTCCTTCGACCACTACTTCGGCGCACTGAAGGGCGTACGCGGCTTCGGCGATCCGCGCCCGGTGACGCTGCCGAGCGGCAAGCCCGTCTGGCACCAGCCCGACGGCACCACGGACCTGCTGCCCTACCACCCGGACGCCGAGAACCTCGGCATGCAGTTCATCGAGGGCCTCAACCACGACTGGGCGGGCGGCCACCAGGCCTGGCACGACGGCAAGTACGACCGGTGGATCGCGGCCAAGGGCACCGGAACGATGGCCCACCTCACCCGGAAGGACATCCCCTTCCACTACGCCCTCGCCGACGCCTTCACCGTGTGCGACTCCTACCACTGCTCGATGATCGGAGCCACCGACCCCAACCGCTACTACCTCTTCTCCGGCCACGCCGGAAACGACGGCAAGGGCGGCGGCCCGGTCCTCGGCAACGAGGAAGCCGGATACGGCTGGACGACCTACCCGGAGCGCCTGGAGCAGGCCGGAATCTCCTGGAAGGTCTACCAGGACATCGGTGACGGCCTGAACGCCGACGGCGGATGGGGTTGGACCGACGACGCCTACCGTGGCAACTACGGCGACAACTCCCTTCTCTGCTTCACCCAATACCGCAACGCTCAGCCGGGCGACCCGCTCCACGACAAGGCCCGCACCGGCACGGACGCCAAGCACGGCGACGGTTACTTCGACCGCCTCAAGGCCGACGTCCAGGCCGGAACGCTGCCGCAGGTTTCCTGGATCGCCGCCCCCGAAGCGTTCTGCGAGCACCCCAACTGGCCCGCCAACTACGGCGCCTGGTACGTCTCGCAGGTCCTCGACGCCCTCACCTCCAACCCCGAGGTGTGGAGCAGAACGGCGCTGTTCCTGACCTACGACGAGAACGACGGCTACTTCGACCACGTCCTGCCGCCCTTCCCGCCGGCCTCCGCCGACCAGGGCGCCTCGACCGTCGACACCGCCCTCGACCACTTCCCCGGCAACGTCGCCTACGCCGCCGGCCCCTACGGTCTGGGTCAGCGTGTCCCCATGCTCGTCATCTCCCCTTGGAGCACGGGGGGTTACGTCTGCTCCGAGGTCTTCGACCACACCTCCGTCATCCGCTTCATGGAACGCCGCTTCGGCGTCGAGGAACCGAACATCTCACCTTGGCGGCGCGCCATCTGCGGCGACCTGACCTCCGCCTTCGACTTCACCCTCCAGGACACCGCCCCCGCCGCCC
>NZ_VKJP01000422.1 GCF_007280575.1 Streptomyces benahoarensis
CGGGCAGCGACGGCTACGGCTCCAGGCGCGGGGACGGGACGGCCCGCCACGGAATCCGAGGGGCCCGCACCGGCCGCGGCGCCGCCCGCACCGGCCGCGTCCCCCACCCGCTCCTCCTCCAGCAACCCACCCAGATTCGCCGCGAATCGTTGCAGCAGCCGCTGCGACACGGCGTCCAGCGCGCCCTTCCCGAACTGGGCGAGTTTGCCGCTGATCACGAGGTCGGTGGTGACGTCGAGCCGGGTGCCCGCCGGGTCGTCGGTCACCGTCAGCACCACCTCCGCCTCGGCGTTGCCGCGGCCGTGTGCGTCGGCGCCCCGCGCCTGGAGCCGTAGCCGTCGCTGCCCGGCGTCCGACTCCAGGAACCGTACGGTGCCCCCGTACGCGGCGGCGACCGGGCCGACGCGGACCGTCACCCGGCCCCGCCAGGCGTCGCCGTCCTGGCCCTCCGGGCCGTCGAGTACGCAGCCCGGCATGCAGGACGCCACCCGCCGTACGTCGTTGAGCAGCGCGAACACCGCTTCCGGCGGCGCCGTCACGGGCACGCTGTTGCCGATCCGCATCAGTTCTCCTTCCGCGCGGCGCGCCGGGCCGTGGCGCAGCCGTGGATCGCGTCGACGAGGGGCTGGTAGCCGGTGCAGCGGCAGAGGTTCGCCGCCACCAGTTCGCGGACCTCCGCCCGGTCCGGGTCCGGCCGCTCGGCGAGGAAGCCCTCCGCCAGCATCAGGAATCCGGGGGTGCAGAAGCCGCACTGGAGCGCGTGGTGGTCGGCGAATGCCCGTTGCAGATCGCTGAGTTCGCGGCCGTCGGAGAGCGATTCGACGGTGCGGACAGCGGCGCCCTCCGCCTGTACGGCGAAGAGCAGACAGGCCCGCACGGGGCGGTCGTCGAGCAGCACGGTGCAGGCGCCGCAGACGCCGTGCTCGCAGCCGACGTGGGTGCCGGTCAGCCCCAGATCGTGGCGGAGCACGTCCACGAGGGTGCGGCGCGGCTCGCACAACACCTCGTACGGGGCGCCGTTGACGTCCAGCACCAGCAGCTGGCGCTCCAGCGCGGGATCGGTCCCGGCGTCCGCCGGATCGGTCATCGGGAGGTCGGGCGGATGGTCGCTCACGGTACGGACTCCTGGGTCGGGTCGCGGTGTGCGCGGGATGCGGCGCGGGTCAGGCGCCGTGCAGCGCGCGGTGCACCGCCTCGGGGGTGACGGGCAGCGTGTCCAGTTCGGTGCCGGTGGCGCGCAGCGCGTCGTTGACGGCGTTGAGGACGGCGGCGGGCGCGCCGATCGTGCCGCCCTCGCCGACGCCCTTGGCGCCGGTGGCGTTGGACGCGCACGGCGTCTCCAGATGGAAGAGGGTGATGTCGGGGATCTCCTGGGCGGTGGGCACCTTGTAGTCGAGGAAGCCGGTCGCCGACGGCTCACCCCGCTCGTCGTAGGTGATCTGCTCGAACAGCGCGCCCGCGATGCCCTGCGCGATGCCGCCGCGGCACTGCCCCTCGACGACCTGCGGGTTGATCGCCACCCCGCAGTCCTCGACGCAGACGTACCGCAGCAGCGTGATGCCGCCGGTGTCCTCGTCGAGTGCGGCGACGACGCCGTGGGTGGCGTTGGAGAACGTCCCGTCGTGGAACACGTCGAAGGACGCCGTCGCAGTCAGCCCCGGCTCCAGGTCCTTGGGCAGCAGATGCGCCCGGAAGTGCGCGAGCGCGGCGAGTTCGGCGTACGGGACAGCAGGGACTTCGGTGTCCCGGACGTCCCGGCGCCGCACCGTGCCCCGGTGCAGCTCCGTCTCCTCCCAGGGGACGTCCCAGCGCGCCGCCGCCAGCCGCCGCAGCTTCTCGCCGAGCCGCTCCGCGGCGAGCCGTACCGCGCTGCCGCCGATCGTCACCGACCGGCTGGCGAAGGTCCCCCAGCCGTACGGCACCCGGTCCGTGTCGCCCTGATGGAGCTTCACCTTCGCGAGGTCCAGGCCGAGGACGTCGGCGGCGATCTGCGCGAGCGTCGTCTCATGGCTCTGGCCGTGGCTCATCGTGCCGGTGGTGACGCTCACCGCGCCGCCCGGGTCCATCCGCACCTCGGCGAGGTCGTAGCCGGGCACCATGTCCATCCTCCGCTGCGCGAACGCGGCGGAGCCGTAGCCGGTGCGCTCGTTGAAACAGGCATAGCCGATGCCCAGCCGCCGCCCGGCGGCCGCCGCCGCGTCCCGCCGCTCGTACCAGCCCTCCTCGCGCAGCGTCCGCTCGCACAGATCCAGCGATTCGCGGTACGAACCGGGGTCGTAGGTGATGCCGTTGATACCGGTGTACGGGAAGTCGGTGATGAGGTTGCGGCGGCGCAGCTCCACCGCGTCCACGCCCAGCTCCCGCGCGGCCCGTTCGAAGAGCCGCTCCATCACCATCACGTACTGCGGGCGGCTCACGCCCCGGTACGGCGCGCTCGGCGCCTTGTTGGTGGTCACCGCCCGGCCGCGCACCCGGTAGGCGGGCACCCGGTAGACGCCCGGGAGCTCCGCCGCCGCCATCAGCGGTTCGATCCCGGCGGTGAACGGATAGCAGGAGTAGGCGCCCATATCGCAGACGATGTCGGCGTCCAGGCCCAGGATCCGGCCGTCGGCGGCGAACGCGGCGCGCACGTCGTAGTGCTGCTCGCGGGCGAGGAAGGAGGCGGTCAGCGCGTCCTTGCGGTCCTCGATCCACTTCACCGGGCGGCGCAGGCGCAGCGCCGCCGCGGCGGTCGCGATCTCCTCCCGGCCCACCACGCACTTCAGGCCGAAGCCGCCGCCCATGTCCGGCACGACGACCCGCACGGCCCGCTCGTCCAGACCCAGACAGCCCGCCGCGACCGTCCGCACCTGGTGCGGCACCTGGGTGCAGGTCCGCAGCACCAGCTGCTCGGCGCGGTCGTCCCAGTGGGCCAGCGCGCCGCGGGTCTCCAGCGGCAGCGCGTTCTGCCGTCCGGTGCGCGCCTCGACCCGCACCACGCGGTGGGCGGCGGCGAAGACGTCGTCGATGCCCTCGGTGGCGAACGGCGCGACGTCCACGAGTGTGTTGCGGGCCGCCGCCTCGTGCACCAGCGGCGCCCCGTCGGCCAGCGCCGCCGCCTCGCTCACCACCGGCTCCCGCTCGTCGTAGGCGACCCGCGCGGCCTCCAGACCGTCCTCGGCGGCGTACGGGTCCCGGGCGACGACCACCGCCAGCGGTTCGCCGATGTACCGCACCCGGCGCCGCGCCAGCACCGGCATCGCGGTCTCGGTGAACTCCTCGGGCGGCCGGTGCAGCCGGGCGGTGATGTCGCCAAGACCCAGATCGGTGGCGTCGAACGCGGCGACCACGCCCGGCACCCGCCGCACCGCGTCCAGATCGAGGGCGGTGACCTCGCCGTGCGCGACGGTGGAGCGGACGAACTGGGCGTGCAGCACGCCCGGTTCGGTGAGGTCGTCGACGAACCGGCCGCGCCCGGTCAGCAGCCGGGGGTCCTCCTTGCGCGGGACCGACCGGCCGATCAGCGGTCCGGGCCCGTCGGCGTGCGGGCCGTCGGGGGGCCCGGCGCCGCCAGGCCGGTGGCCGTGGCCGTCCGGCACGCCGTACCCGTCGCCTCCGCGGTGTCCGTCGTGCCGTTCCTCGGGTGTCCTCGCCGTCATCGCGCGTCCGCCTCCTCACAGGCCCGCCGCACCAGCGTGCGGATCAGCTGCCGCCGGTACGTCGCGCCGCCCCCGGGCCCGTCCGTGTCGTCCGGGAGCGTGGCGGCGGCCGCCGCCGCGCACTCCGCGAAGGTGCCGCCGTCCGCAAGGACCCGCTCCGCCTCGACGGCCCGCAGCGGCACCGGGCCGACGCCGCCGAGCGCCACCCGCCCGCCGCGCCGCGCCCCGCCGTCCCGGTCCAGCACGACGGCGGCGGACGCGAGCGCGAAGTCGCCGCGCCGTTCGGCGAATTCGGTGACCGCGGCGTACGGCGCCGGGCGCGGGAAGACGATCTCGACAAGGAGTTCGTCCGGCTCCAGGGCGGTGGTGTACGGGCCGAGGAAGAACTCCGCGGCGGCGATGCGGCGGGCCCCGCGGGGGCCGAGGACGTGCAGTTCGGCGTCGAGGACCACCGCGAGCAGGCACCATTCGGCGGTCGCGTCGGCGTGTGCGAGGCTGCCGCCCGCCGTGCCCCGGGTACGGATCGGCAGATGCCCGATCCACCGCATCGTCTCCCGGACCACCGCGAAACCGGGCCCGAGGACGGAGTCCGGGGCCCGCTCCACGGAGTGATGGGTGGTCAGCGCCCCGACGCGCAGCGCCCCGGCGGCGTCGGTCCCCAGGTGGTCGAGGCCGCGCAGGGCGCCGATGTCGACGAGGTGCCGGGGCCGGGCGAGCCGGTAGGCCATCATCGCCACCAGGCTCTGGCCCCCGGCGAGGACCTTGGCGTCCTCGCCCAGCTCGGCGAGGAGCCGGACCGCGCCGTCGGTGTCACGGGCCCGGTGATAGCGGAACGCGGCGGGTTTCATCACTCTCCTTTTCGTACGGAGACCGGCCCGCCGGTGGGGCGGAGGGGCTGGGGAACGCGGGCGGAGGAG
>NZ_VKJP01000423.1 GCF_007280575.1 Streptomyces benahoarensis
GGTCGGTGATGGGGCGGGGATCGGTGGTGTCCGGCCCGTCGAGAGCCGGGTGCAGGGCGGGGCGGAAGGCGTCGCCCCCGGCCGAGTGCCCGGCCTCGAAGGCGCCGTCGGAGAGGCTGATGCCGCGCCGGAACGCGGCCATCAGGCCCGGATCGTGCTCCGGTTCGGGCCGGCCGCCTCCGGCGGTGTGCCGCAGGATCGGTTCACCGCGCAATTCGGGCACCAGATGTTCCTGGCGCCGACGGCGCGGCAGCCGGGGCCGGGGCCCACCGGCTCGCTCCTCGGACGGCGCCTCGGCGGCGTCGTGCTCCGGTGCGGCCGGTCCCACGGGCCCGGCCGTCCGCGGCTCGCCGTTCCCGGCGGACGGGACGTCACCCGGCGACGGCACGGCGGAACCTCTCGGTCCGCCCGGGCGCGGCTGTCCGGTACGGGGCGCCGCCCCCGGCACGGGGAGCGGTCCACGCGCCGCCGGGATGACGGCCGGGAACCCCATGGCCGGTCCGGGCAGAGCGTCCGGCCCAGCGAGGTACGGCTGCTCCGGGCCGCTCGCGGCGTACCCGCGGTCCGGGCCGGGTCCGGCCACCAGGGCGGGGCGTTCACCGTCGGGCGCGCCGAGCGGGGAGTCGCCGCGGACGTCGGGCGTGCCGCCGCCGAGCGTCCCTGCGTCCTGGCACTCCGGTCCGAGCAGGTCCCGGGGCAGGACGAGGACGGCCTGCACACCGCCGTAGATGTTGCTCTCCAGGCGGACCGCGATGCCGTGCCGCCGGGCGAGCGAGGAGACGACGAACAGGCCGATCCGGCCGTCGGCCAGCAGCTCGTCCATGTCGACGTGCTCGGGGTCGGCGAGCAGCCCGTTCATCCGTGTCCGCTCGTCCGGCGTCATGCCCAGGCCCCGGTCCTCGACCTCGACGGCGAGCCCGGAGGTGACGAGCTGGGCGCGCAGCAGGACGTGGGTCTGCGGGTCGGAGTAGACGGAGGCGTTCTCGACGAGTTCGGCGAGGAGGTGGATGACGTCGGCGACGGCGTGGCCGCGCAGCGTCCCCTCGATCTGCGGGACGAGCTTGATCCGCGGATACTGCTCGACCTCCGCGATGGCCGACCGCAGCACCTCCGTCATGGCGACCGGGCGGCTCCACTGGCGGCGGGAGATCGCGCCGCCGAGGACGGCGAGGTTCTCCGCGTGCCGCCGGGTGCGGGTGGCGAGGTGGTCGACGTGGAACAGGCCCTTGAGCAGGTCCGGGTCCTCGACCTGGTTCTCCAGGTCGTCCAGCAGCTCGATCTCGCGGTGCACCAGGGACTGCAGGCGCCGGGCGAGGTTGACGAAGACCTCGACCTTCTGCTCCCCGGCGGCGGCACTCCGGGTGAGGTCGATCGCCTCGACGACGGCCGCCGAGGCGGCGTGCCCGGCCACCGCCATCTCGTGGGCGAGCAGGTCGAGGGCGTTCCCGTCCGGCGCGGACTCCGGCTCGGGCCCGTGGTGTTCGGGGTGGTCGCCGCGGCGCACCCGGTGCACGAGCGCCTGGAGATCCGCCTGGTTGCGGGCGTTGAGGCGGCGCAGCACGGCGCAGCGGTCCGCGGTGGCCCGCGCCTCGGAGTTGGCCGCGGCGCCTGCGGTGACGGCGACCCCGCAGACCAGCGCCAGACCGGCGGCCAGCACCGGCCAGGCGCGCCCGGAGAACGTGGCGCCGCCGGTCTGGACGAGGCAGACGGCGGCCGCCGCGCAGACCGCGGTGGCAACGGCGCAGGGAACCACGGCGATGCGGACCAGCCTGGCCCGTATCACCGCATCGGCGGCCGAACCCGGAAAGGCGGCCCGTCCGTGTCGGCCGCCCTCGCGGTCTCTCCGTCGCGCCCCGGAGGGTACGGCGGCGGCCCCCGGGGAAGGCTCGGGTCCGTGGGACCCCGTTTCCTGGGACGTCGGGAGCCCCTGGGGAAGTGCGGTAGGCATCGTGCCCTCCGGATCGGCCATCGGCAGTTCGCAAAGCACGCACGGTAGTTGTTATCGAGGTGGGGTCCGGACCACCTTGCCCCTTTCGCCACCCCTCGCCACCTCCCTACGAGGGCTTCACCCGCACACCAGCCCGAACCGGTACGAACCGTCGTTCCTATAAGGGCGGTGAAAACATTCCTTACGGTGACCGGACCGAGAGGGCACTCACAGCGACGAGAGGCCCGATGGCGACCGTCCGCACACGCGATGGCGCGGGGGCGATCGGCGGAGGGCGAAGCTCCGGGGGCATACCCTCGCGATGAATCCCCAACTACCGCAAGAACAAAGTAATTTGACGTATACCGTCATATCGGTCGGCGCACGCGGCACCCCCACCCCGCGCGGGAACTCTTCGTAACGGAACGTCAGCCCGGTGGCAGGCGGACATCCGGTGGCGTGTTCTACAGGCCGGGGTCGAAGTTCACCCGGACGTGGCGATGGCCGGTGCGGATCAACAGGCCGTTCTTCAGGCTTGTCGGGTCCGCGCCGCTGGTCAGCCAGAGGTTCACGGCGGCGCCCAGCAGCGGGTCGAGGCGGGGGCGCGGGGTGTCCCAAGGGCGTTCGGCCACCGCCTCCAGCAGGAACCGTTCCGCAGCCGCACCGGCCTCCCGCAGCAGGGCGTGGAGGTCGCCGGTGGGGTCGAGGCGGACGGCGCGGCGGCCGAACTCCGCCGTCGGGGAGTCCGGGTCCAGCTCGTCGAGACCGGTGGCGGCGAGGAGGACGGCGCGTTCCGCGGCTGCGGAGTACAGGGAGGTGCTGCCGTGGTCCCCGACGACCGGATCGCTGGCGACGATGGTCGCGCGCCAGCCCTCCTGCGGCGGGATGACGAGGAGCCCGGCGGCCATCGCCGGTTCGAGGCGCGCGAGGACGCCCGCGTGTCTGTGCCGGGCCCAGACGTTGGGCGGTGGCGGCGGGTCAACTGGTCGGCGGGCGGACGTCCGTCCCGCGGTGCAGCCGCGCCAGCTGGTCACGGCAGGCGGTCCGCAGCCGGGTGTCACCGGTCCGCTCGGCGAGGACGGCGAGCCGTTCCAGCGCGTCGTTCGGCTTGGCGGTGCGCCCCGCTTCCAGGGCCGTTTCGGCGGCGGGCACCGCGTCGTCCACCGCCCGGTCGAGACGCCCGAGCCCTTCGTGGGCCCGGGAACGCACGAGCGCGAGACCGGGCGGCTTCAGGGCGTCGTCGGTGGCCACGACGGTCTCCCAGGCCCGTACGAGCACGTTCGAGGGCCTGCTCCCACCGCTCCCCCGCAAGGTGCGCCTGGGCGATGTTGTGGCGCTGGACGACGGTGCCGTGCGGGTCGTCGGCGTTGGCCGCCAGCGCCTCGCGGAGCAGGCCGAGCGCCTCCTCCCAGCAGCCGCGGGCGAGCGCCACCAGCCCCTGGCTCTCCAGGATCACGCCACGCACCCGGCTGTCGGCGACCGCGTCCGCCAGCGGCAGCGCGCGGGCCAGCTCCCGCTCGGCCTCCTCGTACTCCCCCAACTCGTAGTTGGCACGCGCCAATTGATTACGCATCCGCACTTCGACGCCGGGGCGCTGCTCCCACTGGGCGGCCTCGATGCCCAGGTGGTGCGCTCGATGGAGTCGGCATGGTGCTTGCGGTCGTGGTGGAGCGGCCACAGCTATTCGCACAGGCGCCACACGGCGTCGTGCCACCGCTCGTGGTCGGCCAGCCGCGTCACGGCCAGCAGATTGCCGCGCTCAGTGTCCAGCCAGTCCAGCGCCTCCGCCTTGCCGGTGAACAGCGGTTCGCCGTCGGCCAGTTCCTCGGGCGTCCGGCCGGGGGCCTCCTGGATCCGGAACCGGCGGGCCCGGCGCCCTGTGGTCCGGTGGTGCCGAGGCGGCGTACGGCATCGCCGCCCTGGAGGTGGGGGCGGCCCGCCAGCCGCTCCCCCGCGGCGCGCAGGGCGAGCGGCAATCCGCCGCACCGGCGCACCAGTTCGGCGGCCGCGCTCTCGGACGCGGCGATCCGCCAGCCACGGATCAACTGGATATCGGCCGCCTCGTCCAACGGGTCGACGACGACGTGCGCGGCGCCGTCCATCTGGAGGCCCGACATGCGGGTGCGACTGGTGACCACGGCCAGCCCGGAGGCGGGCACGAGCGGACGGACCTCGGCTGCGTGCTGTGCGTTGTCGATCACCACCACCCCCGGCGGTGGCGCTGCGGAACAGCGCGGTACGGGGGCCGAGCCCGGCGGGGATCAGGTCGTGCGGGACGCCGAGCGCGTGCAGAAAGCCGCCGAGGACGTCGGCGACGTGGACGCCGCCGTCCCGCCGCAGGTCCGCGAGATCGACGTAGAGCTGCGGGCCGGGGCAGTGCTCACTGAGGTCCCGGGCGACCCGCTGGGAGACGAGCTGGGTCTTGCCGACGCCGCCGGCGGCCACGCGGGCCCCGCTGGCCGGTGAAATCCGGACCCCGAACGCAAAAATGCTCCGGTTCCCGGAAACCACTAACTGGTTTCCGGGAACCGGAGCTCAAAAATTGTTCGGCGGCGTCCTACTCTCCCACAGAGTCCCCTCTGCAGTACCATCGGCGCTGAAAGGCTTAGCTTCCGGGTTCGAAATG
>NZ_VKJP01000424.1 GCF_007280575.1 Streptomyces benahoarensis
CCCCCTCGCCCGGCCCTCAGTCGTCGATCCCCGACCGCTCCACCCCCGCCACGATGTACCGCTGAAGCAGCAGGAAGACGACGATCAGCGGGGCGATGGAGACCGCGGCGGCGACGAAGAGTTTGTGGAGGTTGAGGTTCTGGGCGGTGGTGAAGGTCGACAGGGCGACCTGGACCGTCCATGCCTCCTGGTCCTGGCCGATGACCAGCGGCCACAGGAAGGCGTTCCAGGCGCCGATGAAGACGATGGTGGAGACGGCGGCGAACACCGGGCGGGAGTTGGGGACGACGATGCGCCAGTACGTCCGCCAGTGGCCGAGGCCGTCGACCCGCGCCGCGTCCTCCAGCTCCCGGGGGAAGCCGAGGAAGTACTGCCGGAAGATGAAGCAGGCGAACGCGCTGAACAGCGTCGGGATCACCAGACCGCGCAGCGTGGAGATCCAGCCCAGCGACGACACCAGCACAAAGCTCGGTACGAACGTCACGGCCGCCGGGACCATCAGCGTGCCGAGGATCGCGTAGAAGACGGCGTTGGCGCCGCGGTACGGGATGCGGGCCAGCCCGTACCCGGCGAGGGACGCCAACAGCACCGTGCCGAGTGTCGTGGAGACCGCGATCAGCGTGGAGTTGAGCAGCGCGTGGCCCAGCGGGAGGTTCGGATCGTCGAAGACCTCGGTGAGGTTCGACCACTGCACATGGTGCGGGAAGAACGTCCAGTCCGGCGCGGTGATATCCGCCTCGGTGGCCAGGCCGTTGCGCACCAGCAGGTAGAAGGGGACGAGGAAGAGCAGCGCCAGGGCGGTCAGCAGCGCCACCCGCAGCGCGCGGCCCACCCGGATCCAGGCGTGGTGCATCGGCGGTCAGTCCTCCTTGCGGCCGAGGCCGAGCCAGCGGGCCTGGACGACCGTCGCCACCGCGATGATCAGCGCGAGGATCACCGCGCCCGCGCTGCCCAGCCCGAGGTTCTGTTCCCGGCCGAGTGCCGTGTAGTAGAGGTAGACCAGCGGCGGCCGGGCGTAGGGCGGATAGCCGCGGGCGTCGCTCAGCAGGTTGTAGAACTCGTCGAACGCCTGGAACGCGTTGATCACCAGCAGCAGCACCACCGCCACGGACGTGGCCCGCAGCTGCGGGAAGGTGATGTGGCGGAACGTCTGCCAGCCGGTCCGCGCGCCGTCCACCGCCGCCGCCTCGTAGAGCTGCGGGGAGATCCGCTGGAGCCCGGCGAGGAAGAGGATCATGTAGAAGCCGGCCTGGAGCCAGAGCCGGATGGTCACGATGACCAGCCAGTACCAGGGCGGATCGGTCGTCGACAGCCAGGCCGTCTGGTCCGCGCCGAACCAGCCCAGCACCGTGTTGGCCAGGCCGAAGCGCACCCCGCTGAAGAGCGACAGCTTCCAGATCAGCGCCGCCACCACATACGAGCACGCCGTCGGCAGGAAGAACACCGACCGGAAGAACGCCTGGGCGAAGCGCAGCCGGTTGACCATCACGGCCAGTGCCAGCGACAGCGCATACGTCGCGGGGACGATGAACAGGGTGAACAGCGCGAAGGTGCCCAGGCTGGAGAGGAACGCGCCGTCCGTCAGCATCGACGTGTAGTTGCCGAGGCCCACGAAGTCGGTCGGGGTGACGGTGTTGTGCGCGTCGAAGAAGCTGAGGTAGACGCTCCACGCCAGCGGTACGTACGTGAACAACGCCAGGCCCAGCGCGAACGGGCCGACGAAGATCCAGAACCACAGGGAGCGGCGTTGCGGGCCGAACAACCGCGCGCCGGGCGTGCGCCGTTCGCGCTCCGCGGCGCCGCGCGCCCCCTGCCCGTCCGGGGGAGCCTCCGCCGTCCGCGCCGTCACCTCTTCCTGACCCGGGCCAGCTCGGCGTCGACCTTGCGCACCACGGTCCGCATCTCGCTCTCCGGGGAGGCGCCGTCCTTGATGATGTGGCTCAGCGCGTCCTGGTAGGCGGTGCGCGACGCCGTCGTCCACCGCAGCGGTTCGGCGTGGCCGTGGTCGGTGGCGTAACGCACCGCATCCGCGGCGGCGCCCGTCCGCAGCCGCGCCGCCTTCTTCGCCAGCGATGTCCGGGCCGGGATGTGGAAGCCGTACGACAGCGCGAAGTCCTGCTGGAGGTCGGTGCGTTCGATCCACAGCCAGGACGCGAACGCCTTGGCCTCCGCCTTACGGGCGCTGTGCGCGCTGACCGCCGAGGCGTAGGCGCCCACCGGGACGGCCGGTGCGCCGTGCGGGCCGTCCGCCGGGAACGGCAGGACGCCGAAGTCGTCGCCGAACGTCTGCTGGATCTGCGGCAGCGCCCACAGGCCCGACCACTGCATCGCGGTGAGTTCCTGGAGGAACGCCGCCGGGCCGGACCAGTCGGTGGGGGCGCCCAGCAGCAGCGACGTGTCGGCGTACAGGCGGCGGATCTTGCCGAGGGTACGGGCGGCCGCCGGGTCGTCGAAGCCGACCTTGCCGTCCTCGGTGACCAGGCTCAGCCCGGCGGCGAAGAGCGGCGTGCCGCCGAGGACGCCCGCGCCGCCGTCGTTCCCCAGGAACAGCCCCTTGGTCTTCTTCGTCGTCAGTTTCCGCGCGGCGTCCACCAGGGCGTCCAGGGTGCGCGGCGGTTCGACCCCGGCGTCCTTCAGGAGGCTTTTGCGGTAGTAGAGCAGCTGGGTGTCGATGGTCTGCGGGATGCCCCAGATACGGTCCTGCCAGATCTTGGGGGCCAGCACCGCCTGGTGGAAGTCGTCCTTGACCGGCTCGACCTCGGCGGTCAGATCGACGACCTGGCCGCCGCGGATCTGGTCCAGCGTCGGGCCGTTGACCTCGAAGACGTCCGGTCCGGAGTCGGTCAGCAGCGCGGCGGCGGTCTGCCGGTCGTAGTCGCCGGGCCGCCACTGGACGGTGACGTGCGCCTTCTTGTACGCGTCGGCATAGCGCCGGACGGCCCGTTCGACGCCGGGCTCACCGTACTGGTGGTACCACTGGCTGATCCCGGGCCCCGAACCGTCGCCGCCCCGCCCGGTGTTGGAGCCGCAGGCGGCCAGCAGGCCGGTGAGCGTGAGCCCCCCGGTGGCGGCCAGCAGCCCCCTTCTGCCGATGCCTGTGCCGGTGCCCGTCATGGCCTCGCCCCCTGCGTCCGCTGCTCGGTGCCTGCCGACGGTGATCGACGATCACCGCGTGGTGCCCGACCACTGTGCCGTACGCGCGTGACCACCGCATGGCAACTGGACGAATCCGCACGGTGAGCGGTGAGGTGACGGCCCGTCCGGGGCGCCCCGGGGTGCGCGGCGGGGGCGCCCGGGGCGCGCCGCACGCCCTGCACGCCCCGCGCACCCTGCGCGCCCCGGGAACGGCGGGCGCTACGTGCCGCTTGCGGGGCGGGTGCCGGTGACGACCGTGGCGGCCCGTTCCTCGCAGCGTTCCGTACGGGCGTGCAGGCCGCTGCCGGACAGGGCGCGGAGGGCCGCCGGTGCCTGCCGTTCGCTGGTCTCGCTCAGCACGCTGCCGCCGGGCGCGAGCCACTGCGGGGCCGCCTCGGCGACCCGGCGCAGCACATCGAGGCCGTCGGCGCCGCCGTCCAGCGCCACCCGTGGTTCGTGGTCCCGCGCCTCCGGCGGCAGCAGCCCGACCTCCTGGGTCGGGACGTACGGGACGTTGGCCAGCAGGACGTCGATCCGGCCGCGCAACTCCTGGGGGAGCGCGGCGAAGAGGTCGCCCTCATGGACCCGGCCGCCCGCCGTGGCGACATTGGCGCGGGCGCAGCGCACCGCCGCCGGGTCGATGTCGGCGGCGTGCAGTTCGACCGGCCCGGCAGCGGCGGCCAGGGCCGCGCCCAGCGCACCCGAGCCGCAGCACAGATCGACGACGACCGCGCCGGGGCGGGTGCGCCGGGCGGCCCGGCGGACGAGGAATTCGCTGCGCCGCCGGGGGACGAAGACGCCCGGCCCGACGCATATCCGGTGGCCGCAGAACTCGGCCCAGCCCAGGACGTGTTCGAGGGGCAGGCCGTCCATGCGGCGCCGCGCCATGGCGGCGAGTTCGGCGGGGGTACGGGCGGTGGCGAGGAGCAGTTCCGCCTCGTCCTCGGCGAAGACACATCCGGCGGCGCGGAGGCGCGCGACGAGGCCGGGCGAGGATGGCGGTACGGAGGAAGGGACGGCGGGGCGACGCGCGGGCATGAGGGCCTTTCGGGGTGCCGAAAAGGGCGCTCTCCGGTCACCTCTGCCTGGTGAACCGCGCGGTGTCGGGGCGAGAGCACCCACCTGATACAGCGGTGATGGGTCCCACCTCCTCGTCTCGTCCACTGCGAATGCGCCGTCACTCTACCCCGGGGGCGCGCCGGGGACCCGCGCGCCGGTCGCCGCCCGGGGCCCGGTGAGGCTCCGGTCTCAGGCCGGTGCGGGCCCTGGCTCAGGCCGGTTTCCGGCCGCCGCGCACCGTGAAGTCGTAGCGCACCCCCGTGAGTTCCTCCGACGCCTCCCAGAGGCGGGCGGCGGCCGCGTCATCGCGTGCCCAGGGGGCGCGGGGTGAGGG
>NZ_VKJP01000425.1 GCF_007280575.1 Streptomyces benahoarensis
TATAAGAGACAGGCCCGCCCACACGGCCGGCCGCCGCGCGCTCGTGGAGGAGACCGACCACGCCGAGTGGGTCGACCAGCAGCGCGAGCGGGAGCGCCCGCACCCGGCGTCCGGCAGCTGGGAGCCGGTCCCCGTACCGCTCCCCACTTACGTCACCGCGCCCGTGGCCCCCCGTGCCACCAGCCACGTCGACCTCGACACCGACGACGCCTGGAGCTCCGCCCGCTCCAGCGCCGCCGCCGAGCACCCCGAGCCGCAGCGCCAGGAGCAGCCCGCCCCGTCCCGCCGCCCCAGGGGGCGCACCCCGCTGTTCGACCAGTACGCCTCCCCGGCGCCCGCCGACCACGACGCGGCCCCGGACGACTACGACAGGCCGCGCGCCGCGAACGAGTAGCCCCCCGCTGACCAGCACGGGAAGCGATTTCCGGGCACTGCCATCGGGATGCTAGAGTTTCACACGTCGCAAGGGCCTGTGGCGCAGCTGGTAGCGCACCTCGTTCGCAACGAGGGGGTCAGGGGTTCGAATCCCCTCAGGTCCACCGCACGTCAGAGCCCCCACCGGAGAGATCCGGTGGGGGCTCTTTCGCGTGGTGCAGCAACTGCGTGGAGCACCGCGAGAAGCGATCCGCAGGCGTGGCGTGCCGTGCAGTCGGATCTTCCGAACGCCGGCCTTGGCCGAGCGGGCATCGGACTTCCGGTTGATGTTCCTCGCATGCAGGCGAGCCCGGAGGAGGGGATGGGCGACACGGCCCGAGGCTGATGCCTCTTCTGCGCGTGCAAGGTGGAGTCGACGGACTTCAGGCGTCCGCTGCCATCCTTTGAAGTGTGCAGATGCTGTCGCCCCGCCTCCTGAAGGCGCTTGAACGGTTCAACGCCACCTACGCCTGGGACCACAATGCCCACTACCACCGTTGGATCCTGCAGCAGTTGCCGAGGCGGTTCGACCGGGCGCTGGACGTCGGATCCGGCAGCGGGGGCCTGGCGAGACTCCTGGCCGGACGCGCGGCCACCGTGGAAGGTATCGACGCCGATCCGGTGATCACCGCGCGGGCGCGGGAACTGACCCCTGAAGCGCTCCCGGTGACCTACACCGTCGCCGATGCGGTGACCGCCGAGGGGCCCTACGACGCCATCAGCTGTGTCGCCACGATCCACCACCTGCCTTCGGACACGCGGCGGCGGCTGGTCCGCCTCACCGAAGCCGGCCGGGATGCCTTCCACGCCGCCGGAAAGCCACTCGGCGACGAGTTCCGGGCCGCGCTCGTCGCGGCCGGTTTTCCCTACGAGCGCTACTTCGAAGACACCCTTCGGCTGGCCGAGCTGCTCGCATCCGACTGAGAGCGCCGCCACGCGTTCCGCGACAGCACCGCCCACGCCCGAACCGCGCCCCCGCCCAGCCCCGGACGGAACCGCGACGCTCCGGCGAGCAGCGCGGGTCCGCTCATCGAGTACGAGCACAGCTTCACCAGGCAGGGCAACAGGCTCCGGCCCGGCGAGTCCCCCGGACCTCTACCTGTTCGGCCACGAGGAGCTGCACATCCGTGTCATCGCCGCATTCGGCGAACGGCTCGCCGCCTACAGGGAGCAGCTGCACGCGTGGGCCGGCGGATACCACGGCCCACGCTGGTCATCCGGCCCCCCGAGTACCTGCTGCGCGGCTACCACTCGATGCCGCCGGCGGAAGAGGAGATCGAGCGAGCGGTCAAGCCGAGCACGGACCCGGACCACGACGACCGCATGTCAGCCACTGGACCTTGCCCGGCACTTCCGATACACGCCCGAGTCGTTGTCGTAAGGGTGCCGTTGATGGGCCATCCGCCCGCCGCTGGCGCGGCGTCCACGCCGTCACCGGTGGACGATGCGGTGCCGAAGGCCCTTCGTGCTTGGTTTGTTGGTGTTCGGGGCCGGGGCTGGGCAGTTGTCCGCCGCAGGGACGGAAGTTGGGGCAGGGGAGGGGCCCGTGAGACCCGATGGCCGTCTGTCGCCGTGTGAGGCGAGGTCAGTCGCTGACGAGGCCCTCCGGGGAGGTGCGGGCGAGGGCGGCGAGGGTGCCGAGGGCCTGGGCGAGGACGTCGGGCTGGGGTGAGGCGAGTCCGACGCGGAGGGCGTTCGGGGCGTGGGCGCGGCCGACGGTGAACGCGGCGGCGGGCACCACCCCGATGCCGTGCCGGGCCGCGGCGGCGACGAACGTCTCCGCGCGCCACGGACGGGGCAGCCGCCACCAGCAGTGGTACGAGCGGGGGTCGCTCCGTACGGCGAACCCGTCGAGGTGCCGGGCCGCGAGCTCCTGGCGTACCGCCGCCTCCCGCTTCTTGGCCGCCACCAGGGCGGCGAGGGTGCCGTCCTGCTGCCACCGGTGGGCGGCCTCCAGGGCGAACCGCATCGGGGACCAGCCGCCCGACCGGAGCGCGGAGGAGATCTCGCCGCTCAGCGCGGCGGGCGCGACCACGAAGCCGAGGGTCAGGCCGGGGGCGACGCGTTTGGAGAGGCTGTCGATCAGGACGGTGAGCTCGGGCGCGTGGGCGGCCAGCGGCGGGAGTTCGTCGCGGAGGAAGGCCCAGATCGCGTCCTCGATCGCGGGGAGGCGGAGCCGCAGCAGGGTCTCGGCCAGCTGCTCCACGCGGGCGTCGGGCATGGTGAGCGAGAGCGGGTTGTGCAGCCGCGGCTGCACGTAGACGGCGTGCAGCGGGGCGGCGGCATGGGCCTCCGCGACCGCCTCGGGGACCAGCCCCGCGTCGTCCATGGCCAGCGGTACGAGGGTGATGCCGTGCCGGGCGGCGACGGCCTTGACGATCGGGTAGGTCAACTCCTCGACGCCGAGCCGTCCGCCGGGCGGCACCAGGGCGGTGACGGTGGCGGCGATGGCCTGCCGCCCGTTCCCGGCGAAGAGGATGCGCGCCGGATCGGGCCGCCAGCCGCCGCGCGCGAGGGCGTCGGCGGCGGACTCCTGTACGGCGGGGAGCCCGGCCGTGCCGACGGGACGCAGCGCGTACGCGAGGCCGTCGGGCCGCAGCAGCCCGCCGAGTCCGGCGGCGAGGAGGGCGCTCTGCTCGGGGACGACGGGGTAGTTCAGCTCCAGGTCGATGCGGCTTCCGGCGGGTTCGGTGAGCGCGGGGGAGGCGGCGGGGGCCGTGGGCTCGGCGCGGACGAAGGTGCCGCGGCCCACCTCACCGACGGTCAGGCCGCGCCGGGCGAGCTCCTGGTAGACGCGGGTCGCGGTGGAGGCGGCGATGCCGTACTTCCGCGCGAAGGTGCGCTGCGGGGGGAGGCGGTCGCCGGGCCGGAGCGCGCCGGTCCGGATCTCCTCGGCCACCGCGTCGGCGACGCTCCGGTAGTGGTGCACGGTGCTCTTCCTGTCGTCGTTCCGGTCCGTCGCCGCCCTGGTCGGTCGGCCCCGTCCGCGCTCGGCGGTTCGGCCTGGAGCCCGTCCAGGGTATTGCACTCGGTGCAATGTTTTTATTGCACTGAGGTGAGGGCGGTTCTAGGGTCTGTCGTGGTGGCCGTGTGGCCCCCACATACAGGCTTGTTGGCGCTGGTTGCCGCTCAGGGCAATGTGTGGTGCCGTCGCGATTGTTCTGAGGGATGGACGAGGTGGGCGACCTGCGGTGGGTGGTGCTCCCTTGGGTGCGTGATGCGAGGGGCGCGGCATGCAACCCATCGGCGTGCGGCGGGTTTTCCTGAACGAGGAGGTTCCATGCTGGAGTTGAGTGGGGTTCTCGGTGTGTCGGCGGTGGCGCTGGGCATGGTGCTCACGCCCGGGCCGAACATGATCTATCTGGTCTCCCGCAGCATCACCCAGGGGCGGCGGGCCGGGATGATTTCGCTGGGCGGGGTGGCGCTGGGCTTCCTGGTGTATCTCCTCGCCGCCAACCTGGGCCTGTCGGTCGTCTTCCTCGCCGTGCCCGAGCTGTACGTCGCGGTGAAGCTGGCGGGCGCCGCCTACCTCGCCTACCTGGCGTGGAACGCCCTGAAGCCGGGTGGCCTCGCGGTCTTCGCGCCGCAGGAGGTGCCGCACGATGCGCCGCGCAAGCTCTTCACCATGGGGCTGATGACCAACCTGCTCAATCCGAAGATCGCCGTCATGTACCTCTCGCTCATACCGCAGTTCATCGACCTGGACGAGGGGCATGTGCTGCTCCAGGGGCTCGCCCTCGGTGCGGTCCAGATCGTGGTCAGCGTCGCCGTGAACCTCGCCATCGTCCTGACCGCCGGCGCGATAGCCACCTTCCTCGCCCGCCGCCCCTCCTGGCTGAAGATCCAGCGGTACGTGATGGGCGGGGTGTTGGGGGTGCTCGCGGTCACGCTGGCCGCGGACACCTCGGGTCCGGTCAGGGCGGGTTAGGGCGAGTCGGGGCGGGCTGGGACGAGTTGAGGTGTGGTGTGCCTGACTGCTGACCCGTCAGCACCACCTCCTCTCTTCCGTTCAGGAAAGTACTTTCCACGGTGGAAAGTGTGTGGCAGGGTGGGGTCTGTTTCTTATACACATCTGACGCTGCCGACGACTTAATAGGTGTAGAT
>NZ_VKJP01000426.1 GCF_007280575.1 Streptomyces benahoarensis
CCGGGCGGGGTGGCGGGTCTCAGGCCATGGGGCGGGGCGCTCGTCACCTCGCTCGTCAGATCACTCGTCACCTCGTGGATAAGACCACTCGTCAGATCACTCGCGGCAGATGGGAACGCTCAGCGGCGATACCGCATCCTTCCTGGTGGACAGGGGGGTACCGGCCGTGGCGGACTCTGGCGGGGCGTGCTCGCCGGGCGGTTCCGGGACGTTAGCGCGCTGTTAGTGGATCACCAGTGGGCGTCGGCAATGTGGTGGATGCGGAACGAAGGAACGGGCCGCAGCACCAGCACTCACCACGAGGGGAACCCCATGTCGCGTCACACCACGCTCCGCCTGGTCCGCAGGACCGCCGCCGCCACCCTGGTCGCCGCCGCCGCGCTCAGCCTGACCGCCTGCCAGGAGGGCGGGTCGGACAAGGCGTCGTCGGCGTCCACCGTGGCGGACTCGTCCCCCGCAGGGCAGGGTTCCGGTGCGGACTCCTCGGCCCAGGCGAACGGTGCGGGCGCCGGTAAGTCCGCCGATGAGGGTGCCCCCGCCGCCGCGGGCCAGCCCGCGACGTCCGGTGCGGCCGCCTCGCGCGGTACGGAGCGCTGCCACACCGACGGCCTGGAGGCCGGCTGGGGCTCCGACGGTGGCGGCGTCCCCGACATGAAGAGCACCGACCAGCAGACCGCGGCGGTCTGGCTGAAGAACATCGGCAGCTCGACCTGCACGATCAAGGGCTTCGCGGGCGTCAGCATCAGCGGTGGCGAGGACGGTCCCTGGGACCTGACCCGCTCCAACCAGTCGGCCCCGACGGTCACCCTCAAGCCCGGTGCGCACACCAGCTTCACCATCTCGCTGCTGCCGAGCACCGACGCGAGCGACCGTCAGGTCACCCCCGGCCTGGTGATGATCACGCCCCCGAACGAGACCAAGCACTTCCAGCTGAAGTGGCCCTTCGGCGGTTCGCTCCTCGACCAGTCCGCCGCCACGCACCCCGGTACCTTCGTCAACCCGGTCGGCGGTCACTGACCCCAGGGTGCCGATCCGGTCGGCGCCATCCGCTCCCTGGACGCCGATCCCCTCGGCGGCCCCCGGCTCCAGGGCGGTCGACTCCACGGCCCCGGTCACCTCTCCCCGGCTCATGCGCGCAGCTTCAGACGCTGGCCCGGGTAGATGTGGTCGGGGCCTTCGCCGAGCGTGTGGCGGTTGAGTTCGTACAGCTTCTGGGTGCCGCCGTGGGTGTGGGCGCGTTCCGCGATGACGGAGAGACAGTCGCCGGGCTGGACGACGTAGCTGCCGCCGGTGAGGGCGCTCTGCTGGCGGTGGATGGTGGTGCCGTTCTGGCGGTCGACGGTGGTGCCGTGCTGGCGGTGTACCTCGTGGTGCGAGTGCCGCTGGGCCTGCGGGGCGGGGGCGGGCTTGGTGACCGGGCGTTCCGGGGTGGCCTTGCTGACGCCGTCGGACGGGCCGTTCGCGCCGAGCCGGCCGCAGTTGGGCCAGGGCTGGAGACCGCGGTCCCGGCGGATGCGTTCGCTGACGGCGATCTGCTGGGACTTCGTGGCGAGGTCGGGGCGCGGGGCGTACCTCTTGCCGCCGTAGGCCCGCCAGGTGGAGGGGGCGATCTGGAGCCCGCCGTGGAAGCCGTTGCCGGTGTTGATGTGCCAGTTGCCGCTGCTCTCGCAGTGGGCGATGCGGTCCCAGTCGGTGCCCGCCGGGACGACCGGTCCGGCGGGGGCCGCGGCTGCGGTGGCGCTCTGGCCGCCGAGGCCGAGCGTGCTCAGGACAACGACCAGCATGTACAGGATGGTTCCGACGGACCGTTTGGCAAGAGCTGACGACATGACGGGTTTCCTCCATGCTCCGGCGACGCCGTGACGCGATGTCCGCCACGGCCGTGGGCACGACCCAAGAAACCGGGCAATATGCTTTTCGGCACGTCTGCTGAGCCTGAAATGCGCGTGTTTCACCCGGGTGGTCGCTGTTGCGGAAGCGCGGGAGGCGCTCCGCCGGGTGCTCCTGGGAGCGCGCGGCCCGCATCGGAGTAACGACCGACGAAAATCCTCAACTTGTTTGTTTTCACGGCTTGTTGAGGCCCAATTGCCTCGTCTGCCCGTCCCGACGGGAGGCCGTTGCGGGGTGTGGGGGCGAAGGCCGGGTGGCGATGCCCCGGGGCCGGGTGTAGAGGCGGGCGCGACGCGGGTGTGACACGGGCGCGTACGGGAGTCTGCGCGCCAGAATGTGGCAGGGACCCGGCAGGAAGGCGGCGGGCCGGAGAGAGGCGCGTACGGGCGCGGGCACGAAGCCGCGTGTCGTACGGGCGACAGGCACAGGGACGGGTGTCGCACAAGGACGGGTCTCGTACGGGCGCGAGCACAAGGCCGGGCGCCGTACGGCCACGGGCCCGAGGCCGGGCACCGTCCTGGGCCCCGAGTCCACAACGGGCGGGCAGGCGGCGCGCTCACGCTCCGGCGCGGCCAGGCCCCTCGCCCTGATTCCCCCTCAGCCCCCTCGGCACGTACGGCTCACGCACGGGCCCCCGCCCCTCATCCCCTCGGCGCGGTCACCTCACGCGCCGGACATCCCCTACTTCTCCCCGGACCGGCCCGGACGGGTTCACGCGCCGGTCTCGTCGGCAACGGCCTATGTGCAGCGCCGACGCGTCCCCCGCGTCCGTCGCCGCGTAGCGCTGCCGCCGTACGTATCACTGCCGTACCCGGTACCGAACCGTCCGGGCACGCTGCCGCGCGGCGCTCGGGAGCGCCGCGCATGTGGCGTGGGTCCGGGGCGGTCGCCCCGGTGGCGTCGGGCCCCCGTCAGGTCGTACAGGCGGTGTGTTCGCGGCTGCGGGCCGCCGGGACGATGGCCGCGGACCGGTCGTCCTCCGGGGCGCCGTGCGGATCGTCCACCGGGGCGGTGCGCGAGGGTTCGGTACCGGTGGCGAGTCGGCTGCGGGTGGTGGGAGAGGAACCGTGGGCCTCGGCGCGGATCCGCTGCTTGATGGTGGGCGGCAACTGCGGGCCGCCGTACGTGCGCATCTCCGGTACGTAGGGGCTCGCGATGCGGGGTGAGGGGAGGAACGGAGCCGCGGGCAGCAGGCGGTTACGCGGCTCCGGTGGCTGCTCCGGGAGGAAGTGGTCCTCGGGTGCGCGGCGGGCTGCGGGGGTGACGGCGGTGGGTGCGGGGGCCGGTGCGGAGGTCGACGCGGAGCTCGACGCGGGAGCCGTCCGCGGGGTGGACGCCGTATGCGCTGCGGGGGTCGTCGTGGGGGCGCCGGGTGCGGGGCCGGGGTCGCCCGTCACCGGTACCGGTGGCGCGGTGGCCGCGGTGCGCGGTGCGCCGAGGGCGGCACGTGGGGCCGGTGCGTACGGGGCGACCGGGACGTACGCGGTGGTGCGCAGCGCCGGGGTGTACGGGGTGGCGCCGTACAGGGAGTCGCCGTAGCGTGCGGCGCGGCGGCAGGCGGCCGCACCCGGGGCGGCGTAGCGGAACGTCGCCAGCAGCTTGCCGAGCACGGCAAGGCACACCGCCCAGAACTTCACGACCTTGGTCGCAGCCATGGTCCCTCGCTTTCGTTCGCGTACCGGCGGTCGGCCGCCGGAAACCTCGGTTGGTACGGGATGCGCCACAGCCACCGGACCGGGAACGCGGTGGCGGGCCACCGCTTTTCGTTCCGCCGGTTCTGTGGTGCTTTCTCATGATGAATACGCAATGGGAGGATCGGAGGAGCGACGCACGCGCGGCGCCGTTCTTCGGAGGAACGCCACTCGACCGCAGTAGCCGCGGCGCCCGGCGTCCCGCGGTGGACCGGGCCACGGCGCCCGTCAGCGGTTGCGGGGCCCGCGGGTATCGCGTAGCCGGGCGGCCTGTGGATGCTCCGGGCGGCGGGGCACGGCGGGCGCGGGATCCTCATCGGATACGGGCGCATCGGCCGGGATCGCCCCGGTGGCGACGCCCGCCAGGACGCGTACGGCGTCGGCCTCGGCGGTACGGGGCGGCAGCACGCGCAGGTCCCAGCGGCCGAGACCCGCGGCGACCAGACAGAGGGTGGGCGGGCCGGGGCGGTCGGGGATGCGGCGCAGGCGGATGACGTGATCGGCGACGAGGGTGAGCGTGGGCAGCGGCGCCCAGAGCGCGCCGTTCGCGGTGGCGTGGGTGATACGGGGCCAGTCGAAGGGCAACGCCGGGAGAAGTTCGGGGAGTTCGGCCTCCAGGTCGGCCGAGCGAGGCCACCAGACGCCGTCGGTGCGGCGGGCGACGCCGGTGGCGGGCGCGATGGCGAGCCGGGCGACGGGCGGCGGTGCGAGGTGCGGCTGCCGACGGGCGGTGCCGGTGATTCCGGTGGTGGCTCCGGTGGCGGTGGGGTTCATGGTGTGCTCCAGGGCGCGGGTGGCCCGGTGCGGGTGGGCGGGGTACGCCCACCTCCCGGGCATGCTCGCCTCCGTCACCCCGCTCCCGGTGATCGGCGTGCCGGTGCCGCTGAAGTACCTCGACGGCATGGACTCGCTGCTCTCCATCGTGCAGATG
>NZ_VKJP01000427.1 GCF_007280575.1 Streptomyces benahoarensis
GGCGGGAGGGTGCGGATGAGCGGGCGGGGGCCTGCGCTGTGGGCGGCCGTGGCGACGCTCTGCGCGTCCTGTGCGCTGGTGCCGTTGGTCGATCCGGCCGCCTGGATGGTGCAGGCGGCGCTGCTGGTGGCGCTGGTGGCGGCCGCGGGCGCCGGTGCGCGGCGGCTGCCGTGGCCCCGGCCGCTGGTCATCGTCGTCCAGGCCATGGTGGCGCTGCTGACGCTGACCGCGCTGTACGCCGGTGGGCAGGCGCTTCTCGGGGTGCTGCCGGGCCCGGACGCCGTCGCGGAGCTGGTCCGTCTCGGGCAGTCCGGGGTCGCCGATGTGAGCCGGTACGCCAGCCCGGCGCCGCTCACGCCGGGCATCCGGCTGCTGCTGGTCGGCGGGGTGACGCTGGTCGGCCTGGTCGTGGACGCGCTGGCGGTCACGTACCGCAGCGTCGCGCCCGCCGGGCTGCCGTTGCTGGCGCTCTACTCGGTGGCGGCGGGGCTGGCGCCGGGCGGCACGGGCTGGCTGTGGTTCCTGATCGCCGCCGCGGGTTATCTGCTGCTCCTGCTGGCCGAGGGCCGCGACCGGCTGTCGCGGTGGGGCCGGGTGTTCGGCGGGGCGGCGGGCCGGAGTTCCCGGTGGTTGCCGGGGTCCGGAAAGGCCGCGGACGCACCCGCTCCGGCGCCGGTGCGGCACGGGCGGCGGATCGGCGTGCTGGCGCTCGGCGTCGCCGTCGCCGTCCCGGCGGCGCTGCCGTCGCTGGGCACCGGGCTGCTCGGTACGGGCGGCCGGGACGGGGGGGCCGGCGGCGGCACCATCTCGGCGGTCAATCCGCTGGTCTCCCTCCAGAACAGCCTGAACCAGCCCGAGGACAAGGAGGTCCTCAACTACCGCACCACGGCGAGCGACACCCGCGATCTGTATCTGCGGATCGTCGCGCTCGACCAGTTCGACGGCACGGCCTGGAAGCCGTCCGAGCGGACGGTGACCGATGTGCCCGAGCAGCTGCCGCGGCCCGTGGGGCTGTCCCCGGACGTCGCCACCACCCGGATCAACACCTCGATCTCGACCGCCGAGTGGTACGGCCAGAACTGGCTGCCGATGCCGTTCCCGGCGTCCCGCGTCGGCATCGCCGGGCGGTGGCGCTTCGAGGAGCAGGGCCGCACCCTGGTGGGCGACCGCGGCCAGAACACCCGCGGCCTCCAGTACCAGGTGGAGAGCCTGCGGGTGCGGCCGACCGCCCGGCAGCTCGCCGAGGCCCCGCCGCCGCCCGCCGCGCTGCGCCGCGAGTACACCGAGGTGCCCGCCGAACTGCCGCCCGTGGTCGCGGCGACGGCCCGGCAGGTGACCCGCGGCGCGGCCACCCCGTACGCGAAGGCCGTCAAGCTCCAGGACTGGTTCGCGACCGACGGCGGCTTCCGTTACGACACCGAGGTGCGGGCGGGCAGCGGGGTGCGGGCCATCGTGCGGTTCCTCCAACAGAAGGAGGGCTTCTGCGTCCACTTCTCGTTCTCGATGGCCGCGATGGCCCGCACCCTGGGCATCCCGGCGCGGGTCGCCGTCGGTTTCACCCCGGGCACCAGGCAGCCCGACGGTACGACGTCGGTCGGCCTGCGGGACGCCCACGCCTGGCCTGAGCTGTACTTCCAGGGGGTGGGCTGGACGCGTTTCGAGCCCACGCCGAGCCGCGGCAACGTCCCGGAGTACGCGCTGCCGGACACCTCGCAGGACACCTCGCCGGGCTCCCCCGCGCAGGAGCCGACCCGGCCCACGACGCCGTCCGACGGCCCGCGGCCGGACCCGACCTGCGGCCCCGGCCGCCAGTCGGATGCCACGGGCTGCACGGCGGCGGCACCCACGGCCCCGGACTCGGGCTCCTCGGGCGGCGGCCCCTCCGTCCTCGCCGCCGTCGGCCTCACGCTGGGCGGTCTGCTGCTGCTCGCGGTGGCCGCGCTCCCGGGGCTCTGGCGGTCCCGGGTCCGGACCCGACGACTCTCCACCGACGGCCCGGCGGGCACCCTCAGCGTCTGGCAGGAACTGCTCGACGCCGCCTGGGACCTGGGCATCGCCCCGGACGAGGCACTCACCCCACGCCGCACGGCCGACCATCTCGTCGACACCGCCGCACTCCCGCCGCAGGCCGCCGAGGCCGCGCACCGGGTGGCCGGGGCGGTCGAGGAGTCCCTGTACGCGGCACGGCCCCGGCCCGCACCTCGGGCGGCCGAGGACGTGCGGCTGGTCTGCGCGGCGCTGCGCGCGCAGGCGTCCCGCGTGGCGCGGTGGCGTGCGGCCCTGCTGCCACGCTCGGCGGGCCGGCTGGCCCGGGAGTACGCGGCCCGGTGGACGGCTTTCCGACGGCGCCAGGCGTCCGGCCGGGCGGCGGTGGCTGTCCGTCGCGTCGCCGCGGTGCTGCAGACCGGTGGGCGACGGAGGTGACCTGGGGGGATCGCTGGGGGACGGGTTGCGGGCTCGGCGCACAGCGGCCAGGGGCTCGGGCGGGGAGCGGTCCGGTGTGGGTCCTACGCCGGTCCGCCTGACGGCTGGGCTCTGCCACCCGGGCGCGGCTGCCCCCATGGAGGGGGGCTCTGGCTGGGGTCCGGTGCGCGGTGCCCGTGCGGGGCCGGGTTCGGGCCTTTGGGCGCGGCTGCCCGCACCCCGGCACGACTACCCGCACGGCGAGGCTCCGGCCCGGGGCGCGAGTCCGCCGCGCCCCCGAGCGGACCGCGGCGGATCCGGGGCACGACGCATGGACGGGGCCGCCCGGAGTGCGGGCGGCCCCGTCAAGGGCTGAGTGGAACGTTCGGGCTCAGTGGCCCTGTTCGTCGCGGCGGCGCTGCCAGCGGTCCTCGATGCGGTTCATCATCGAGCGGCGGCCACCGGACGGGCGTCGTGCGGGCGCTCCGCCCGCCCTGCCGCGCTTCCCCGGGGCCGCGCCGGGCCGCTGCTCGCCGGGCTTGGGGGCCTTGCGCCAGCCGGTCACGGCGAGGACGGCGCAGCCAAGCATCACCAGGAAGCCGACGACGCTGATCCAGATCTGCTGGGCGACCATGCCGGCCATGAGCAGGCCGATACCGACCAGGAAACCGACGACCGCTTGGTAGACCCGTCGCCGGGTGTACGTGCGCAGCCCGCTTCCCTCAAGCGCTGTCGCGAACTTGGGATCTTCGGCGTACAGCGCTCGCTCCATTTGCTCGAGCATGCGCTGCTCGTGCTCCGAGAGCGGCACGGAGTCCTCCTACTCGTCGGTCGCGGGGGCGACCGGGGGCGACCCTTTCAGGATAGGCAGGGATTCGCCCCCGTGAAACCCGCCCTCAGCGCCAGTCCACTGTCCTGGCCCCCAGGGCGGCCGGTGGTGATGCTGCCTGCATTCCCCACCCGCCCATCCGTCATGCCGGAACGTCGTCCCTCGATCATACGGGGAGAAGGGGCTGATCGGGTGGGCTGTGGCCGACCGCACCCGGCGGCCGGCCACCGGTGGCGATCAGCCGCGCTCGGCCAGAACGTGCAGCTGGGTGGCGACCGAGTGGAACGCGGGCTGTTCGGCGGCGGCCGCCTCCAGCTTCAGCAGCGCCTCCATCGCGCCGGGCTCGGTGTCGACGAGCACCCCCGGGACGAGGTCGGCGAAGACCCGTACGCCGTGCACCGCGCCGACCTGGAGCCCGGCGCCGGTGACCAGGCCGGAGAGCTGGTCGGCGGTGAACCGGCGGGGCACCGGGTCGCCTTCGCCCCAGCGGCCGGCCGGGTCGGTGAGGGCCTGGTGGGCCTCGGTGAAGTGCCCGGCGAGGGCGCGGGCCAGCACGGCGCCGCCGAGACCGGCCGCGAGGAGACTCAGGGTGCCGGAGTCGCGCAGCGCGGCGACGACGTTGCGGACGCCCTCGGCCGGGTCGTCGACGTACTCCAGGACGCCGTGGCACAGGACGGCGTCGAAACCGCCGGGCTCGACGACGTCGAAGAGGCCGTGGGCGTCGCCCTGGACGGCCCGCACCCGGTCGGCGACGCCCCCCTCGGCGGCGCGGCGCTCCAGGGCGAACAGGGCGTTGGGGCTCGGGTCGACGACGGTGACGCGGTGGCCGAGGCGGGCGACGGGCACGGCGAAGTTGCCGGTGCCGCCTCCGGTGTCGAGAACGTCGAGGACATCGCGCCCGGCGGCCCCGGCCCGGCGCTCCAGGGCGTCCTTGAGAACCTCCCAGACCACAGCGGTACGAAGGGATGCGCGCGGGCGCAGCGGGTCAGACACGGCGGGTGGCTCCTCGGAGGGGCAGAACAACTAGGCGCCCTCCACCCTATTGCGTCGCACCCCGACCTCGGTCTGCGGCGCCACCTGCGGCTTCCGTCGCGGCCGGGTCGGGCGGGACGGAGCACGGGAGGGCGGCCGGACGCCAGCGGGAAACCCCGGCCACGCGCCCGGCCCCGGACCCGCGCCCGAGGCGCCGGGCGACGGACCGCGGCCGGAGCGGGCCCGGCCCGCCGGCACCGGCCGGAGCCCCGGCGACGTCACCACCCCGCGCCCCCGTACATCC
>NZ_VKJP01000428.1 GCF_007280575.1 Streptomyces benahoarensis
GGCGGGGGGCCGCCGCGCCGCACCGGGACGGCGTGGCCGCCGGGGTGCCGAGGTCAGCTGTGGGTCAGCCGTGGCCGCCGAACAGCGAACGCCGTAGCCTGCGCAGCGGCGCGAACAACGACACCCGTGCGCCGCGGCTGCGCCGCGTACGCATGTGATCACGAGCCGTCAGTTCCTGCATCAGTGACGTCGCGCCCTGCGCCTCGCGCTGCGGGATGGCAGGGCCGCCCAGCACCGCGAGGTGACGGTCGAGGCGCGCACTGGACGCGCCGCTTTTGCAGGTGATGGCAGGGACTCGCGCCCTGCTGCGCACTGTTATCTGTTCCATGACTCTCCCCACCCGTACGAGGGCACCCGGCCCCGGGCAGGGTAACCCTATCTCTCCCCGAGGACACACGTGCAGACCGGCCATCGGTTTCACCTGCCTCGCCGTGGTGTTGTCCGACACCCTACGGAAGATCACGTACGAGGGTGCGCGGACGGCGAGTTGAACCCCCGGCGGGACGGGGCCGGGCGGGTGACGCGGCGCGGGAGGGCCCCCGACCGGGGAACCCTCCCATGCATCTGAGTGCGCCTGGGGTCAGGCGGCGGAGCGGAAGACCGGCAGGTAGCCACTGGACTGGCCGGTGGCCGTGGGGTGGTACGACTCGTCTACCGGCACGGTGACGCTGTGCAGCCAGGCGCTGCCGGAGCAGAGCTCATGGCCGCTGAAGGTGGAGTTGACGTCGGCGAAGGCGAAGCCGTGGTTGGCGGCGCGCTTGGCGGTGACGCCGTTGATCTCGTCGGCCGCGCCGTTGATGGCCGCGCGGGACTTGTCGGACAGACCCGCGACGCAGCTGCCGCCGATCTTGTAGAAGTGCGGGTAGCCGAGGACCACCACATGGGCGGACGGCGCCTTCTGGGATATCGCGCTGTAGACGCCGTCGAGCTGGCCGGGGAGCGTGTTGTCCACGTAGGCGATGGCCTTCGAGACGGCCGTCAGGCAGGCGCTTTCACCCTGGAGCGCACAGGTCGTCATGGTGTCCGCGAACCCGGCGTCGTTGCCGCCGATGCTGATGCTGACCAGGCCGGTCGAGGAGTTCAGCGGGGCGAGCTGCCCGCCCAGCACATCGCCCGTCTTGGCGCCGGAGCAGGCGGTGAAGTTGAAGGACGCGGGCGAGTTGGCGGCCGCCCACAGCGCGGGATAGGACTTCGTGCTGCGTTTGCAGGAGCCGCTGGCGCTGTCGTAACTGCCGGCGCCGACGCCGGCCGAGTAGGAGTCGCCGAGTGCCACGTAGCCGGTGGCGGCCAGGGACCGTTCGGCTGCGGTGGCGGCGCTCGCGCCGGTGAGCACGAGCGCCAAGGTGGCGAAGAGGGCGGACGTCGCCTTGGCGACGCGGGACAGTCTCATGGAACCTCCCAGGGGCAGTGTTTCTGCCAACTCGTTAGTAGCAGGACTCGCGAGTAACCGGAAGTGCTCATGTCAAAACTCGTGGAGAGTTCACGGTAAGTGCCCCGATTTGCTGGGGTAGTTGTTCGCCCGAAGACATGACCCACACCCCGCTGACCCCATGCGCCCCACACGCCTCACCCCCCGAGGCGCACCCGGAAAACCCCATCGCCCGCCCGGAGAGCGGGACTTCACACACGACCCGGCGCGCCCCGCCCGGCGGGCACGGTGCCGCACCCGGCGGGGTACGGCACCACGCTCCGCCGGGCACGCGGCCCGGCGTCGGAGGGTCACCAGGACGACTTGGTGACCCCGGGGAGGAATCCGGCGTGCGCCTGCTCGCGCATCCGCACGCGGGACATCCCGAACTTCCGCAGATGGCCGCGGGGACGCCCGTCGACGCCGTCACGATTGCGCACCCGGGTCGCACTGGCGTCGCGCGGCTGACGACGCAACTCGGCGACGGCGGCGATGCGTTCGACATCACTGGAAGCCGGGCGCCGGATGACCTCCTTCAGCTCGGCGCGCCGGGCCGCGTAGCGGGCGACGACCGCCTTGCGCCGTTCGTTCTTCGCGATCTTGCTCTGCTTGGCCATCAGGCCCTGCCTCCTCGCGCACGGATCCGCGCCACCGCCGCCTCGATACCGATGACATCCACCGCCTTGATCGCCCGGGCACTGAGCGTGAGGCGGACGTACCGCCCCTCGCTCGGCAGCCAGTAGCGCTTGCGCTGGATGTTCGGGTCGAAGCGGCGGGAGGTGCGGCGGTGCGAATGGGAGATCGTGCTGCCGAAGCCGGGCCTGGCTCCGGTCAGCTGACAGTGGGCGGACATGAGAGGCATCACCTTTCCCCGAGGGCGTTGTCGATAATGAAAACCATTCCCATATAGTAGCGGCATGGCACGCAACGAACTCCGCCCCGTCGTCAAACTCCGCTCCACCGCCGGGACCGGCTACGTCTACGTCACCCGCAAGAACCGCCGGAACGACCCCGACCGCCTCGTCCTGCGCAAGTACGACCCGGTCGCCGGCCGACATGTCGACTTCCGTGAGGAGCGCTGAGCGGGGCCGAGCGCCCGAAGCCGTGACGGACGGCACGGACGCCGCACGCACACAAGAGACAGCGCAGTCAGAGCAGACAGCAGCAGAGAGAACAGGCAGGACCATCCCGTCATGAAGCCCGGAATCCACCCCGCCTACGGCCCCGTCGTCTTCCGCGACAAGGCCGCCGGTTTCGCCTTCCTCACCCGCTCCACCGCGACCTCCGACGCCACCGTCGAATGGGAGGACGGCCACACCTACCCCGTCATCGATGTCGAGATCTCCTCGCGCAGCCACCCCTTCTACACCGGGCAGACGCGCGTCCTCGACACCGCCGGACGCGTCGAACGCTTCGAGCGCCGCTACGGCCGACGGGACGATCGGCGGGACGCCCGATGAGTGGCACCGCCCGTCGGCTCCCCGTTGTCCTCGTCGGAGGGCTGCACGCCGAGGCCCGACAGGAGGTCGTACGGCGGCTCCTGACCACGGTGCCGGACGCCGTCGCCCTCCACCACGACCTCGGCGCCTCGGCCGACGGCACCGTGCTGCGCACCCTCCGCGACGCCGACGGCGAACTGTCGCGCGGCGAATCGCCACTGGTCAACGACTGTGCCTGCTGCGCGCTGCGGGAGGATCTGGTCCCCGAACTCCGGCGGCTGGCCGACAGCGGTCTGCACCGGCTGGCCGTCGTGGAGCTGTGGGACTCCGTGGAACCCCGCGCGATGGCCGAGGTCGTCGCGGCCCACGGCGGGGGCGGGCTGATCCTCACCACCGTCATCACCGCCGTCGATCCGGCGCTCGTCCTGCCGGTCCTGTCCAACGGCGACGACCTCGCCGAGGCCGGGCTCGCCGCTGCCGCCACCGATCAGCGCACGGTTGGCGACACCTGGGCGCGCCAACTGGAGTACGCGCCGGTCCTCGCCGTCGTCGACAGCCCGGACGCCGACGACGCGGACCGCGCGTTGCTGGCCCAACTGCATCCGACGGCCCGGCACCTCCCGGCAACGTCCGGCCTGCTGGTGCGGGCCGCACTCGGCGAGGACGGCGGGTTCGACGTGGACGCCGCGGCGGCGGCCCAGCATCCGGCGTGCGCGCTGCTGCCGCAGGAGGCCGACGAGTGCGGCGTCACCACCCTGGTGTGGCGCCGCCACCGCCCCTTCCACCCGGAACGGCTCTACGACGCGCTGGAGGACCTGACGTGCGCCGCGGCCCGCAGCCGCGGCCGGTTCTGGCTCGCCGACCGCCCCGACACGCTGCTGTCCTGGGACGCCGCCGGGGGCGCCCTGTGCGTGGAGAACACCGGACCGTGGCTCGCCTCGCTGCCCGACGCCGCCTGGGAACTGGTGCCGCCGGTCCGCCGCGCGGCCGCCGCCCTGGACTGGCACCCTGAGCACGGCGACTGCTGCCAGCACCTGGTCTTCACCGCCCCTGGCCTCGACCGCGACGGCCTGACACGGCTGCTCGACTCGTGCCTGCTGACGGACGCGGAGTGCGTCGGCGGCCGCGAGGCGTGGAAGCAGCTTCCGGGGGCGTTTGACGGGCTGTTGGAGCCGGCGGTCTGACGGTGTCGGGGGCGACGGCCCCTTCCTGCCGCTGGTCCGTCCCTCGGACCACCGGCTCCGGCTTCCCCGGCCCTCCCTCCGACGATTCGCACGTTCCCTGCTCTCCCACCCTCGACTCCGACGTTCCCCGGCTCTCCCGCCATCGCATCCGACTCCCCGTCTTCCCCTCACCGACTCCGCTGAAAGGTTCTGCCATGACTCGCCGTCCCGCTCCCCGCAAGGCGTCCCGGCCCCGTCCCAACCCCCTTGACCGGGCGGGCATCACGTACATCGACTACAAGGACACCGCCCTGCTCCGGACGTTCCTCTCGGACCGCGGCAAGATCCGCAGCCGTCGGATCACCCGCGTCACCGCACAGCAGCAGCGGCAGCTGACCCGTGCGATCAAGAACGCCCGGGAGATGGCGCTCCTGCCGTATGCGTCGCGGTAGGCAGCGGCGGGCGCCTGCCCCGCCCTGGTATGGGGTGGGGC
>NZ_VKJP01000429.1 GCF_007280575.1 Streptomyces benahoarensis
CGAACGCCGAGATCTACACCCATTAAGTCGTCGGCAGCGTCAGAGGTGTATAAGAGACAGGTGCGGGGCTCGGGGCGGAGAGGGCAGTTCACCACCAGGGCGATGTCCGCCGGGGCGACGCCCGCGTCCGCCAGCGCCTGGGCCAGACCCCGGCGTCGCGGCCGGTGGTGGGCCTCGGTACCGGGGTCGGCGGCACCGATCCCGGTGTCGAAGAGCAGCAGCCCCTCCGGACGACGGACCAGATACGCGAGGACCGGCTCGACCCGTGGCCGCGGCCCGCCCGTCTCCGACGCGGGCCGTACGAAGTACCCCGGATCGAGGCGGCGCACCGCCGTGTCCTCCCTCATCCGGCCATGCTGCCGGAGCACCGCCGCCCGGCCAACGGGCCATCGGCAACGCGTCGTTCGCCGTAGGCGGACAGGTGGCCACCCGGCGCCGGGCGGAGCGAGGCCGACCGGGCCGAAGGCCACCGCCCACGGCCGACCGGCCCGGAGCCGACAGCCCGGCGCCAGGCCGTACCCACCACCCCGATACCGGACGCAGACGAGCCCCACGCCCCGGCTCACCCCACGCTGTCCCGCCATGCCCGGTGCAGGTCGGCGAAGCGGCCGCGGTCGGATATCAGGGTGGCGGGGGTGCCGTCCTCCACGATCCGGCCGTCGGCCATGACCAGCACCCGGTCGGCGATCTCCACCGTCGACAGGCGGTGCGCGATCACCACCGCCGTCCGGCCGCGCAGCACGGTGTCCATGGCACGCTGCACCGCCCGCTCGCCCGGTATGTCCAGCGAGCTGGTCGCCTCGTCCAGGATCAGCACGGCGGGGTCGGCGAGCAGCGCCCGCGCGAAGCCGACCAGCTGCCGCTGGCCCGCGGAGATCCGGCCGCCCCGCTTGCGGACATCGGTGTCGTACCCGTCCGGCAGCGCGGCGATGAAGCCGTGCGCGCCGATCGCCCGGGCGGCGTCCTCGATCTCCGCGCGGGTGGCGTCGGGCCGCCCCAGCGCGATGTTCTCGGCGACCGTCCCGGAGAACAGGAACGCCTCCTGGGTGACCATCACCACGCCCCGGCGCAGCTCGGCCGACGGCAGTTCCCGCAGGTCCACGCCGTCCAGCAGGACCCGGCCCTCGGCCGGGTCGTAGAACCGGGCCAGCAGCTTCGCCAGCGTCGACTTCCCGGCGCCGGTCGAACCGACCACGGCGACCGTCTCGCCCGCGGCCAGCCGCAGGCCGAAGCGGGGCAGCACCTCGCCGCCGGTCCGATACGCGAACCGCACGTCCTCGAAGACGACCTCCCGCCCGGGCCGCCCGTCGGAGGCCGGGGGCAGCGCCGCCGGGGCGGACGGCTCCGGGACCGACGGGCGCTGGGCCAGCAGACCGGCGATCTTCTCCAGCGAGGCGGCCGCGCCCTGATACGAGTTGAGGAACATCCCGAGCCGGTCGATCGGGTCGTACAGCCGCCGCAGATACAGCACGGCGGCGGCCAGCACGCCCAGCTCCAGACCGCCGGTCGCCACGCGGTAGGAGCTCCACAGCACGATCGCGGCGACCGCGAAGTTGGCCACCAGCCGCGACCCGACGACATACCGGGCCATCTCCAGCAGGGTGTCGCCGTTGACGCCCTCGTGGGTGCGGTTCAGCGCGGCGAACGCGGCGTCGTTGGGCCGCTCGCGGCGGAACGCCTGCACCGGGCGGATGCCGTTGACCGTCTCGGTGAACTTCACGATGACGGCGGCGACCGCCGACGACTTGCTGCTGTACACCCGCAGCGAACGCCGCTGGTAGGAGCGGACCAGCAGCGCCAGCGGCCCGGCGGAGGCGAGCGCCGCGGCACCGGTGCGCCAGTCCAGGTAGAGGAGCATCGCGGTGATCCAGACCGTGGAGAGCACGACGGAGATCAACTCCTCCAGGCCCTCGTCGAGGAGTTCGCGCAGCGACTCGACGTCCGTGGTGGCGCGCGAGATCAACCGGCCCGAGGTGTACCGCTCGTGGAAGTCGAGGCTGAGTGCCTGCGCGTGCCGGAAGATGCGGCCGCGCAGCTCCAGCAGGACGTCCTGGCTGATCCGGGCCGAGCAGCGCACGAAGAGGTACTTCAGCCCGCCCGACACCACGGCGCACAGTGCGGCCGCGACCGCCACGGTGACCAGCGGGCCGTGGTCCCCGGCGCGCAGCGCGGGCACCGCGCGGTCCAGCGCGAACGCCACGAGCAGCGGCCCGGCCTGCACCGCGGCCTGCTGGAGCAGCAGCATCACGGCCGAGAGCGTCACCCACCGGGCGTGCGGGGCCAGCAGCGACCGCAGCAGCCGCCGCGACGCCCCGGGCGGGGCCGGGAGGACGTCCCGTGCGAAGGCGTCGCCGTCACCGGGCGGCGGTGCGGACGCGGGCGGGTCGGCGGGTACGGCGCCGGGTGCGGGGGCGGTCGTCATCGGGTGCCTCCGGAGGTGCCGCGGGGCCGGGGCACCGACCCGGCCGTCACGGGGTCGGTGCCGGACATCAGCCCGGCGTACTCGGCGTTGTCACGCAGCAGTTGGTGGTGGGTGCCGACGGCGGCTATCCGGCCGCCGGAGAGCAGCGCCACCCGGTCGGCCAGCAGGACCGTGGACGGGCGGTGCGCGACGATCAGCGCGGTGGTGGTCGCCAGGACCTGCCGCAGCGCCGCCTCGACCAGCGCCTCGGTGTGGACGTCGAGGGCGGAGAGCGGATCGTCGAGGATCAGGAAACGCGGCCGCCCGGCGACCGCGCGGGCCAGCGCGAGCCGCTGCCGCTGGCCGCCGGAGAGGCTCATGCCCTGCTCCCCGACCTGGGTGTGCGGCCCCTGGGGCAGCGCGGAGACGAAGCCGTCGGCCTGCGCCACCGCCAACGCCCGCCGCAGATCGGCCTCCTGGAGGTCCGCGCCGCCCATCAGGACGTTCTCGGCGACGGTCGCGGAGAACAGCGTCGGCTCCTCGAACGCCACCGACACCAGGCCACGCACCTCGTCCCGGGAGAGCGCAGTGAGGTCGCGGCCGTCCAGGGTGATCCGGCCGCCGGTCGGGTCGTACAGCCGCGGGACCAGCGCCGTGAGCGTCGTCTTCCCGCTGCCCGTGGCCCCCACCAGCGCCATCGTCTCCCCGGACGCGATGCGCAGATCGACCCCGCACAGCGTAGGCGGGGCGTCCCCGGGCGCGTCGGGATAGCGGAACTCGACACCGGAGAAGACGAGACCGCCGGAGTCGCCGGAGCCGGAGCACGGGCCGGAGCCGTCCGTGTCGTCGGCGGTGGCCCGCGGCCCGGGGGACGGGTCCGACGCCTCCGCCAACGGCGCGTCCAGCACCTCGAAGTACCGGTCGGTGGCCATCGCCGCCTCGTTGCTCATCGCCAGCAGGAAGCCGATGGAGTCCACCGGCCAGCGCAGTGCGAGCGCCGTCGACAGGAAGGCGACCAGGGTGCCGGCCGAGAGCGCGCCGTCCGCCACCTGGACGGTGCCCAGCACCAGCGCGGCGCCGATCGCCAGCTCCGGCAGCAGGGTGATGAAGCCCCAGATCACCGCAAGCAGCCGGGCCTTGCGCAGCTCGGTGGTGCGCAGCTCATGGGTCAGTCGCCGGAACATCCGGGCCTGGCTGCGGTGGCGGCCGAAGCCCTTCACGATCCGGATGCCGAGGACCGACTCCTCGATCACCGTCGTCAGATCACCGACCTGGTCCAGCGCCCGGCGTGCGGCCAGCGCGTACTTCGCCTCGAAGACCGAGCACAGGATCATCAGCGGCACGACCGGCGCCAGCAGCATCAGCCCCAGCGAGAAACGCTGGGTCAGCAGGATCGCGCAGCCCACGAGGATCGTGGCGCCGTTGACCAGCAGGAACGTCAGAGGGAACGCCAGGAACATCCGGAGCAGCTGGAGGTCGGTGGTGGCGCGGGAGAGCAGCTGGCCCGAGGCCCAGCGGTCGTGGAAGGAGACCGGCAGCCGCTGGAGGCGGGCGTAGAGCCGCTCCCGCAGGGCCGCCTCGACGCCCGCCAGCGGCCGCGCGACCAGCCAGCGCCGCAGCCCGAACAGCCCCGCCTCGGCCACCCCGAGGAACAGGAGGAAGCCGCCGCCCAGCCATACGCCGCCGGGCGCGCCCGCGGCGACCGGGCCGTCCACGATCCACTTGAGCACCAACGGGATGACCAGACTGATGCAGGACGCGATGACGGCGACGGCCGCGGCCGTGAACAGCCGCGCCCGCACCGGCCGGACGAACGGCCACAGGCGCAGCAGCGACCGCACGGCGGAGTGCCGTGGGGGCTCGGAGGACGGTGGACGGGCGGGTGTGCTCGCGGTGGCATCCATCACAGGCGAGAGTAAGGGCGGCCACTGACAACGCTCATGTGCTTTTCCCGCCGCACCGCCCCGGCCGGGACTCCGTCCGCCGCACCGCCCCGGCCGAACCCTCACCCACCGCCCGGGCCTGGGCGTGTCCGCAACGTCCCGTCGCCCGCCCGGAGGGCGGGGCTCCCACCGCCCCGATCCGCGCCTCCGCCG
>NZ_VKJP01000042.1 GCF_007280575.1 Streptomyces benahoarensis
GTTTGTATTGAATGAATGTTTTTTTTTTTAAGAAGAAGACGGCATACGAGATTCATGAGCGTCTCGTGGGCTCGGAGATGTGTATAAGCGCCCGCCGGGGGAGCGGGCGCGCCCACCTAAGGACGCACCGCATGCCCGAGGGGCACACCATCCACCGCCTCGCCCTCGACCACCGCGAGCGCTTCGCGGGCGAGACGGTCCGCGCGAGCAGCCCGCAGGGCCGGTTCGCCGCCGGTGCGGCGCTCGTCGACGGCCGGGTCCTGGAGCGCGCCGAGGCCCACGGCAAGCACCTCTTCCTCGGCTTCGGGCCCGCCGGATGGATCCACATCCACCTCGGCCTCTTCGGCAAGCTCGGCTTCGGCACCGCCCCCTCCTCCGGGGACCTCCGGCACACTCCGGTCCAGGCGGGATTCCCCGCGCCCGCCGCCGACACCGTCCGGCTCCGCCTCGCCACCGGCGAGCACCACGCCGACCTGCGCGGACCCACCGTCTGCGCGCTGATCACCGACGCCGAGAAGCAGGCGGTACACGACCGCCTCGGCCCCGATCCGCTGCGCCCCGAGGACGACGGCGAGCGGGCCTGGCGCCGTATCTCCCGCAGCCGCACCACCGTCGCCGCGCTCCTCCTCGACCAGAAGATCGTCGCGGGCGTCGGCAACGTCTACCGCGCCGAGGTCCTCTTCCGCCGCGGCATCGACCCGTACCTCCCCGGCCGGGCCCTCGCCCGCGACGACTGGGACGCGATCTGGGCCGACCTCGTCGCCCTGATGCGCGAGGGCGTCCGCCACAACCGGATCGACACCGTACGGCCGGAGCACATGCCGGAGGCGATGGGCCGCCCGCCGCGCGTCGACGACCACGGCGGCGAGGTGTACGTCTACCGCCGCGCCCACCAGCCCTGCCACCTGTGCGCCACCGAGATCCGCACCGCCGACCTGGCGGCCCGCAATCTCTTCTGGTGCCCGCGCTGCCAGCCCACGAACGGGGGCTGAGCGGGGGCACCCGGCGGCGCCCGCCCGGAGGCGCCCGTCAGCCGCCCGCCGCCGCGCTCAGAACTCGTGCGGCAGCCACGGCGCGACGTCCGTGCCGAACGCCACCGACGCCGCCGCCAGCGCGCCCGGCCGCAGCTCCCGCACCCGCCCGGCCCCGGCCAGCGCCGACAGCGTGAACCCGCCCAGATACGCCGAGCTCAGCTCCCGCACGGACAGCGCCAGCTCGGCCGGGTCGGTGGTCCGCTCGCAGGTCGCGCCGGTGCCGTCGCCGGACAGCCGCCAGCGGCCCTCGTTCCACGGGCAGAACGGGTCGGCCACCTCCAGCACCGTGTCCACCGGCCGCTGGTACGTCCGTGCCGCCAGCGCCGCGCCCAGCTCCACCGGCCGTACGAACGCCGCCTCGCGGAGCCCGATCAGGCACCGCCGCATGTCCTCGACGAGGTGCAGCAGCGGATCGTCCACCGGCAGATTCCGCGCCGTCACGTAGGTCGTCAGGTCGATGCCGAACAGATAGCGCCACAGCGCGGCGCCCACCACCGGATCGGTCGCGGTCAGGTCCCACACCCGGACCGTGCCCTGCGGACCCGCATCGGACCAGTCGGCCACCACGGCGTAGCGGGCGTAGCCGCACACCTCGCCGCCGGCCTCGGCCACCACGCACTGCAGCGGCCCCTCGTCGTCGTCGCGGTCGTCCTCCGGGTCGAGGATCATCATCCGATCCCAGCCCGGCGGCCGTACCAGCATCCCGGCGCGCCCCGCGACCGTTCGCGCGTAGACCGCCTCGCACGCCGCCAGCGCCTCGGCCGGCTCCTTCAGCCGCAGCCGTACGTCGTCGGAACCGGGCAGGTCCGGTTCCGCCACCCGGGTGGTGTCGACCTTGATCCGCATCTCCTGCGTCGCCGCGCCGTACCCGAACCGTCCGTAGATCGCGGGCTCGGACGCCGTCAGCATCGCCAGCGGCTCGCCCCGCTCCCGTACGTCGTCCAGCTGCCGCCGCATCATCGCCCGCAGCACCCCGCGGCGGCGGTGCGTCGGCTGCACGCTGACCATCGTCACCCCGGCCGCCGGCACGGACGCCCCGCCCGGCACCGTCAGCCCGAAGGAGAACGCGCCCGCCGTCCCGACGATCTCGTCGTCGTCCCAGGCCGCGAGGGAGCGTCCGGGCTCCATCAGCTCCCGCCACATGGCCCGTTCCTCGGCGGATTCCTCCTCGCCGAACGCCCGCTCCAGCTTCCCGTACCAGGCGTCTCCTTCATCCGGCTGCAACACCCGCAACTCTGTCGTCATACGCCACCTGTACCAGGAGGCCCTCCGGCAGCGCGACCGCATTTCGAACGCGATTTCCGGCAATCACACCGAGCGGCGTCCGGCGAATCGACGCGCCGCCGAACGGGTGGATAAAGTCCCCGTGACATGACACGCCGCCCGGGATCGGAACCCCTGACGGCCCGGCTGCACAAAGCGCTGCACCGGGCCCGCGTCGGCGTGCGCAAGGCGGGGGTCGACTACTTCCGCGGCGACGGCTCCGACGGGCCCGCGCTCGCCGCGCTGCTGTTCTCGGTGGTGCTCATCGCGGGCGGCACGCTGTGGCATCCGGAGTGGTTCGGGCCGACCGCGTTGGTCCTTCCGGTGATCGCCGGCGGCCTCCTGTTGCGCCCCGCCAACCTCCTCGCCCTCTACGCCGCTTCCGCGACCGCCCTGATCGTGGAGGCGGCGCTCTTCGGTCCGTACGACGAGGGTCCGGACCGCATCACGCCCGGCACGGTCCTGATCGTCGCCGCCGTCGGGCTGACCGGCCTGCTGATCGCGCAGTTCCGCAGCCGGGTCGGCGTGCCCTGGCGGCGCGGCAGCACCATGCTCTTCGACCTGCGCGAACGCATCCGGGTACAGAGCGAACTGCCCCGGCTGCCGGAGGGCTGGCACCACGAGATGGCGCTGCGCCCGGCAGGCGGGCAGTCCTTCTCCGGGGACTTCGTCGTCGCCTCCCGCACCCAGGGCGGCAACATCCTGGAGGTCGTCCTCACCGACGTCTCCGGCAAGGGCATGGACGCGGCCTCCCGCTCGCTGCTGCTCTCCGGCGCCTTCGGCGGCCTCCTCGGCTCCCTGCCGCCGAACAGCTTCCTGCCCGCGGCCAACGGCTATCTGCTGCGCCAGGACTGGGACGAGGGCTTCGCCACCTCCATCCACCTCGTCCTCGACCTGGAGTCCGGCGACTACGAACTGCTCTCCGCGGGCCACCTCCCGGCCCTCCAGCTCTGCGCCGGGACCGGCCGCTGGGAGGAGAAGTCCGGCGAGGGCCCGCTGCTCGGGGTCTACGACGGGGCGCAGTTCGACCCGGTGAAGGGCCGGTTGCGCCCCGGCGATGTGCTGATGATGTTCACCGATGGCCTGGTCGAGTCCGCGGACCGCGACATCGCCGAGGGCATGGACCGGCTGACCGGCGAGGCCGACCGCTATGTCGCGGGCGGCTTCGCGGGCGCCGCCTGGCATCTGATCGAGGCGGTGGCCAAGGACGTCAACGACGACCGGGCGCTGCTCCTCATCTGCCGGGACGCGTAGCGCCGACGGGTTCCGGCGCCGCTTCCTCCTGCGCCGCGTCCCGGGTGGCGATCAGCCGGTCGACGACGCGGGTGCCCCACCGCGCCGCGGCACAGGATTTCCCGGATAGACCTCTGCACGACGGGAAGGTGAGGAACACGCGGCGGAGGCCGCCCGGTGCGAGGTCTGGCAGGAGGGGCCGTGGCTCAGGGGACGGGTGGGAGACGGTGAGCGCGCGTCGGTGGCTGTACCGGTTCGGAGGGCGGGCGCGCGTCGCCGGGAAAGTTGTGGGCGGGGTGGCCGTGACGGCTCTGGCGGCGTCGTTCGTCGTCCTCGGGTACGGGTTCGTCCGTACAGGACTCGACGGGCTGAACGACGCCTCCGCGGGCGCCGCGCGTGAACGGTCCGTCGACGGAACCGTCCTGGCGAAAGACAAGGTGAGCGAGCCCCAGGGAAGCCACAGCAAGAGGATCGAAGTTCGTTTCACCACGGCCGCCGGGACGTCCTACCGCTTCTGGGAGGCCGGCGAGGCGGACATCGGCGACACGATCCGCGTCCGCTACGAGCCGGGGCGCCCAGAGACAGCGACCACCCACTCCGTGACGAGCAACAGGACGGGGTACGGCATGCTGACCCTGGTCGGGCTCGCGCTCGTGATCCTCATGCCGCTCCTGATACTCAGGCTCGGCCGGGAAGGTCTCCGCGACATCCGGCGGGCGGTACGGCTACGGTCGGCCGTGGGATGACGCTGCCGGCCCGGGGATGTCCGCGTCCTTACGCCCCGGGTGCCGTCCTCGCCCCCACGGCATCACCCTGCGGATCACGCGGGTGAGGTGTCCGACGAGCCTTCGGAGTTACCGCGTGGCCGCGGTGCGACTGTTCCGGTCCGCTCCCGGGGCGCCCGCCTCGGGCCCGTTCCGCCCCGCGACCGCCCGACGCGCGTCCTCCGGGTCCTTACGGAACGCCCACGCCATCGTCGGCTCCATCGCGAACCGGAAGACCTTGCGGACCGGCGGGGTGCACAGCGCCGTCACCACCACACCGGCGATCACCGTGACCGCGATCTCTCCGAGCGGCGTGTGCAGCCAGGCGTAATCGTCGAACCAGCCCCAGAAACGGGAGCCCTTGGCGAGGAAGCCGTGCAGCAGATAGCCGTAGAGCGTGCCCGCGCCCAGCACCGTGAACCACGTCCGCCGGGTCGGCACCCAGGAGTAGAAGCACGCCGTCAGCACCAGCGAGCACCCGAAGAGCGCCAGGCTCATCGCCGCCCCGGCCCACCAGGTGGCGCCCAGCTCCTGCGCGCTGTCGCGATGGTAGAACCACGCCGACGTCATCCGGGGCGCCGCCCAGTACGCCACGGCCACCGCCGTCGCGAAGACCGGCACCGCCGCGATCCGCACCGCCCGCCGCCGCACCCACGCGAAGTGCTCCGGCTTCAGGTTCAGTCCGAGGACGAAGAACGGCAGGAACTGCAGGACGCGCTGGAGGTCGAGGTCGTCACCGATCTCCGGCGAGAGGGAGGCCGCGACGGCGATGGCGAGCGCCAGCGGGACCGGCCGGCGGACGACCTTCCACAGCGGCGTCGTCAGCCGCCAGATGAACAGCGCGACCAGGAACCACGTCAGGAACCACGGATCGAGCAGGCTGATCGGCATTTTGGGATCGTCGTTCGCCCACCGCGCGAAGAAGGTGTACGCGACCTCGAAGAGGAGGTACGGGACGACGACGCCGGTGATCAGCCGCTGGAGCCGGTCCTTGCGCATGTCGAAACTGCGCGAGAAGTAGCCGGAGATGATGATGAACGCCGGCATGTGGAAGGCGTACACCGTCATGTACAGTGCCTCGGCGGCGCGGCTGCCGTCGGTCAGCGGCTCCCAGGAGTGCCCCATCGCCACCAGCACGATGGCGAGGTACTTCGCATTGTCGAAGAACGCGTCCCGCCCCTGCGCGGGAGCCGCCACCCCGGGACCGGGGTGCTCGGCCGGTCCACCCGAGGGCGGCGCCGGGTCCGCATCCGCCCCCTCCCGGGCCTCGGGGAGGGCACGTCGCGAGGTCGGCGCAGGCTGAAACATCTGAGGCACCCTAGTGGCGATTCGCCGAATGCGTAAAACCGCCGTCAGGTAATTCGCCATTCCCCCAGGTAAGCGCCGTATACCGGCGCCGACCCCCGCGTGATCCATTTCCGCGGGACGCTCCGCAATATCGCGTACGAATGCCTCATTCGCCGGCGAACTCCCCGATCAACGCGCCGTTTTGTGGCATTTCGCCCTCATGAAACGGTCGATAAGGTGCGACGGAGTCACCGGAGGGAATGTCACACTTCCCGGCCGCACATCACCGCGCCGAACGTGAGTGACGCCACATCGGGAAATGTGCTCCGGCGCCCGCGCGGCGAATGCACCGGCTCCGCCGGGTGAATACCCAAGTGGTGAACGTCACTTACCGGCCAGGTGGAACGAAATGATCAGGCCGAATTACCGTTCACGCGGCACGCACCGTTTCCCTCCGCGCCGCCCGCACCGTACGGTGCCCCGCCCGGCCGCCTCCGCGCCCGCTTCCTGGCACCTTGCCGAAACGTCCCCTCGCCCACCACGCGAGCGTGACGTTCGTCCGCTTCGCCCCTCAACGGTACGAAGCGGGCAAAGCGTTGGCCGATGATTCATCACCCGTATGCAGTGGGAAGTGACTTGGTGGCACGATGGGTGCCTGCGGGGGTGTGCACGGCTGCACACTTCCCGGCCGGTGAGGCTTCCGACCGAGGGTGTGATCAGTTGTGGCTCTGTCGCTGTCAGTGGTGCTGCTGTTGGGGATCGTGCTGATCGTGCTGATCCGCGGCAAGACGATCAAGCCGGGCCCGGCGATCGTCGCCATTCTCTTCGGGTTCTTCCTCGCGTCCAGCGGTATGGCCCCGTCCATAAACCGGTTCTTCAACTCCCTCGCGGACACGATCAACCACATCACCTTCTGAGCGCCGCCCCGCCGCCGTCCGGCGGCACACCGCGCGGCACCGCCCGCCGGCCCCGGGGCCGGACCGCACCCGCGGCCCGGCCCCGGATCCGTGTCAGCTCCCGGCCGGACCGCCCTGTGCGCCCCGCGCCAGCGCCGACCGCACCGCGTCCTCGCTGCGCCCGACGACCGCCGTGCCGTCGTCCGCGGTGATGATCGGCCGCTGGATCAGCCGGGGATGCGCGGCCAGCGCCTCGATCCACCGCTCCCGCCCCGCGTCCGACCGCTCCCAGGACGCCACCCCCAGCTCCTTCGCCTCGGCCTCCTGCGTCCGCGTGATGTCCCACGGCTCCAGCCCCAGGCGCTCCAGTACGGCCCGCAGCTCGTCCGCCGTCGGCGGCTCCTCCAGGTAACGGCGCACCGTGTACTGCGCCCCCTCCTCGTCGAGCAGGTCGACCGCCGAACGGCACTTGGAGCACGCGGGATTGATCCAGATCTCCATGCCGGTCACCCTATGGGCCGCCGCCGCACCCCGTGCGCCCGCCCGCGTACGAAACAAGAGGCCCCGGACCAGTCGGTCCGGGGCCTCTTCACTCTCTGAGCGGGCGACGGGAATCGAACCCGCGTAGCCAGTTTGGAAGACTGGGGCTCTACCATTGAGCTACGCCCGCATGCGCCACGGGTCGTCGCGACCCCGGCACGCAGTGCACTGTAGCGGGTCGGGCCCCTCCACCGCACACCGGTTGACCACGCCTCGGATATCCGGCAGCCGCAGCGCCATCGGCCATGTACCCTACGTGTCGCACCGACGGGGTGTGGCGCAGCTTGGTAGCGCGTCCGCTTTGGGAGCGGAAGGTCGTCGGTTCGAATCCGGCCACCCCGACCAGCAGTACGGCGTACGTCCCGGTGGACAGGTTCCCCGGGACGCGGCCCGCCCGGCCACCACCTACGGATATCCGTAGGTGGTTCGTCCACGGCCGCAGGCGCCGCGAGCGCCCGCCGGACGGGCCCGCGAGGTCGCGTTGTCGGTGCCGTCCTCCTTGCGGTTACTATGCAAGCTGCGTGCCCGTGTGTCTCTGTACCGGGCGCGATCGGCCGGGGCCCGCGCCTGAGGGAGCATCCCGGAAGATCCCAGCAGAACCCCAAGAAGTCAGCCCCAAGGAGACCGAACCGTGAAGAGCGCCGTGGAGACCCTGAACCCGACCCGGGTTCGGCTCACTGTCGAGGTGCCCTTCGAGGAGCTCAAGGACAGCCTCGACGCGGCGTACAAGAAGATCAACCAGCAGGTCACGGTGAAGGGCTTCCGCAAGGGCAAGATCCCTGCCCGCGTCATCGACCAGCGGTTCGGTCGCGGCGCCGTGCTGGAGGAGGCCGTCAACGACGCGCTCCCGAAGTTCTACACCGAAGCGGTCAACGAGGGTGAGCTGAACGTCCTCGGCCAGCCCGAGGTCGACATCACCGAGCTGAAGGACGGCGAGCTGCTGGCCTTCACCGCCGAGGTCGACATCCGCCCCGCCCTGGAGATCCCGGACTACTCCGGCATCGAGGTCGAGGTCGACGCCGTCGCGGTGTCGGACGAGGACATCGAGAAGTCGGTCGAGCAGCTGCGTGAGCGCTTCGCCTCCACCAGCCCGGTCGAGCGCGCCGCGCAGGACGGCGACGTCCTGACCCTGGACCTCGAGGCCAAGGTGGACGGCGAGGTCCTGGAGGACGGCGTCGCCAAGGGCGTCAGCTACACCGTCGGCTCCGGTGAGCTGCTGGACGGCATCGACGACGCCGTCAAGGGTGTCGAGGCCGGTGGCACCGCCACCTTCACCTCCGAGCTCAAGGGCGGCTCCGCCCAGGGCAAGGAGGCCGAGGTCAAGGTCGACGTCACCGCCGTCGCCGCCCGCGAACTGCCCGAGCTGGACGACGACTTCGCGCAGCTGGCCAGCGAGTTCGACACGCTCGACGAGCTGAAGGCCGACAGCGTCAAGCGCCTCGAGCAGATGAAGAAGTACGACCAGGCCACCCAGGCCCAGGAAAAGGTGCTGGACGAGCTGCTGAAGCTCGTGGAGGTCCCGATCCCCGAGAAGCTGCTTGAGGACGAGATCAACACCCGCAAGCACAACCTGGTCAACCACCAGCTCGGCCAGATGGGCCTCGACCTCGCGAAGTACCTGGAGATCCAGGGCAAGACCGAGGAAGAGTTCGACGCCGAGACCAAGGAGCAGGCGGAGAAGGGCATCAAGACCCAGTTCATCCTCGATGAGCTGGTCAACAAGGAGAAGCTGAACGTCAGCCAGGAGGAGCTCACCGAGCACCTCATGCGCCGCGCCCAGTCCTCCGGCATGTCCCCCGACCAGTTCGCCCAGGCCGTCGTCGAGGGTGGCCAGGTGCCGATGCTCGTCGGCGAGGTCGCCCGCGGCAAGGCGCTCGCCGTCGTCGTCGAGGCCGCCACCGTCAAGGACAGCAACGGCGAGGTCGTCGAGCTGGACGACGACGAGGACGAGATCGCCGAGACCGTCGTCGCCGAGGCCGAGGGCACCGAGGCCGCGGAGAAGACCGAGAGCTGAGCTCCGGCACCCTCCCGCACCCCTTGATCACGGGCCCGAACGCGCCGCTGCGTGTGTTCGGGCCCGTGCTCGTCACCGCCCGGTGAGCCTGCGCTCACAGCGAACAGTTCTCCCAGCGGGATGGCGTTGTCCGACCTGCGCGTTAGGGTCCGTAGATACGAGGGCAGGGGAGTCTCCGAAACGCGCCGGGGCCACACCGTACGGCGCAGACCCCCACGCCCCGGCAGACGACGCTGAGACGGTTCCGTACCGTCCGACAACGAGCAGGTGGACACGTGACGATCCCGATGCCTTCCGCCGCCGCTGAGCCGACCTTCGGTGGCCTCGGCGACCAGGTCTACAACCGGCTGCTCGGCGAGCGGATCATCTTCCTCGGCCAGCAGGTCGACGACGACATCGCCAACAAGATCACCGCGCAGCTGCTTCTCCTGGCCGCGGACCCGGACAAGGACATCTTCCTCTACATCAACTCCCCGGGCGGCTCGATCTCGGCCGGCCTGGCGATCTACGACACCATGCAGTACATCAAGAACGATGTGGTGACGATCGCCATGGGCCTGGCCGCCTCCATGGGGCAGTTCCTGCTGAGCGCCGGTACCCCGGGCAAGCGGTTCGCGCTGCCCAACGCGGAGATCCTCATCCACCAGCCCTCGGCCGGTCTCGCCGGTTCCGCGTCGGACATCAAGATCCACGCCGAGCGGCTGCTGCACACCAAGAAGCGCATGGCCGAGCTGACCGCCTTCCACACCGGTCAGACCGTCGAGCGGATCACCCAGGACTCCGACCGTGACCGCTGGTTCTCCGCCGACGAGGCCAAGGAGTACGGCCTCATCGATGACGTCATGACCTCCGCCGCCGGCGTTCCGGGCGGGGGCGGCACCGGGGCCTGAGCCCGCGGACCACTCGCCCCACAGCCACCCAGCCCCTTGATCGCCACCAGGACGGTGAACCTCCCGATGAACAACTTCCCCGGCAGCGGCCTGTACCAGGGCGCCGAGTCCGAGTTTTCCGGCCCGCGCGCCGAGTCCCGCTACATCGTTCCGCGTTTCGTCGAGCGCACCTCGCAGGGCGTGCGCGAGTACGACCCGTACGCGAAGCTCTTCGAGGAGCGGGTGATCTTCCTCGGCGTGCAGATCGACGACGCGTCGGCCAATGACGTCATGGCGCAGCTGCTGTGCCTGGAGTCGATGGATCCCGACCGTGACATCTCGATCTACATCAACTCCCCGGGTGGCTCCTTCACGGCGCTCACCGCGATCTACGACACGATGCAGTTCGTGAAGCCCGACATCTCGACGGTCTGCATGGGCCAGGCGGCCTCCGCCGCCGCCGTGCTGCTCGCCGCCGGTACCCCCGGCAAGCGGATGGCGCTGCCCAACGCCCGCGTGCTGATCCACCAGCCGTACAGCGAGACCGGCCGCGGTCAGGTCTCCGACCTGGAGATCGCCGCCAACGAGATCCTGCGGATGCGCGCGCAGCTCGAAGAACTGCTGGCCAAGCACTCCTCGACCCCGATCGAGAAGATCCGGGACGACATCGAGCGTGACAAGATCCTGACCGCCGAGGAGACCCTGGCGTACGGTCTGGTCGACGAGATCGTGTCGACGCGCAAGGCGTCGGTCTCGATGGGCTAGCGGTACCGCACAGACGCCGGGCGCCCGCCCCCTTGAACCGAGTCGACGGAGTCGGTCCAAGGGGGGCCCGTACGAAGGGCCCGGCAAGGTACCGTCGATAGGCAAGCACCCGGGTCCGTAGGAGTAATGCGGATCCCAGGCGAAGGGGAAGCACCTCGTGGCACGCATCGGTGACGGCGGCGACCTGCTCAAGTGCTCGTTCTGCGGAAAGAGTCAGAAGCAGGTGAAGAAGCTCATCGCGGGACCTGGTGTGTACATCTGCGACGAGTGCATCGACCTCTGCAACGAAATCATCGAGGAGGAGCTGGCCGAGACCTCCGAGGTGCGCTGGGAGGAGCTTCCCAAGCCCCGCGAGATCTACGAGTTCCTCAACGGCTACGTCGTCGGCCAGGATCCCGCCAAGAAGGCCCTCTCGGTGGCCGTCTACAACCACTACAAGCGGGTGCAGGCGGGCGAGAACGGCGGCGGCCGCGGCGATGAGGGCATCGAGCTGGCCAAGTCCAACATCCTGCTGCTCGGCCCCACCGGCTCCGGCAAGACGCTGCTCGCGCAGACCCTCGCCCGGATGCTGAACGTCCCGTTCGCCTTCGCGGACGCCACCGCCCTCACCGAGGCCGGTTACGTCGGCGAGGACGTCGAGAACATCCTGCTCAAGCTGATCCAGGCCGCGGACTTCGACATCAAGAAGGCCGAGACGGGGATCATCTACATCGACGAGATCGACAAGGTCGCCCGCAAGAGCGAGAACCCCTCGATCACCCGTGACGTCTCCGGCGAGGGCGTCCAGCAGGCGCTGCTGAAGATCCTGGAGGGCACCACCGCCTCGGTGCCGCCGCAGGGCGGGCGCAAGCACCCGCACCAGGAGTTCATCCAGATCGACACGACGAACGTGCTGTTCATCGTGGGCGGCGCGTTCGCCGGCCTGGACAAGATCATCGAGGCGCGGTCCGGCGCCAAGGGCATCGGCTTCGGCGCCACGATCCGCTCCAAGCGCGAGATCGAGTCGAAGGACCAGCTCAAGGACGTCATGCCGGAGGACCTGGTGAAGTTCGGGATGATCCCGGAGTTCATCGGCCGCCTGCCCGTTCTCACCTCGGTCCACAACCTCGACCGCGAGACGCTGCTGCAAATCCTCGTCGAGCCGCGCAACGCCCTCGTCAAGCAGTACAAGCGCCTCTTCGAACTCGACGGCGTGGAGCTGGACTTCGACCGCCCGGCACTGGAGGCCATCGCCGACCAGGCCATCCTGCGCGGCACCGGCGCCCGCGGTCTGCGCGCCATCATGGAGGAGGTCCTCCAGTCGGTGATGTACGAGGTGCCGTCCCGCAAGGACGTGGCCCGCGTCGTCATCACCGAGGACGTCGTGCACTCCAACGTCAACCCGACCCTGGTGCCGCGCAGCCGCGGCGAGTCGGGCGAACCGCACGAGAAGAGCGCGTAGCGCCCACCCCGTACACACGAGAGCCGCCCGGCAGCGAACGCGCTGCCGGGCGGCTCTCGTCGGTCCCGCGGGGCCGTTACTTCTCCTGGCGCACCTCGTTGCGGACCTTCGCGGTCTTCTCCGACAGCTGCTCCGCACTGAGCGCCTGCGCGGCGGAGGCGCCGGACGGGTCGGGCTTGGCCTGGGAGCTGATGATGCCCACGGCGCTGCTGTCGGCCCAGATGCAGGTGGACGCCGTAAAGGTGGCGGAGGCTCCTCCGGCCGACACCGTTCCCTTCTGCGTCCGGCACTTCAACACGGCGCCGTCGAAGTCGTCGGGGGAGAACGAGGTGGCCGGCACGGTCGTCTCGACCTTCGCCTGGGTGTTCTTCTTCTGGTTCGCATCGATCTTGGCGAACAGGGCGTCCACCGCCGCGTTCGGGTCCGCGACCTCGCCGTAGACACCTGCGACACTCATGAGCTGATCGCCGGCGTTGCTGTAGGCAGCGCTGACGGCCTTGCCGTTGGTGATCCCCATCGTCCGCAGTTCCTTGTCGTTGGAGAAGTCCTTGGCTCCGCCCTCCGACCCCGGCTGCTCGGGCGCCTTGGTGTACTCGCCGTTCACCAGCTTGTCCTTGAGGACGATCGTGTACGGCGGAACGCTGCCGCCCGAGCCGAACGCGAAGTACGCGCCCACGGCGATCGCCGCGACGACCGCCACGCCGCCGATGATCAGGCCGATCTTCTTGCCGCCGCCGGAGGAGGGCGGCGGCCCCTGCGGGATCGCGCCGTAGGGCGTCTGCTGGCCGTACGGGGCCTGCTGCTGGCCGTAGGGGCCCGGCTGCTGCGGCTGGCCGTACGGTGCCTGCTGGGGCGCGCCCTGCTGGGGGTAGCCGTAGCCCTGCTGCGGGGGCACGGGGGCGCCCTGCTGCGGATAGCCGTAGCCGGGCTGCGGGGCCGGAGGCTGCGGCTGACCGTACGCTCCGGGCTGCTGCGGCTGACCGTACGGTCCGGGCTGCTGCGGCTGCTGGCCGTACGGTCCGGGCGGCGGCTGGTTGAAGCTCATGGAGCGGTTCCCCTCGTGACAACTGGCGGGCAGGCTGCGTTCCTGCCGTACACATCCTGTACGACACCGCTGACAGTCGGTGCCCCGGGGGCGAAACCGATTCGAAGCTGCGACATCCACGCCCGTACACTGTCGGTCGTGACCGAGAACACTCAGCAGAGCCACCACAGCGCCCCCGAACTGCCGACTCAGTACACGCCGGCCGACGTAGAGGGGCCGCTGTACGAGCGCTGGGTGGAGCGGGGCTACTTCACCGCCGACGCGAAGAGCGAGAAGCCCCCGTACACGATCGTCATCCCCCCGCCGAACGTCACCGGCTCGCTGCACCTGGGCCACGCCTTCGAGCACACGCTGATCGACGCCCTCACCCGCCGTAAGCGCATGCAGGGCTACGAGACCCTGTGGCAGCCCGGCATGGACCACGCGGGCATCGCCACGCAGAACGTCGTCGAGCGGGAGCTGGCCAAGGAGGGCAAGTCCCGCCACGACCTGGGCCGCGAGGCGTTCGTCGAGCGGGTCTGGCAGTGGAAGGCCGAGTCCGGTGGTCAGATCGCCGGGCAGATGCGGCGCCTGGGCAACGGCGTCGCCTGGGACCGCGACCGCTTCACCATGGACGAGGGCCTCTCCCGCGCCGTCCAGACCGTCTTCAAGAAGATGTTCGACGACGGCCTCATCTACCGCGCCGAGCGCATCATCAACTGGTGCCCGCGCTGCCTGACGGCCATCTCGGACATCGAGGTCGACTACCAGGACGACGACGGCGAGCTGGTCTCGCTGAAGTACGGCGAGGGCGAGGACACCGTCGTCGTCGCGACCACCCGCGCCGAGACGATGCTCGGTGACACCGCGGTCGCCGTCCACCCGGACGACGAGCGGTACGCCCACCTCATCGGCAAGCGGATCGTGCTGCCGCTGACCGGCCGCACCATCCCGGTCGTCGCGGACACACACGTCGACCCGGAGTTCGGCACCGGTGCCGTCAAGGTCACGCCCGCCCACGACCCGAACGACTTCGCCATCGGCCTGCGCCACGACCTCGAATCGATCAAGGTCCTGGACGAGCGGGGCGTCATCACCGCCCACGGCCCGTTCGAGGGGCTCGACCGTTTCGAGGCGCGCTCGGCGATCGTCGCCGCGCTGCGCGCCGAGGGCCGGATCGTCGCCGAGAAGCGGCCGTACGTCCACTCGGTGGGCCACTGCTCGCGGTGCAAGACCACGCTGGAGCCGCGGCTGTCGCTCCAGTGGTGGGTGAAGGTCGAAACGCTCGCCGAGGCGGCGGGCGACGCGGTCCGCGACGGGCGGGTGAACATCCACCCCGCCGACCTGACGCAGCGCTACTTCGACTGGGTCGACAACCTCAACGACTGGTGCATCTCCCGGCAGCTGTGGTGGGGCCACCGCATCCCCGTCTGGCACGGCCCGAACGGCGAGACCGTGTGCGTCGGCCCCGACGAGCAGCCGCCGAGCGGCGAGGGCTGGGAGCAGGACACCGACGTGCTCGACACGTGGTTCTCCTCCGGTCTGTGGCCGTTCTCCACGCTGGGCTGGCCGGAGAAGACCGAGGACCTCGCGAAGTTCTATCCGAACGCGACGCTGGTCACCGGGTACGACCTGATGTTCTTCTGGGTTGCCCGGATGATGATGTTCGGCCTGTACGCGATGGACGAGGTGCCCTTCCGCACCGTCGCGTTCCACGGCATGGTCCGTGACGAGCACGGCAAGAAGATGTCGAAGTCGTTCGGCAACACCGTCAATCCGCTGGACTGGATGGACAAGTACGGCTCCGACGCCCTGCGGTTCACGCTCGCCCGCGGCGCCAACCCCGGCACCGACGTGCCGATCGGCGAGGACTGGGTCCAGGCGTCGCGGAACTTCGCCAACAAGATCTGGAACGCCGCCCGCTTCGCGATGATGAACGGCGCGACGATCGAGGGCCCGCTACCCGCCGCCGAGCAGCTGTCGGCGACCGACCGCTGGATCCTCTCCCGCCTCAACGCCACCGTCGCCGACGTCAACGCCCTCTACGACGACTACCAGTTCGCGAAGCTCGCCGACGCCCTCTACCACTTCGCGTGGGACGAGGTCTTCGACTGGTACGTCGAGCTGTCGAAGACGACGTTCATGGCCGGTGGCGAGGGGGCGAAGGTCTCGGCGCGGGTCCTGGGCGAGGTCCTGGACGTCACGCTGCGGCTGCTGCACCCGATCGTGCCGTTCGTCACCGAGACGCTGTGGACGACGCTGACCGGCGGCGAGTCGCTGGTCGTCGCCGAGTGGCCGGCCGACTCCGGCTTCCGGGACGCGGCGGCCGAGCAGGAGATCGCGGTGGTCCAGCAGGTCGTCACCGAGGTCCGCCGGTTCCGCTCCGACCAGGGTCTCCAGCCCGGTCAGAAGGTGCCCGCGCGGCTGGAGCTGGCCGGTACGGCGCTGGCGGCGCACGAGGCGGCCATGCGGTCGCTGCTGCGCCTCCAGCCCGCGGGGGAGGAGTTCAGCGCCACCGCGTCGCTGCCCGTCGCCGGTGCCACCGTCGCGCTGGACCTCTCCGGTGCGATCGACGTCGAGGCGGAGCGCAAGCGGCTGACGAAGGACCTGGCCGCCGCCGAGAAGGAGAAGGCGCAGGCCCTGGGCAAGCTCGGCAACGAGGCGTTCCTCGCCAAGGCGCCCGAGAAGGTCGTGGACAAGATCCGCGGCCGGCTGGAGACCGCCGAGGCGGACCTCGTCCGGATCACCGCTCAGCTGGCGGCGCTCCCGCAGACATGACCGCACCCGGGGACTGCCCCGGGATGTACACCGCAGGCCCCTCGTCCGTACGGGCGGGGGGCCTGCGCCGTCCTCCCCGCTCGCGCACCGGCCACAGCAGGACGTACGCCGTGGACACCGCCACGAAGCCCAGCCGGATCAGACCGCGCGCCGCGTCGTCGGGGACGGCGAAGACGCTGCCGTAGAGGGTCAGCAGCGCCAGCCAGCTCCACCAGGGCACCAGCCGCCGCTGCCCGATGACGTCCCAGAGCAGCGTGCCCAGCAGCACCGACGCCGTGTAGTACGTGTAGACGCTCGGGTCGAGGACGATGCGGGCGTTGGCGCCGAGCAGCACCACGGCGGCCCAGCGGCCCCGCCATACCGCCAGCGAGCCCAGGGTCAGGCCCAGTACGGCCTGTGCGGGGCGGTCCCAGCCGGGCGTCTCGGGGTCGCCGACGCCCAGCCAGCGCAGCGCGGACGCCGGGTGGTTGGGGATGGCGAAGCGCGCCGCGGCCACCGTGTCGGGGGAGTCCAGGAAGAACGGCAGCCAGGCGACCGCGACCAGCGCCGCGCACCACAGCCCGGCCCGCAGCCACTGCCGGCGGGGGAGGGCCAGCAGCAGCGGCAGGAAGGCGAGGGCGGTGGGCTTGGCGTCCATCGCCAGTGCCAGGCAGACGCCGGTCGCGGCCGGGTTGCCGCGGGTCAGGAAGCGGACGGCGAGTGCGGTGAAGAAGAGCGCGAGGACGTCGTCGAGGTGGCCGAAGCGGACCGCGACCTCGATCCACATCGGGATGAACGCCAGCCCGGCGATGAGCACGCGCTGCCGCAGCCGCCGGTGGTTGGTGCCGGTGCCCAGGAAGTGCTCGGCGGCGCTGCGCCCGGCCAGCACGGTGATCACCAGGCCCAGCAGCGACATCAGCGCCGCGGCCAGGAACTGCCCGGTGGCCTCGGGGAACGGGTTGAAGACCCCGGCGATCAGGAAGCTGACCGGCCCCATTTGGAGCTCGGGGTGGTGTGCGTAGAGGTTGAGGCCGCCGGTGCCGTCGCCGGCTGACCCCTGGTAGAGGAGTTCACCCCCGGCCCGCAGATAGTGCCAGGAAAAGCCGCCGTGCGGCTCCACCACCGCGAACCACAGCACCGTCCAGCCGGTGAGCAGCACCAAATGCATCCGCTGACGCGTCGGCGGCACGTTCTTCGCTCCCGTATTCCGTCCGCTCGTTCCGGAAAGGGCTCCCGGAGCCCCCTCCGACGAAGAGGGAGTAATCCGTGGAAACGTTCCCTGTCCGGGCCGAAAGGTCATTTTCATCGCCCTCTCATGAAGCCGGGTAACCCTGGGCGGGGCCGCCGGAGTTTCCGGAGGAACCGCCCGAACCGTGAGGAGCAGCGCCCGATCATGAACAAACCTCTGCGCCGGGTCTCGGTCTTCTGCCTGACGCTGATCGTCGCGCTGATGGGCTGGGTCACCTGGATCCAGGGCGCCAAGGCCGACGTGTACCGCAGCGATCCGCACAACCCCCGGGTCACCATAGGGAAATACGCCGCCCCGATGGGCAACATCCTCATCGACGGGCAACCCGTCACCGGCTCCGCCAAGACCTCCGGATCGCTGCGGTACAAGCGCACCTACACCGACGGCAGCCTCTACGCGCCGGTCACCGGCTTCTCCTCGCAGGTCTATGGATCCACCCAGCTGGAGGCGCTCTACGGCGACCTCCTGGACGGCACCGACAGCCGTCTGCAGTCCCCGGCGGACGCACTGTCACGCAAGCGCCCCAAGGGCGGCGACGTCGCCACCACCATCGACGCGTCGGTGCAGAAGGCCGGGTACAAGGCGCTCGGCGACAAGAAGGGCGCGGCCGTCGCCCTCGACCCGGCGACCGGCAAGATCCTCGCGATGGTCAGCACGCCCTCGTACGACCCGGGGAAGTTCGCCGGATCGGATGACGCGGACGGCAAGGCGTGGCAGGCGATGAGTGACGATCCGGACAGCCCCGAGGTGAACCGCGCGCTGCGGCAGGCGCTGCCGCCCGGCTCCACCTTCAAGCTGGTCGTCGCGGCCGCCGCGCTGGAGAACGGGCTGTACTCCTCGGTCGACGAGCCGACCCGCAGCCCCGACCCGTACACGCTGCCGCACACCCGCACCCGGCTGACCAACGAGAGCGCCTCGGCGCCGTGCGAGAACGCGGACATCCGCACCGCGCTCCAGTACTCCTGCAACACGGTCTTCGCGAAGATGGCCGCCGACCTGGGCAAGGACAAGGTCCGGGCGCAGGCGGAGAAGTTCGGGTTCAACGACGGGAAGATCGACACCCCGGTTCGGACCGGCAAGAGCGTCTACCCGAAGGACATGGACGAGGCGCAGACCGCGCTCTCCGGCATCGGGCAGTTCGACGACCAGGCGACGCCGATGCAGATGGCGATGGTCGCCGCGGCCATCGCGAACGGCGGCGAGCTGAAGACCCCGCAGCTGGTCGACCGGCTCACCGACGGCTCCGGCAACACCCTGGAGAAGCCGGGCGCGAAGACGTACGGCCGGGCGATGTCGGCGGACACCGCCGCGCAGCTGCGCTCCGCGATGCGCACCGTCGTCGACAAGGGCACCGGCACCAACGCCAAGATCGACGGCCTGACCGTCGGCGGCAAGACCGGCACCGCGCAGCACGGCGTCGACAACAGCGGTACCCCGTACGCGTGGTTCGTGTCGTACGCGCAGGACGACCGGGGGCGGCAGGTGGCGGTCGCGGTGATGGTCGAGGACAGCGGCGCCGCGCGCGATGAGGTTTCCGGCAACGGCCTCGCGGCGCCGGTCGCCCGGGCGATGATGAAGGCGGCGCTGCGGTGAGCCGGACGGGCCGGACGTCGCGGGCGGACCGGTCCGGCGCGACGGGCCGCGGGGGTGCGCCGGGCGGCCGGTCCCGGCAGCGGGCCCGGGACCTGCGGGGCGGCCGCGGGTCGTGGTGCGGGCGAGACCGTTGTCAGGGGTGGCTCGTAGACTGGTCGGCGTGAGCGAGAGCCCCCAGAACGACGACCCCGAGCAGACCGACGCCTTCGAGGAGATGGTCGACGCCGAGTCCCGGCGCGACCCCGACCTTGCGGTGATCGAGGCCGGCAGCCGGACCCTGCGCGCACAGGCCGGCCCCCCGCAGGGGGACGGCGTGCCGACCCGTCCCGAGGACCCCGAGACCGACCGTGCGCTGCGCGCGGTCGAGGAGGAGCTGGCGGGCCGCTGGGGGGAGACCAAGCTCGACCCGTCGGTGCAGCGCATCGAGGCGCTGCTGGACATCCTCGGCTCCCCGCACCGCGCCTACCCCGCCATCCACATCACCGGCACCAACGGCAAGACCAGCACCGCCCGGATGATCGAGGCGCTGCTCGGCGCGTTCGATCTGCGCACCGGCCGGTACACCAGCCCGCACGTCCAGTCCGTCACCGAGCGGATCAGCCTGGACGGCGCGCCGATCTCCGCCGAGCGGTTCATCGAGACGTACCGGGACATCGCGCCGTACATCGAGATGGTCGACGCCCAGCAGCAGTACCGGCTCTCGTTCTTCGAGGTGCTGACGGCGATGGCGTACGCCGCGTTCGCCGATGCCCCGGTGGACATCGCCGTCGTCGAGGTCGGCATGGGCGGCACCTGGGATGCGACCAACGTCATCGACGGCGATGTCGCGGTGATCACCCCCATCGCGCTGGACCACACCGACCGGCTGGGGGACACCCCCGAGAAGATCGCCGTCGAGAAGTCCGGGATCATCAAGAAGGACGCGACGGTCGTGCTGGCGCAGCAGCCGGTGGAGGCCGCGTCGGTGATGCTCAAGCGCGCGGTCGAGGTGGACGCCACCGTCGCCCGTGAGGGCATGGAGTTCGGCGTGCTCTCCCGCGAGGTCGCGGTCGGCGGGCAGATGCTGACGCTGCGCGGTCTGGGCGGTGAGTACCCGGACATCTTCCTGCCGCTGCACGGCGCCCATCAGGCGCATAACGCCGCGGTGGCGCTCGCCGCGGTCGAGGCGTTCTTCGGCATCGGCTCGGCGCACGCCCGCAGCCTGGACATCGACACCATCCGCAAGGCGTTCGCCTCCGTCGCGTCGCCGGGCCGGATGGAGGTCGTCCGCCGCAGCCCGACGGTGGTGCTGGACGCCGCGCACAACCCGGCGGGCGCCCGGGCGGCGGCCGAGTCGGTCACCGAGGCGTTCGATTTCAGCCGCCTGGTGGGCGTGGTCGGCGCCAGCGACGACAAGGACGTCCGGGGCTTCCTGGAGGCGTTCGAGCCGGTCTTCGCCGAGGTCGTGATCACGCGTAATTCCAGCCATCGCGCGATGGACCCGGACGCGCTGGCCGCGGTCGCCGTCGAGGTCTTCGGCAGCGAGCGGGTCCAGGTCGAGCCGCGGCTCGACGACGCCCTGGAGGCGGCGATCACCCTCGCCGAGGAAGAGGGCGAGTACTCCGGAGCCGGTGTGCTGGTCACCGGCTCGGTGATCACGGTCGGCGAGGCCCGGCTGCTGCTGGGGAGGCGTTGACGATGCGCACGCTCTGTGCGAGCACCCTGATCGGCGAGTTCTTCGTCATCGGCTTCGCCGGCCTGGTGGCGGTACAGCTCAACGACCTTCCGGCGGCCACGGTCTGGACGGTCAGCGGTATCGCCATGCTGCTGTGCGTCCTGCTGTGCGGCGCGCTGACCCGGCCGGGCGGCGTCCAGCTGGGCTGGGCCCTGCAGATAGCCCTGATCGCCAGCGGCTTCGTCGTCCCGGCGATGTTCTTCCTCGGCGTGGTGTTCGCCGCGCTGTGGTGGGCGTCGGTGCACTACGGCCGGAAGATCGATGAGGCGAAGGCCCGCTGGGCGGCGATGGCCGAGGCGGAGGCGGCGTAGTGCCGCGGGGACGGGCGGCCCGGCCGGTGCGCGCGGGCGGGCGCCCCGGCGTCGCCCCGCCCGCTCCCGCCCGCCGGGCTCAGGCCGCTTCCCTGTAGCCTCGCCTCACCGCATCCCGTTCTTTGCAAGGAGCCTTCTTCATGAGCCAGCGCACTCTCGTCCTTCTCAAGCCTGACGCGGTCCGTCGTGGCCTGGTCGGCGAGATCATCGGCCGGATCGAGCGGAAGGCCGGCTGGACGATCGGTGCCCTGGAGCTGCGCAACCTCGACCGCGCGATCCTGGAGCAGCATTACGCCGAGCATGCCGGCCGGGACTTCTACGAGCCGCTGGTCGCTTTCATGTCGTCCGGTCCCGTGGTTTCTCTCGTCGTCGAGGGTGAGCGGGTCATCGAGGGCGTCCGCGCGCTCGCCGGTCCCACCGACCCGATTACCGCACCGAGTGGGTCCATTCGTGGGGACTTCGGCACGATCACCCGGGAGAATCTGATCCACGCCTCGGATTCCGAAGAGTCCGCCGAACGGGAGATCAAGATTTTCTTTCCCGGCCTTTCCTGATACGTCATCGCGCGTATACCGCTCGTGACCAGGGGCGACCGGTGAAATCATCGGTCGCCTCCTGGCATGTGTGGCACGTTCGGGGGAACGCGACTCGGCGACACGACGTCACCATTCAGGAAGGCGGGTGCGGGTACCGCCGACAATGGCGCAAGTGGCGCCCACCGCCGTGTTCGGGCGGGTGGCGCGACGAACTACGATGAAGCTTCCGCGCCGCGGCGCATCACCTCCTGCCGACCTCCAGTAAGCATTCGCTCCAGTTGGGAAGGCCAGACGTATCCTCATGGGGAACAACATGTCGTTCATCGGCCGTGACATGGCTGTCGACCTCGGCACCGCCAACACGCTGGTGTACGTCAGGGGTCGCGGGATCGTGCTGAACGAGCCCTCGGTCGTGGCCATCAACACCAACACCGGCGGCATCCTCGCGGTGGGCGCCGAGGCGAAGAAGATGATCGGGCGCACGCCCGGCAACATCGTCGCCGTACGGCCCCTCAAGGACGGCGTCATCGCCGACTTCGAGATCACCGAGCGGATGCTCCGCTACTTCATCCTCAAGATCCACAAGCGGCGGTATCTGGCCCGCCCGCGGGTCGTGGTCTGCGTCCCCTCCGGCATCACCGGCGTCGAGCGCCGCGCCGTCATCGAGGCGTCGACGCAGGCGGGTGCGCGGCAGGTGCACATCATCGAGGAGCCGATGGCCGCCGCGATCGGTTCCGGTCTGCCGGTCCATGAGGCCACCGGCAACATGGTCGTCGACATCGGCGGCGGCACCACCGAGGTCGCCGTCATCTCGCTCGGCGGCATCGTCACGGCCCAGTCCATCCGCGTCGCCGGTGACGAGCTGGACAACGCGATCATCCAGCACATCAAGAAGGAGTACAGCCTTCTGCTGGGCGAGCGGACCGCCGAGAGCATCAAGCTCACCATCGGGTCGGCGTACGACCTGGAGCAGGACGAGCACACCGAGATCCGCGGCCGCGACCTGGTCTCCGGCCTGCCGAAGACCGTCGTCATCTCCGCCGCCGAGGTCCGCAAGGCCATCGAGGAGCCCGTCAACTCCATCGTCGACGCGGTCAAGACGACCCTCGACAAGTGCCCGCCGGAGCTGTCCGGCGACGTCATGGACCGCGGCATCGTCCTCACCGGCGGCGGCGCCCTGCTCCGCGGTCTCGACGAGCGGCTGCGCCGCGAGACCGGCATGCCCATCCACATCGCCGAGGACCCGCTCGACTCCGTCGCGCTCGGCTCCGGCAAGTGCGTCGAGGAGTTCGAGGCGCTCCAGCAGGTCCTCGACTCCCAGCCGCGCAGGTAACCCGACCGGACCGTCCGGGCCGCGGACGCCCTGCGGCGTCCGGGCCGGGCGGGCACCATGGCGGAGGGCCGCCTCGTTCGTGCGGCGGTCCGCTGATATACAGGCACCACGCTCAGCACTCCCGAACGAGACCGGCGGGGCCCGCAGCCGGCCGGTCCTACGAGGAAGGACACGGCCGCCGCACGTGAGGGACACACGAGAGAGCCGGCTGCTACTTGTGCTGCTGGTCGCCATCGCGTTCGCGCTGATCACGGTGGACATCCGCGGTGGCGAACAGTCCCCGCTCGACGGTGCCCGCCAGGCCGCCGCCTCCGCCTTCGGCCCCGTCGAGAACGGGGTCGCCGGAGCGGTCAACCCGATCGGCAACGCCATCGGCGCGGTACGCGACTCGGGCGAACGGCACACCAGGATCGCCGCGCTGGAACGCGAGAACGCCACCCTGAAGGCCAAGCTCGGCTCGTCCGACCGCAACCGCAACCGCGCCGCCGAGCTGGACAAGATGCTCAAGACCGCCGGTGCCGGGCAGTACGGCATCAAGGGCGCCCAGGTCATCGCCATCGGCGCGGCCCAGGGCTTCTCCTGGACGGTCACCATCGACGCGGGCAGCCGCGACGGCATCGCCCGCGACATGACGGTGCTCAACGGCGACGGGCTCGTCGGCCGCGTCACCACCGTCGGCACCTCCACCGCCACCATCCTGCTCGCCAACGACCCGGACTTCACCGTCGGCACCCGGATGGAGAAGACCAACGAGATCGGGTTCGCGTCCGGTCAGGGCGGTCGGGCGATGCGGGTGCAGCTCCTCAACGGCAAGGCGGCGGTGAAGAAGGGCGACCGGATGGTCACCTTCGGCTCCAGCAAGGACAAGCCGTTCGTGCCCGGCGTGCCGGTCGGCCGCGTCGTCAAGGTCGAACCGTCCAACGGCGATCTGACCCGTACCGTCCAGGTCCGCACCTACGTCGGCTTCTCCCAGCTCGATGTCGTCGGCGTGGTCGTCCAGCCGCCGCGCCAGGACCCGCGCGACTCCGTGCTCCCGCCCGCGCCGGCGAAGCCCCGGCCGACGCCCACGGTCACCGTCACCGCCACCCCCTCCGACGGCGCATACCCAGGAGCTGACTGATGCGCATCTACCGGATCCTGCTGACCGTCCCGCTCGTGCTCGTCGCCCTGGTCCTCCAGGTCAGTGTCCTGGCCCGGCTCCAACTCCCCGGCGCCGTACCGGACCTGCTGCTGCTCGTCGTCGTCGGCCTCGCGCTGGTCTACGGGCACGTCGGTGGCGCCCTCGTCGGCTTCGCCGCCGGACTCCTCGCCGACCTCGCGCCCCCTTCCGACCATGCCATCGGCCGCTACGCCCTGGTGCTCTGCGTCGTCGGGTACGCCGTGGGCCTGACCCGCCCGGAGAACGGCCGTCACCGCTCGGCGACCGTCCCGCTGCTCGCCGTCCTCGGCGCCGCCGTCGTCTCCACGCTGCTCTACGCGGGCGTCGGGGCGCTGGTCGGCGACACCACCGCCCGGCACGTCGGCGTCGGCGGTCTGGTCCTCAGCGCCACCGTCTACGATCTGCTGCTCGCCCCGTTCATCGTCCCCGGTGTGATGGCGCTCGCCCGACGCCTGGAGGGCGAGCCGCTGACCGGCGACGGCCCCGGCAGCCCGAGCGGCGCGGTCGCCGGGCGGGAGCCCGCGTACGGCTGGATGACCACCGGCACCGGCCTCAAGGCGTCCCGTGGCGGTATGAAGGCCGGGCGGGCGCCGAAGCCGGCCCGGACCTCCCGGGGCGGCCTCCTTGGCCGGTCCGCGCGGAACAAGGCCGCCCGTATCAAGGGGGTCAAGCGGCTGTGACCGACCGACTGCCGCGCGTCCGGGCCGAGCTGCGGAGGGGCCATGAGCAACATTCCTGAGACCGGCCGGACCTCCCGGGTCACGGCCCGGCTCGTCGCGATCCAGATCCTCGTCTTCTCCCTGCTGCTCACCCTCGGCGGCCGCCTCTGGTACCTCCAGATCCGCAACGGCCAGGAGTACGCGAGCAAGGCCCGCAGCAACCACGTCCAGCAGGTCGTCGACCCGGCCACCCGCGGTTCGCTCCTCGACGCCCGCGGGGTGCCGCTCGCCGACAACGAGACCCGGCTGGTGGTCTCCGCCAGCCGCACCGAGCTGCTGAAGATGAAGGACGACGGCAAGGCCGTCCTCGGCCGCCTCTCCGACGTCCTCGGCATCCCCGAGCAGGAGATCCGCAACAAGGTCCGGCTCTGCGACGCGAAGACCCCGCAGCCGTGCTGGAACGGCTCGCCGTACCAGCCCATCCCGATCACCGACAAGGCCACCACCCAGCAGGCCCTCCAGATCCGCGAGCGCTCCGAGGACTTCCCCGGCATCAGCGCCGAGCCGACCGCCGTCCGCCGCTACGCCGCCCCGGCGAAGGCGGAGACCGCGCAGGTCCTCGGCTATCTCTCGCCCGTCACCGACGAGGAGATCAAGAAGGCCGAGCACACCCGCTCGCCGCTGCTGCGGTCGGACCAGATCGGCCGCTCCGGCCTGGAGCGGACGTACGACAGCGCGTTGCGCGGCAAGGCCGGGGTCACCCGCTACGAGGTCGACAACCTCGGCCGGGTCATCGGCAAGGCCCACAGTGATCCGGCCGTCCCCGGCGCCAACGTCATCACCAGCATCGACGCCCGGGTGCAGGCGGTGGCGGAGAAGGAGCTGTACCAGGCGATGAAGGACGCCCGCCTGGAGCACGACAAGAACACCGGCACCAACTACAAGGCGGACGCCGGTGCCGTCGTCGTCATGGAGGCGAAGACCGGCCGCGTCGTCGCGATGGCGTCCAACCCCTCGTACGACCCGAACGCCTGGGTCGGCGGCATCTCCGGCAAGGACTACGCCAAGCTCACCGGCAAGAAGTCCAACTACCCGCTGCTCAACCGCGCCACCCAGGGGCAGGCGGCGCCCGGCTCGATCTTCAAGGTCATCTCGACCACCGCCGCCGTCAACGCGGGCTACCCGTTCAACGGGCACTACCCCTGCACCAGTTCGTTCAACATCGGCAGCCAGGTCTTCAAGAACTTCGAGTCGGAGAACTTCGGCCCGATCAGCCTCGGCCGCGCGCTGGAGGTCTCCTGCGACACGGTCTTCTACAACATCGCCTACGACCAGTGGAAGAAGGACGGCGGCAACAGCCCCAAGAACCCCGCCGACTGGTTCTACAAGACGGCCCATCAGTTCGGCCTCGGCAAGAAGACCGGCATCGACCTGCCGGACGAGGTCAGCGGCCGGGTCCCGGACCGCCGCTGGAAGAAGGACTACTGGGAGGCGAACAAGACCGGCTGGTGCGCCCAGGGCAAGAACGCCGACGACTACGTCTCCAAGATTGCCAAGGAGAACTGCGAGTCCGGCATGAAGATGCGCGCCGGTGACTCCGTCAACTACTCCATCGGCCAGGGCGACACCCTCGTCACCCCGATCCAGATGGCGACGATCTACGCCGCGCTCTCCAACGGCGGCACGCTCCACGACCCGACCCTCGGCAAGGCGATCGTCAGCCCTGACGGCAAGAGCATCGAGAAGATCACGCCGAAGGCGCACGGCAAGCTGCCCGACAGCCCGCAGACGCTCCAGCAGATCGACGCGGCGCTCGCCGGCGTCGCCACCCGCGGCACCGCTGCCTGGCGCTTCCAGGGCTGGCCGCAGGAGAAGATCCCGATGCACGCCAAGACCGGTACCGCCGAGGTCTACGGCAAGCAGACGACTTCGTGGTTCGCGACGTACACCAAGGACTACTCCATCGTCATGACCATCTCCCAGGGTGGTACCGGCTCCGGCGCCTCGGGACCGGCCGTCCGCAAGATCTACAACGCGCTCTACGGCGTCGATGACAGCGGCGGGATCGACAAGAAGTCCGCGCTGCTCCCGGCCCCGGAGGCGTCGCTGCCGGTCATCGAACGCGACGGTACGATCCAGGCGCAGCCCGTCGAACCCATCGAGAACGCTGACGACCCGTCGGCGGACGAGACGGGCCAGGGGGCGGAGGAAGAGTGACGACGAGTCCCACCTCCCGGATGTTCAACGTCCGGCGGTACGCCCCCGAGACCGGCGCCTGGGGCAAGCTGATGGACCGTGATTCGGCGGTCCGCAAGCTCGACTGGCCGCTGTTGCTGTCCTGTCTGGCGCTGTCGCTGCTCGGCTCGCTGCTGATCTTCTCCGCGACCCGCAACCGCATGGAGCTGAACCACGGCGACCCGTACTACTTCTTCCTGCGGCACCTGCTGAACACCGGCATCGGCCTGACGATGGCCGCCGGGACCATCTGGCTCGGCCACCGCACGCTGCGCGGCGCCATCCCGGTGCTCTACGGCGTGTCGGTGGTGCTGGCGCTGCTGGTGCTGACGCCGATCGGCGCCACCATCAACGGTTCGCGGTCCTGGCTGGCGATCCCCGGCGGCTTCTCGTTGCAGCCCGCCGAGTTCGCCAAGATCACCATCACGCTGGGGATGGCGATGATCCTCGCCTCCCGGGTCGACGCGGGGGACACCCCGCACCCCGACCACCGGACCGTCGTCCAGGCGCTCGGCCTCGCCGCCGTGCCCGTTCTGGTCATCCTGCTGATGCCGGACCTCGGATCGATCATGGTGCTGGGCGCCATCATCCTCGGCGTGCTGCTCGCCTCCGGAGCCTCCAACCGCTGGATCCTCGGCCTGCTGGGCACCGGCGTCGTCGGGTGCCTCGCGATCTGGCAGCTCAATCTCCTCGACGAGTACCAGATCGCCCGCTTCGCCGCGTTCGCCAACCCGAGCCTGGACCCGGCGGGCGTCGGCTACAACACCAACCAGGCGCGCATTGCCATCGGCGGCGGCGGGCTCACCGGCTCCGGTCTCTTCCACGGCAGCCAGACCACCGGCCAGTTCGTCCCCGAGCAGCAGACCGACTTCATCTTCACCGTCGCCGGTGAGGAGCTGGGCTTCCTCGGCGCGGGCCTGATCATCGTCCTGCTGGGCATCGTGATGTGGCGCGCCTGCCGCATCGCCCGGGAGACGACGGAGCTGTACGGCACGATCGTCGCCGCCGGGATCATCGCGTGGTTCGCGTTCCAGGCGTTCGAGAACATCGGCATGACGCTCGGCATCATGCCGGTCACCGGTCTGCCGCTGCCGTTCGTCTCCTACGGCGGTACGTCGATGTTCGCCGTCTGGATCGCCATAGGGCTGCTGCAGTCCATCCGGGTGGAGCGGCCGGTGTCGGCCTCCCGCTGACGCCCCACGCGCGGGGCCCGCAGTGCGAACCAGAGCCCGGCGGGCTCCGCCATGCCCCAGGCGTCGGCGAGGGCGCCGAACAGCAGGCCGGAGAGGTCCGCGGCGCCGTCGTGGCCGGTTCGGGGCGCGGGGCCGCCGGGCCCGCCGTGGCCGTGACGCCTGGCACCGCGCCTCGCGGCGTTGTCGCCCCACCCACGGACACCCGGTCCGCGGGCGGGACTCCGCCTTGCGAGGCACGGCACCGGACGCCACGGCCTGATCCGCGAAGAGCGGGAAAGACACCCCCTGGGACCCTCCGCCTCCGGCCCTCGCACACCGTAATTCAGGGTGCGCGGAGCGTTCCCCGTCCCGCGGGCGCGCCGTCGTCAGGTGGGGCGCACGGGGGCGCGGAACGGTGGCGCACGGCGGTAAGCGCGCCGGTGCTCGCCCGCCCCGGCGCGGGGGCGCCGCGCTCGCCGGGGGCCGGGCGTCGGCCCGGGCCGTTCGCGCCGCGTCCGCCCGTCGCCGCGCAGGACACATACCGGACCGAGGTTCTAGATTCGAGATATGGCGCGCACCGTGCGGGAGACCGAGCGGAAGTACGACGCCGCCGACGGCGTCCGGCTCCCGGATCCGGCCGCCGTCGCGGGCGTCGCCGCCGCGCAGCCGGGCGGCGTCACGGCCCTCGACGCGCTCTACTACGACACCGAGGACCGCCGCCTCGCCGCGGACGGCCTCACCCTGCGCCGCCGGACCGGCGGCCCCGACCCCGGATGGCATCTGAAGCTCCCGGTGCGCCCGGACGTCCGCGACGAGATCCGCGCACCGCTCGCCGACGCCGTACCGCCCGAGCTGGCAGCCCTCGTACGGTCACGGGTGCGCGGCGCCGCGCTGGTCCCCGTGATGAGGCTGCGGACCCGGCGCGAGGTGACGCTGCTGACCGACGTCACGGGCAGGTTCTAGATTCGAGATATGGCGCGCACCGTGCGGGAGACCGAGCGGAAGTACGACGCCGCCGACGGCGTCCGGCTCCCGGATCCGGCCGCCGTCGCGGGCGTCGCCGCCGCGCAGCCGGGCGGCG